>JBMSHD010000051.1:0-15127 GCA_049416425.1 Francisellaceae bacterium | reverse complement strand
AATTGGAAGATATTTCGCCATGAAAAAAAGGAAGTTATTTTGCGCGCGTTCCTTACTAAATAATATAGAGTTCAATATTACTACTTATATGATTGAAAGTTTTGTTTCAGGAGCCATGTATCATGTAGACACCTTCATAAGTCAAGGTAAAATAGAGCATGAATTTGTAGTAAAATATACAAAAAATCCAGTTCATTTAATGAACTGTGATGTAGGCGGCATTGTTCAAATGGTAGACAATCCACTCATACGCGCCATAAAAGCAGTAAATCACCAAGTACTTAAGTCATTATGCCCACCAGATGGTTGCACGCATGCAGAGTATTTCTTAACACCTCAAAATGATATCTATTTTTGTGAAATTGGAGCAAGATTTGGAGGCACATATATTGTAACTACAATTGAAGCAGTAAGTGGGATTAATTATGCTCAAAAATGGTTATTGAATGAGCTTGGACTACCATATGAACAAAAAAATTCTATATCGCCATGTGCGGGTTATCTAGACATTCCTGCACCAGAAATGGTATACATTACAAAAGTTTCAGAAGCATCTTCTGTATATCCTTGGGTAATTGCAGAAGAAATTAAAACGCATTATGGGGAAATTTTTCAAGTACGTCAAAAAATTAATAATAGAATTGCAAGTTATGCAATAACTGGTAATAATGAAAAGGAAATAGAGAATCATATCTCCATATTATTGAATGCAAAATTGATCACATGGGAAGCTTTAAGTAATGCATAAAATGAACATTGGCATAGAAAAAGAATATGCGTTTATGAATTTTTGCTGTAACACTGAAAAATTAAAATACGTACTGGCTTCTGAAGCATTTTTTGAATTATATTATCATTTTAGAAATGACGCTAGTGAAATGGCTGCAAGACCAAGAATCTACGGAGGGCATCCTATGGTTGAACTACGCTGTTTTAATAGCATGATGTCAGCTGACACCCTAATTGCATGTATTAAAAATTGCATTACAACATCAGAAGAATTGTCAAGCATTGCCGAATTTTCACCGAACCTAGACAGTAAATCCCTGTAATCGCACTGAAATCCATCACGCATCTGGAAAAGAGCGACAAACTTTAACTTTTAAGATTCGAGTTTATGCTGCTATGAAATAACCTTAAGAGACAACCAGATTATCGGCGGCGGCTTTTAATTCTTTGACCGCATCGATAGAAGCCTGCAGATTTTCACGCTCCTTATCGCTGATTTTGACCTCAATTGGCTCAATGCCTTTGGCATTGATTTTTGATGGCACACCGACGAAAAGATCTTCATCCAATCCATAGCTGCCCTTTTTCACTTTAGAGGCACAAGGCAGAATTTTGTTTTTATCAAGAAGATAGCTCTCAGCCATTTCAATCGCCGATGTTGCCGGAGCATAAAAGGCCGATCCGGTTTTCAAAAGACCAACGATCTCACCACCGCCCATGCGAGTGCGTTTGACGATCTCATCGAGACGAGTCTGCGTGATCTTACCTTCAGCGACCAGCTGGTCGAGGCTGACGCCGGCAATATTGCTCATACCCGTCAACGGCACCATGCTATCGCCATGCCCACCCATGACATAGGCCTGAACCTGCGCCACAGAGACGCCAAACTCCCAGGCCAAAAAGGTGCGAAAACGCGAGGAATCCAAAACACCGGCCATACCACATATTTTGTGATCGGGTAAGCCTGAGGCATCCTGAAGTACACGAACCATGACATCCAATGGATTTGTGATGCAGATGACAAAGGCATCGGGACAGTTTTCCTTAATACCGCTGCCGACCGATTGCATGACCTTCTTGTTGATTGCCAGAAGATCATCACGACTCATGCCTGGTTTTCTGGCCACACCCGCGGTGACGATGACGACATCGGCATTCTTAATATCTTTGTAGTCATTTGAGCCGATAACGGTGGCATCAAAACCCTCAACCGGACCACACTGCGCCAGATCCAAGGCTTTTCCCTGAGGAACTCCCTCGGCGATATCAAATAAAACCACATCGCCTAGGTTTTTCAACAGCGCTAAATGAGCCAATGTACCGCCGATGTTACCGGCGCCAATCAATGCAATTTTTTTACGAGCCATGCTATCATTCTCCTTAAGTTTATTGAGTTATGTAAAATTATGGCTCTTTACGCATTATTCGCAGAACCCCCTTCCTCCCCCTTAAAAAAAGGGGGAGGAGACAAATATTCCCTCCCCTTGGGATCAAGGGGAGGTTAGGTGGGGTTAGATAAAATATCCTTTCAACGAAATAACGCTAAAAGAGCTAAAATTATTCTTAAGTTTCAGTGAACAATATACAAAACCCGCCACCGTTGTCAAATACCAACAAGCAAATAGTTGTTTTTATCCAGGCTTAATCCAAACTATCGACCGGCACCACAGACAGCCCACCGAGCGTTGGTACATAGAGCTTGCCATCGATAATCGATAATTTGCCTGACGAAGGGATATAATTTGAAGCCAAGCCATCGGCGGTAGTATAGGTTTTATCTACCCCACCGCTGAGCAGATCAAGCGAAGAAAGCCCTCTGCTAGTGCCGAGATAGAGTGTACTTCCATCGGCAGAAAGGGAATAAATAGAGTTGCTGCCCAGCCCGTCGCCGGTGGTGTAGGTTTTCTCAACCTCACCGTGGGTCAAATCGATAACCGATATGCCATCATCGGTTCCGACATAGAATATCTCGCCATTAAACGCCAGGCTGTAAACATTATTGCTACCGAGCCCTGTAGCCTCAGTATAGGGATTGCTCACCGTCTCATTAGCCAGATCGATGACCGATACCCCACCGCTGTACGAACCGGCATACAGCATGCCATTATCTAAAGCCAGAGCATTAACATACTTACTACCGAGACCATCGGCTTCACTATAGATTCTACTCACCGTCTCATCGGCCAGATCGATAACGGCGACACCACCGCCATAAGTAGCCAGATAAAGCGATTGTCCATCTTTCAGGATATCATAGGTTCGATTATCAATCAGGCCATCGGCTGTTGTATAGGTCTTAGTGACTTGCTTGCTATCGAGATCATAGACGGTAAGCCCGGCATATGTACCGATATAAAGCGTACTGCCATCCAAAAGAAGTGAATAGATAAGATTACTGGGCAAACCGTTATCGACGGTGACACTGCCTTGATAGGTGTGGTTTGTGGCATCAAATACATGGATACCACCCCAGCGATTTGCCGCATATAACATACCTTGATAGTCGACAACCGAGTTAATTTGGGCGCCAGCAAAATAAGCCGGCGTCACCGAAACGCTATCATTCAAAACATCGATGGTTGACAGACTGCCATATCTGGTTGCGGCATAAAGCAGATCACCATCAATACTCATGTTTATAGTGCGATCATCAGCCATGCCATCGCCCTCATCATAGTTTTTTATAACCTGGCCGCTGTCAACATCGAGTAGAGAGATGCCACTGTCTGTGCCGATATAAAGCGTGTTATCGACAAGTTTCAGAGTATAAACATTATTGTCAATAAGCCCATCGCTCGTTGTATAGGTTTTACTCACTTGATCCGTGGTCAGATCAAGCACCGATATGCCACTGAATGAACCATAGTAGAGCGTGTTGTCTTTAAGCGCCAAGCCATATCCATCATCACCGACAAGACCATTGCTGTCGTTATAGCTTTTAACCACTTCTTCTTTCGTTAAATCGATAACCGAGACATAACCATTTTGCATACCCACATAAAGCTTATTACCATCGACAACAAGCGCGTAGATAGAGTTATTGCCGAGACCATCGCTACTCGTATAAGTCTTATCCACCTGCCCGCTGGCCAGATCAAGCACCGAGACCCCCGAATCTGAGCCGACATAAAGCTTACCATCACTGATGGCCAGTGATTTAATTTTGTAACTAACAAGCCCATCGCCCATGCTATAGTTTTTCACTACCTCCCCGCTTGCCAGATCGATGGCCGACAGCCCGGCATCATTAGTACCGACATAAAGCATATTGCCATCGACAGCATAACTTTCATCGTAAATATCATTAGAGGCAAGCCCTTGACCGGCGGTGATATAGCGCCACAAGATTCCACCATCCTTGGAGATGGCAATACCGGCATCGCTGCCGACGATAAGCTGTTTCTGGCCATCGACTGTCGCTGTGGTGACAAAAGTTGTCTGCTCACTCGGCAATTGATTGCCCGAGAGTAAGGTGTCAAACGGCACGGTGTAGAACAGCTTTAAGTTGATGGTGTCAATGGCGGCGGTGGCGACGACATTGACATTATTGGCTGCCCCTTCAACCTCAAAGGTATAGGCCTTGGTAAAGTAGTCGCCTACCTCGCCGGGATTGTAACTAAAGACATAAGTACATTGGCCATTGACAGCCAGTGTGGCGCTGTCATCACAACTTGATTTAGCCGCATCGAGCGTGAAATGGGAATCGATGTTTTTAATCGCCAGTTGCGTGATCTCATACCCTGTGCTATTGGCCAGATTAAAGCTCACCTCGGCGGGTGTATTGCTTGAAGTGATGACAGAATCGGCATCCGAGCTCAGGTTAAGAAGATCAGCCTGACCAACGATAGCCATATCCGTTGAGATCGCATCGAAATTGCTACCCGCCGGGATCGTCCAGGTTTGTCGATCATCGACACTGCCGGCCGCAGCTTCAAATTTTATCGTACATTGGCTATTGGCCGACAGCGTGCTGGCACAGCCGTTAGAGATGGCCGTCAATCCACCCACGATGTCGTTGAGCGTCGTGGCGGTAAGATTAAGTCCTTTTGCTCTCGCGGCCGTGCGGTTATAAATGGTGACCGTTAAACTCTGACCTGGTTCGACGACATTATACTGATCACTCGGGTTATCAAGATCGGTGTAGTTGGTCGAGAAACTCAGCTCCGGACGCACGATAACCAGATTCTCGCCATCGGTAGTGATATTATATTGCTCTCCGGCGATCTCAAGATCAAGATCAGACGTCGTCGCCGTCGCCGGCACCGCAACGGTCAATCGGCATGAACCCTGTGCCGAAATACCACCTTCACAGTCATCGCTTAAGCTCACACCTTCTGTGGTTGTGGCAAAATTTAGGCCAGATATCGCATAATCGGTGGGATTGCCGATATCAAAATAGGCATCTTCACCGGGACTGATGGCCTTAATACCACCGGTATCGACGATATCAAGCCTCTCAACGGTGATGACGATTGGATATTTGACGGTGTTATCCCCTTGAATATACCCGCTGATCTGACTGCCTTCTTCGAGCTTATCGGCCGTCTGAGTCACGGTGATGCGGCAATCTTTACCCGCTTCCAAGGCATCACAACTCTCATAGTGAACCGTAAAAAACTCGGCCATGTCGGCATCGTCAAAATAAAGACGAAGATTCTTGGCTGTCGTTGCCGCCTCTGGCGTCAAGGCAAAGGTGTCGGTGTTGCTCACCGTCAGTGACGCCGTCGTCCCTGGTATCGATTCAAACGCCTCAGGGCTTGAAATCGTCACCGTCTCTTCACTATCAGATGAATCATCGGAAGAGCCGCCACAGCCGGTCAAGGCGATGGCACCAATGGTCATCACCGTGATAAGAGATAATTTTGCTTTTTTAAACTTCATTTCAGTTACTCCATAAATTCAAGTTGATTGATTTGTATCCACATTAAATACAGGATGAATTTTATTCAAAAAAAGATCGTTGAAAAACCATAAATACAAAAATAAAGCCAAAATAAAATACTGCCTCATCGCCATCTAACAAAAATCTTAGATTGCTCTATAGCTCGATTGTATATTGTTCGCTGCCATTGCTTCAAAAACCGGGCTGGTAAATGTTTTTCCCCTGGTATATACTCTCATACACTGACGCCATGGAATGACTCGATTAATGCCAAAAACTGCCAAAAAAATTTATGATGGTTTATTTATCAGCGATCTGATCATCATTACCATCGTCATGATTGCCGCCTTCTGCCTCTATGGCGTGCCCACGTTTTTCACTCCCGATGAAGGTCGTTATGCCGAGATCGCACGAGAGATGGTCATAAGCCATAACTATCTGGTGCCCCATCTCGATGGCGTTGTCTATTTTGAAAAACCGCCGCTTATCTATTGGTTAACGGCGTTTTTTCTCAAACTCTTCGGTTTCAATATCTGGGCGGCACGTCTTGTCAATCCCGTGCTGTCACTCATTGGCGTGATCATGGTCTACTGGGTGACTCGCCTCGTTTTCACCAATCGTCGTGTGGCCTTGTGGGCGGCGCTGATCAGCGGCACCAGCATCCTCTATGGCATCGTTGGACGCTATCTATCCATGGATGCCGGCGTGTCGTTTTTTCTCACCGCCACCATGCTTTGTTTCTGGGCATCACAGAAATATCCTCAGCACTACCTTAAAAGTAGCATCTGGCTGTTATTTGCCTTTATCTTTGCCGGATGTGCGGTAATGAGCAAGGGGCTTATCGGCATCGTCTTTCCAATGATGATCATCGGCATCTGGGTGATCGTCACCGGCAGATGGCGGCTTTTGGGCGATATTCGACTCTATCTTGGGCTTGTGATCGTTGCCATCATTTCAGTCCCGTGGATTCCACTGGTCAATCAGCAATATCCTCAATTTGCCTACTATTATGTCGTCGTTCAGCAAATCTTGAGATATGCCACCGATGAGCAAGGGCGGGAAATGAGTAAACTTGTCTATCTCGGCATCTTCATTTTCGGCTTTTTCCCCTGGTATGGTTTTCTGCCTCAGGCCATCAAACAAGGCTATATTCACTTTCGCCAACGCACTCAATATGCCGATGACTGGTTTTTGCTGATCTGGGGTGCGAGTATATTTTTATTTTTCGCCTTTTCCAAATCCATTTTGGCTGGCTACCTGGCACCGACTATCGTTCCATTTGCCATCTTAATGGCGCGCCATCTCGATAGGATTATAGACAGACCCGTCTTTTCAAGCGCAACCAAGGCCAGTATTATCGCTGGAATCGCCTTTTTTGCCCTGTTGGCACTGGCATCGATAATTCTGCCGTTTATTCCCCAATTTTTCGTCTATTTTCCTGAGCTTTCCGCACTCTTCTTCCCGGCCGCATTTATTTGTCTTATCATAACCATACTGAGCTGGATTTACCTTAAACGCCAGAATCTCAAGGCAATCATGATGCTGTTTGTTATTGCCATGATTTTCGTGTTGAATTTAGGCTATAGCGGCGCCCAGTATTTTTCACAAAAATCGGTGAAGCCGTTGACGACGATTTTAAAGCCTTTATTAAAATCCCATCCACAAGCCGTGGTGGCCAATTTCGGTGGCTATTTCTATGATGCGCCATTCTATCTCAATCGCTTAACCTGGATTGTCGGTTTTGAAGGCGAGCTGAAGCACTCAGCCACATTAGCTAACTCAGGAGCCGATGAAACGCTTAAATCAACGGCCACATTCTGGAAAGCCTGGGATTCTCCAAAGCAGGTTTTTGTGTTTATGGACGACGATAAGTATCAACAATACTTTGCATCTGGAGAGAAAAAAGGGTATCTTTTAGGGCACACACCCAAACGCTATTTATTGACAAACCATACACTGAGTAAAACATGACCATCACAATCTGGCTTTTATTATTATTTGGTGTCAGCCTCAATGCCTCGGCTCAGCTTTTACTAAAATTTGGTGTCGACAGAATCGGTGAATTCAGCTTTACGCTTGCCAATATCTGGCCGATTGGCTGGAAACTTGCCACCAACTATTTTATTATTCTGGGACTATCCTCATATGTTATTTCGGTCATTGTCTGGCTTATGGTGTTATCCAGAGTGCCCGTTGGTGTCGCCTATCCCATGGTATCGATCGGCTATATCATCACCGCCATTGCCGGTTATTTTCTCTTCAGCGAACCACTGACACTGATGCGAATTGCCGGCATATTTGTTATTATTCTCGGTGTTTATCTGGTGGCAAAACCAGCCTAAAACACCAAAGCCATAACAAATTCAGTATAAACGCTCCAATTTTAGAGCCAACAAATGAGAACGCTTAAATGAGAGATACATTTCTCCCCTTCGCCCGCCCGGTTTTGTCTGAGGCAGCAATTTCTGAAGTCGTCGACTGCCTTAAATCTGGCTGGATCACTTCAGGCCCAAAACTCAAAAAATTTGAACAGATGCTAGCCGACTACACACAGGCACCTCACGCGCTGGCTCTATCGTCTGCCACCGCCGGTCTTCAACTGGCATTGATGGCTCTCGATATCGGTGCGGAAGATGAGATCATCACCACACCGATGACCTTTGCCTGCACCTTAAATGTCATCGAAATCGTCGGAGCACGAGTCAGACTCGTCGATGTCAACAGACACACCTATAATATCGATGCCGATGCCATTGAGGCGGCCATCAGTGAAAAAACCCGCGCCATCATGCCGGTACACTTTGCCGGCGCTCCCGTGGATTTGGATAAGATCTATGCGCTTGCCCAAAAATATGGACTGGCTGTCATTGAAGATGCCGCACATGCCATCGGTGCCGAATACAAAGGTAAAAAAATCGGTAGTTTCGGTGATTTACAGGTTTTTAGTTTTCATCCCAATAAAAACATCACCACCGGTGAGGGCGGATGCGTCATCACCCGAGATGATGCGATTGCCAAAAAGATCTCGCTCATTCGCTTTCACGGCATGGACAGAGAGGCCTGGAATCGCTTTGGCAAAAGCGGCTCACCTCATTATCAGATCGTCTATCCCGGCTATAAATACAACATGATGGATATGCAGGCCGCCTTGGGTATTCATCAACTGCCGATGCTCGATGGCTTTATCGAGGCGCGTACCAGGCTGGTTAATCGTTACAAGGAAAAACTCAAAGATTTTGATTATCTCATTTTGCCTCAAGCACCTGACTATGTACATAAACACGCCTGGCATCTTTTTGCACCCACGATTAACACCGCTAAAACAAATCTGACTCGAGATGAGGTGATTGAAAAGCTCAAGGCATTGAATATTGGCACCGGCATCCACTTTGAGGCCGCCCATCTCTACCCTTATTATGCCGAGAAATACGGTTTTAAAAAAGGCGACTTTCCACAGGCCGAAGACATCGGTGCCAAGATATTCAGTCTGCCGCTTTTCCCGACGATGAGCGAGTCCGAACAGGATGACGTCATCGAGGCGCTTTATCAAGTTTTTGCCAACAAATCGTACTGAGGCCACCATGTCCAATCATCCCTATTTAAGTGTCGTCATTCCGATTTATAATGAAGAAGAAGTCCTGTCGACGCTTTTCGGTCGTCTGTTTCCGGCGCTAGATAATATCGGTAAACCTTACGAGGTTATCTTCACCAATGACGGCAGCAAAGACAAATCCATCGAATTATTGAAAGCGATGCACAAGCAGCGCCCCGATGAAGTCGTCATTATCGATTTTAACCGCAATTTTGGTCAGCATATGGCGATTATGGCCGGCTTCGAGCAGGTCAGAGGCGATGTGATCGTCACCATGGATGCCGATTTACAAAATTATCCAGAAGACATTCCGCTTCTTTTAGAGAAAATTGAAGCAGGACATGATGTCGTCGGCGGCTATCGCATGGACAGGCAGGATAAAAAATGGCGACTTTTCGTCTCCAGGCTTCATAATTCACTCAGGCTTAAGCTCACAGGAATCGATATGGTCGATGAGGGCTGCATGCTCCGCGCCTACACCAAAGAGGTCATCAATCGTGTCGTTGCCACCGGTGAGAACTCAACCTTTCTGCCGGCATTGGCGCACAGCTTTGCCTCAAATCCAACCGATGTCGGTGTCAGGCATGCGGCTCGTGAAGAAGGCACATCGAGCTACAATCTCTACAAGCTTATTCGTTATAACTTCGATTTTTTTGCCAATTTCTCCAAGGCACCGTTGGAGTTTTTCACCATGTCGGGACTCGTCGTCTCGATATTGAGCATGCTGTTGTTTATCTATCTGATCGTCAAACGCATCTTCTTCGGCCCTGATGCAAACGGCGTCTTCACCCTGTTTGCCATCGAATATTTCTTGATTGGCATCCTGTTGATGGGGCTTGGCATCGTCGGTGAATACATCGGTCGCATCTATGAAGAAGTCCGAAAACGACCGCGATTTATCATCCGCGAAATCATCAATACTGAAAGGAAAAACAATGACTAAATTACTGATCCTTGGCATCAACGGTTTTATCGGCAGCGCCATGGTTGAAAAAATATTGGTCGAAACGGACTGGGAAATCCATGGTATGGATTTATCCGATCATAAGATCAGCCAATTTATAGACCATGACCGACTTCATGTCGTCAAGGGCGATGTGCTGGTAAACAGCGAATGGGTCGAAGATAAAATCAAAGAATGTGATGTCATCTTTCCACTGGTTGCCGTAGCCAATCCGGCGCTTTATGTCTCAGATCCACTCATGGTTTATAAGCTTGATTATGAGTCTAATATCGATATCATCAAGCTGTGCGTCACACACAAAAAACACATCGTCTTTCCATCGACTTCTGAGGTCTATGGCATGAGTCCAGATATCCCCTTTGATGAAGAGAGCTCAAGGCTTGTAACAGGACCAATCAACAAACCCAGATGGATTTACTCAACCGCCAAACAGCTTCTCGATCGCGTTATTCATGCCTATGGCATGCAAGAAGGCTTGAGCTATACGCTTTTTCGCCCTTTCAACTGGATCGGCCCTAAACAGGATGATATCAAGTCGTCTAAAGATGGATCGGCACGCGTATTGGTTCAATTTGTCTCCAATATCATGGACGGCAAACCCTTAAAACTTGTTGATGGCGGCAGACAGCGACGCTGTTTCACCTATATCGATGATGGCATCGAGGCCTTGATTGAAATCGTCAAAAAAAGAAACACAACGGCAAAAGGCGCCATCTTCAATATCGGCAACCCCGACAATGAGTACTCCATTGCCGAGTTGGCACAATTGACGCTTCAGACCATGGCTCGCTATCCCGAATATAGAGAAAAGGCGAAAAATACCGAGATTATCAGCGTCGACTCCGGCAGCTATTATGGCAGTGGTTATCAGGATGTTGAGCGTCGCGTTCCTTCAATTGAAAACGCCAAAACCAAACTCAACTGGCAGCCAAAAGTCTCTATGCGTGAAGCCTTGGAGAGAACACTGGATTATCATTTTAAATGATTAACAAAAGTCTAACTACTAACCTTATCGCCCTTATTATCAGCCTTCTCGGTATTGCTTTGGCTGAACCACATATCAAAGCTATCGGTTTTTATGCCCTCTCAGGCGCTATCACCAATTGGCTGGCTATCGTCATGCTTTTTGACAAAATTCCCTTTGTCTACGGTTCAGGCGTTATCCCCAAGCAATTTGAGGGCTTTAAGCGTGCCATTAAAAAGATGATCCTCTCACAGTTTTTCTCTCGTGCCAATATCGAGAAATTCTTGAGCATCTCGGCGATTGATCATACCAAAATCGGTTATGAGATCAAGGCGGCTATCGATTACAACAAACTGTTTGACGCCTTCATCGAGGCGGTGATGACCAGCTCCTTCGGTGGTATGATCGAGTCCTTTTTGGGCGGCAGAGAGGCACTGGAGCCAATGCGGGAGAGCTTCATTCATAAACTCGATGGCATTATCGATGAAACCATAGCAGCCGATGACTTTAAAAGCAAAATTGACGATATAACTGCCCACTTTGATGCCGATGTCATCAACAGCAAGCTTGAGAAGATGATCGATGCCAGACTCGCCGAATTAACCCCCAAAATGGTCAAGGATATCATTCAGGATATGATCCGACGCCACTTAGGCTGGCTCGTTGTCTGGGGCGGCATCTTTGGTGGACTGATCGGTCTTATTGCCAGCTTTTTCTGAGCGCTTTTCCTTGTTGACTTTTACTTAGGCATTATCTATCGCCTCTTCCACCGAGCTTGTCGATTTTATGCTTACTATCTAAACTTAAAGTTACCGGCAATATCGATGTGGAATAAGGATGAAAATAAAACCTGTCAGAAGAGCGCTGATCAGTTTTGTCATTTTTATCGCTCTTGTCATTACCGCCGCTTCATTGTGGCTGTTTCCACCTTCTGCTGGTGTCGAAAAAAAACCAGAAACAGCACCCATGGTCAATGCTCAATATTTAACCCATCAAACCCTCTCTCCAATCTATAAAACCGTCGCCTATGCTCGCGCATTTACGGATGCTGTCATCTCCAGTGAAGTAGCCGGAAGCATTATAAACATCCCTGTCAATAAGGGTCAAAAGGTAGCAAAAGGACAGCTGTTAATACAGCTAGAGACCCATCGCTTCGCACTTCAGGTAGAATCAAATCAGGCTCAGCTGGACTCCCTTTTAATACAACGTCAGCAAAATAGCCGCTCTTGCCAGCATAAAGAGGCACTTTTAGAGCAGGCTGAAAATTCATATGAGCTGGCTGCCCGCCACCTCATGCGCCTTGAACAGCTGCTAGCACAAAAGCAGTCCTCGGCCTATGAATATGATCAGGCTAAAGATTTGGCTCTCAAAAGCCGCGCAGAACGTGACAGTCGTCAATTTGAACTCGATAATTGTCAGCTGGAAGACCAGCGCTTGCATTTTGAGATTGATAAGACAAAAGCCGCACTCGATCTGGCCATTAAAGATCGAAACGACGCCTCTATTACGGCTCCATTTACTGGTGTGATCAGTGAAAAACTGGTTTCTGTCGGTGATGTTATCTCAACGACTACTCCATTGCTACGCCTTCATGATCCACAGAGCTTCAAACTGGAAGCCATGATCAGCAATAGTCAGCTTGAGACAATTGGTGAGAATAAATCGATCTATGCCTGCTTAAACCCTGATGACAATAACAAACACAAGGGCTGTCTTTCTCTGGGTGCCTCGGGCCTCATAATAGATTTTGTATATCCATATACAAAATCGAATCGGCTATCCTCGGCGGCATAAATTTTGCCCGGGACGTCCGCCTCGCCAGCATACCTTCACAAATTCACTGCGTTCATTCCGAGCAGGCAACTGTCTCCGATTCTACTCTACGCCTTGGGTACAAGCTGTTTCACAGACTTCGCTCTGGCGCCTACGGCACGTCGCTTGCTGTTTACAGCGCAAGACTACCCGGGTCTACTCGACCTCGCGTTCCGCTCTCCATGTCTCGCAGCGTTAGAAAATATCATCCCTAAATCCAGCGCCTCGGGACTTGGACAGCTAGCCATATTCACCCCCACCGACAATCAAAATTTAGCGCTTGTGGCCGATAAGATCCATATGCTTTATGTTTATCTTCCCGCAGTCGAAGGTTATATCGTACCGATTACCGCCATCTACCAAAATGCCTGGTTGTTTATCATTAAAAACCGCCGTCTTATTCGCGTCGATATCACTATTTTAGGCGACTGGTATGACAACGCTGGAGCCCAATATAAAATTGTCAACTCGCCTAAACTTGCCGATGATGATCTTATCATGACATCTCATCTGGGAGAAGCCAGAAGCGGATTACTA
Organism: Francisellaceae bacterium; assembly: GCA_049416425.1. Lineage (GTDB taxonomy): Bacteria > Pseudomonadota > Gammaproteobacteria > Francisellales > Francisellaceae > JBMSHD01. The sequence goes on along the minus strand of JBMSHD010000051.1, from coordinate 1,647 downwards.
GTCGATGTTGATCGCGATACACTATCAACACTGAGCACAGGATTATGATCGCCTTTTTTGTCCGTCATAAAATTGCCGCACACACGCTGATGCTGTTAATGCTTTTAATGGGCGGCTGGGGCATCTATCACCTAAATGTCCAATTTTTACCAAAGTTTACGATTAATTTCATCACCGTTACCGTTGTCTGGCCGGGAGCTTCGGCAACGGATACGGAAGCCTCTATCATTCCGCTGCTTGAAAATCAATTAAATGATATCGGCAAACTGAAGAAGATTCAGTCGGCCGCAAAAACAGGCAGCGCAACCGTTATACTCGAATTCAAACAAGGTGCGGATATGTCATCGGCATTACAGGATGTTCAGGAAAAAGTCGCCAGCATCGATAACCTGCCACAAGGCAGTGAAAAGCCGGTCGTCACCAAAATCGAGTTCTACGAGCCCGTCGCCAGGGTTATCATCAGCGGCATCGATTCTCATGAGGCATTAAGAACCTTGAGCTATCGTTATGAGCGCCAATTGCTGGATATGGGAATCACCAAAATCGAGCTTTATGGTCTTTATGAACAACAGATGCTCATCAAGGTTCCCATAACCACTTTACATGCCTTGGGACTCAGTCTCTCTGAGCTTGGCGATATGATAGACAGACAAAGCCAGAACAGACCCATAGGAGAGGCTGCCAAAGAGTTATCAAGCCGCCAGCTACGGGTTGAAACCGCCGCCAAAACCATTGCCGCGATGATGAATCTGCCAATCGATCGTGACAGTTATCTGTATCGACTGGGTGATATGGCCGTTATTTCACTGGAGAAAAAGGAAAACGAGCAATCTATCACCTATCAGGGACAACCGGCCGTGGAGATGATTCTTCAACGAACGTCAGATGAGAGCTCTTTTGTCATGGCCGAGCGTCTTCATCGATGGTATGAGCAGATGAATTTCGCCGATATGCAATCGGTTCATCTTAAATTATATGATGAGAAATGGCTGTTGATCGACGAACGCATCAACCTGCTATTGGAGAACGGCATCACCGGTCTGATATTTATTCTGCTGATCTTAATGCTCTTTCTACGCTTTCAGGTGGCCATCTGGGTGGCCGCCGGCATTCCCATCGCCTTTATGGCGACATTTTTCATGCTCTATTATGCCGGCGGCTCCATCGACATGGTCAGTCTGTTTGCCATCATTATGGCACTGGGTTTTATCGTTGATGATGCCATTGTTGTCGGCGAACAGGCCTATACCAATTTTGAAAATGGCGAACCACCCGCTAACGCCGCCATTTACGGTGCTAGAAGAATGCTGATTCCGGTTTTGGCCTCCTCTCTGACGACCGTGGCGGCTTTTATTCCACTGATGCTTGTCGGCGATATCACCGGAGAGGTGCTGTTTGCCATTCCTGTTGTCGTCATCTGTGTGATTATTGCCTCCTTGATCGAGTGCTTTATGATCCTGCCTAAACACCTGGAGGGCAGTTTTATTCGCTTACACCATCATAGCGCAAAACCCAGAGCCTTCAGAGCATGGTTTGACTCATGGTTTGATTACATTAAAAATCAATACTGTCGAGTCATCAAGAAAACACTCTTAGGAACGCGCTCAAAATAACTTCCCATTATTGTATTCATATTGTTCATACGAA
>JBMSHD010000050.1:0-15177 GCA_049416425.1 Francisellaceae bacterium | reverse complement strand
TTAACATCCAATCTGTATATTTATTGCGCTGAATTTTAATAAGACAGCCCTGATTATCGCCAGTTTTCTCTGCAACTAAGCCATATTGACCAGATTGTTCTGTCAGTTTAATCTGACCGGGTTTGTTATCCGTATTAAGTGTTATCTCGGCTCGTGCCATAAGAGCATTGTTGCCACCATCTGCAAAAATATTGATATAAAACAGGCGTTGATCGTTGTTATAAGAAGTTACCAAGATGTTTTTATCATCATAATCATCGGTAAAACGACTCCCTTTAGGTCCCAGTTTCAAGGACTCAGATTCATTGCCGCTGACACTGAAATCAGTATCAGCAGAATCCCAGCCGATTTGATAGTGAATGCTTTTGCCACCGATGGTGCCATAAAGTAGTGAATTATTGATTATATCAAAGCGAAATTGCTCGGTTTTTGTCTTTGTTTCAGCGCAGACCAGTTTACCATTGCGATTAGCAATTTCTCCGTTATGGCATGTCGCCGGAGTAATGGTGCTTCTGGGTGCATAATCACCAGAATCAGCCAAGCAGGATGCGCCGAGGATGCCAAGATTATACTTGATGTCTTTACAGTTTTGCTCATCGGTTAAACTGACAAAAGGCAGATCACACATGAGCTGACCATTATCATTTTTAACATTATTAATGGGGCAGCTTTTTAAGTCCAGCTCAGTTGAAATGATAGTGCCGTTTGTGTCCGAACAGTAGGCATGCAGGGTGCTGTCATTGAGGCTGGCATTGCGGCAGTGGTTACTCCAGGAACCCAAGACAGCTTCCTCCACGGGTTTCCAGTTTCCTGGATTGACACAAGTCAGTTTGCCATTGTCATTTTTAAACTGTGCGTTTTGACAGCGTCTGACATCAAGTGTACTGGTTTGACTGCTGTTTTGCTTATTTAAGCAGACAGCAGAAATTTCAGTCCCTGTTAGTGAGATAAAGCCGCAGCTCGGATCCCAGCTGTCAAAAATATTTGTCGGAGGTGATAGGTTGATAACATTAAGTTCAAACATCTGGCTGCTTTTTTTATCGATCTCAAGACGGTAGGGCAGGGATCGATCAATGTCAATAATGCGGATATTCGTGAGACTTATATCGTCATCTGAGGCGTGGAGTGATAAGGCAGCTGTGGCAAATTTGCCAAGGTTAATGCCAGAGGAGATACGGTAAAAATTTATATAAAGTGTTTCATATTCATCCGTATTTTTAACCGAATCTTCAGAGACGATATAGATATATTTGTCATCATAATCGCGACCCGAGCCATCATCCGGATAGATGACTTTCCCCATGTCTTCATCATTATCGATGTCGTACTCATCGATACCATTACCCGTCCATGAATAGTCATATTTAATTTCTATTGCCGGCCACATACTCCGGTAATCACGGATATAGGATTTATTCTGAATCGTAAACATGGTGACCGGATAACCACTGGCAAAAGACAGAGAGCTTAAAGAGAGTAAGACAATGATAGATATCAGACGTTTCATGGATGTCCTTATTGTTTGAGGCTAAGTTAACATTATTCATACTGGATCAGCAGCCAAAAAAATCACATATCTCATCACCGGTATCATCGATAATATCTTCGGTGGCGTCTTTGGCATCGTCGAGGAAATCCCCAGCATCGTCGATGACATTATCCACATCGATGCTAAAAGCATCTTCAACATCATCAAACCAAGATTCGGGATTATTGACCAGATCTTCAAGGTTTAGAAAGTCAATTGTTCTGCCGAATTCCGTCAGATCACCAACAAAATCATCTTGAAAATAATCCACAACGATATTGGCGTATTCAGGTATATCCTCGGCAACAAAATCAGGAACTTCCTCAACAGTCGGAACAATAACGTCAGTGTAAACCCAGTCAGTGGCAGTTTCTATGCCATCAAGCGCATAGAAGCAACCTGCTGCAAAGGCACCATAAAAATCTGCATCCATGTGTTCTTTACAAGTTTCTACGGCTACACCATATTGATCAGCAAACCACTCAGCAGCTCCAGGAATGGTTTCAACAAAAAATTTCTGGGTTTCATAGGCCAACATTTCAAAAAATTGAACCAGATTCATATCTTGAATTTCACCAGGTTCACAAAAACCCTGCCCGCTGAAACTGTAATAATAGTCATAATCAGGACCATCATCTGTATCATAGATCTCGGCCCGTGACTCATCGTTGGCAACATAAAGCTGTACATTCAAGTCACTAGGATCATCGGCATAACGTCGTTTTATATTTTGATAGCAGGCACCATTTAAGGTTAGATATTTGGCTGTTTTCCCATCTCTAAATATCCAGTCTTTATGCGTTGAGGAGTGCATTTTATGTTGAGTCATGTTGATGCTGCAATTGGTCGTGTGACTCTCAAAAGTGGTTATATCATAGACTCTCGCACCAAATACAGTGAATTCTTCATAATATCGTTCTGTTTCTGTCCATTGAGCTTTGATGGGATTGAGTGATTGAGTTTCTGGATTAAATTCAGCATCGCCATAGAGAAAACCGTTTGCAGTGAGAATGCCTGGGCAATACTTAGGGTAGCTGCCAACCGTATTATCATCATTCTGAGTTTCTGCTTTGCGCAAAAGTGAATCGAGTTTTTTTGTGAGATCTTCATTAGCTTCATCGATGTAGATAATTCCGTCAGAGCCAATACCATTAATGTTTTGTACAAACAGATATTTTGCATCAGGTTGAATTGAGAGTAGTCGTTTATAATCTGGATATAAAATAGGCTGTAGGTCAGTGGGGGATAATTTACCATCAATGATGGTCGATGATATAACCTGGGCTGTAGCTGTTGAACTAAGCAACATAGTACAAAACAGCAATATTGGTTTTTTCATTACACAATTCCTTGTTTTCATCAATCTATCAGGCCAGGTGATCCCACCATTTATCCGTCGGCATAAAATCATCACTGGCATACGATTTCAGCAAAATTTTACAGGCATCATCCAACTGGTCATGGGTGATATCATCTCGATTACTCACACAGACGGCGACCGTGCTGTCATGCTCTGCTGTTGCAATCTTGTAACCTGCTGATTCTTTTATATTATTGGCCTCAAAGTCTCCATAATTGCCGTTGGTCCAGTCATCTATTGCCATGCGCACGTCAATACTTCCTGAGAAATCAAGAAATTTAAGTCTGAAGTCACAAGATCGATTTCTGCCAATACGGCCGCTACTGTCATAATAAAACCAGTATCGATCGTCCTGAGGATGGATATCCAAGGCACTCAAGTCTCCATCATTGCCTCTTTTGCATCGTCCGCCTTCTGTCGTCAGCCACTTATGAGTGGCTCGAAGTGGGATTAGATTTAAATTCTCATCATAGACGCCGAGATTATATAGGCGAATGTAGCCGTTATGCGGATTAAATGAATAACCTGTCGCTGAGATGGTCATTGTCAATAGAATGATGATCCATTTTCTCACGTTTATTTTCCTTTTTAAGCTGACTTCAGTATAATATTTCCCATCCTAAGCCGATTATCAAAGGTTGATTTTCTAAGATTCGAGGAGGGGCTTTATTGCAATTGAAGGCTAGCTCCATTGCGGTTAATCACGGATGGGGTGTTCTTATAATCCTCAACTTCCACTTCGGATAATAATTCACAAACAAGTTGGCTGTCAAATAAAAATTCAAATTAAAAGTAAAAAATAAACAAGAAACAGATTTAAAAAGGAGCAATATTAGGTCTCATGCAGGATTTAAAGTTGTAATTTGTAATTATTTTAAATAATTTGATGATATTTTATCAGAACTTGGATATGATATGGATTTATGTGTTTAGACATGAAGGGTAGGATGGAAATGTTGATAAGGAAGAAAAGAACAAGGTATGGGTGGTCTGGATTTGCTCTGCGCGGGCGCACATTCAGGTGCCTGATGTTGTTGTACTTATTCTGTATATTATTATCGCCAGGTTATGGACAGATTCCAAATAAATCCACAGGAACCATTCAGGAATCTCAGATCACAAGCATCAAGGCATTGATGTTTAACCCTCAAACTGGTGCCTTGTCTTTCAAATTGCCATTGGCAGATATGGGGTATTTTGAAAGTTGGCCATTGTATTTAAGCTATTCGCAGAATAATTATCTGGAGGCTATGCATGGCAAGGTTGAGCTGGGTGCCTCGGGCCTCATAATAGATTTTGTATATCCATATACAAAATCGAATCGGCTATCCTCGGCGGCATAAATTTTGCCCGGGACGTCCGCCTCGCCAGCATACCTTCACAAATTCACTGCGTTCATTCCGAGCAGGCAACTGTCTCCGATTCTACTCTACGCCTTGGGTACAAGCTGTTTCACAGACTTCGCTCTGGCGCCTACGGCACGTCGCTTGCTGTTTACAGCGCAAGACTACCCGGGTCTACTCGACCTCGCGTTCCGCTCTCCATGTCTCGCAGCGAAAGATGATAATGTGAATAAACAACTTGTCGATGCAGGTTTTTTTGCGAACCGATTTTCAATGGGTTTTTGGGGTATTGATAATATTCCTATGGTCAGAGCTCAAGCGATTAGAGATTTTGCCAGCCAAGAAGGGATGCTACGCAATCCAAGCTATGATGTCTTGCTGAAAGATGAAAATTTTAGTTTTCAAATTATCCGGGCGCAAGGAAAAATAAAAGTTAAGCCGTTGTCAATTACCTCAAATTTTGCCTCCACCGACCAACGTGTTTTTATTGATACCGATTTGCAGGAGGTTCTTGATGGCAAGGATATCACCATCAGTACTCGAGGTGGATGGCGGTATGTATTCCATAATTTCTCAGATCCGACGGCAGAGCAACAGATTTATTTACCGATCAGTGTGGATTCGCCTTCGGCAAAATACAGTTTTAACTGGCTTAACGTTGTTATTGTGGATGATTCCACCATCCATTTTAATGAGCTTATCGTATCAGCCAATGCAAAGAGCATGGGTGAATATAAAGCAATAATAAAGATTGTTCGAGATGGAGCCAACTATACAGTCATAAGCGTTCTGCCTCAATATAGTGCGATTGGGCAGCAGGCTCCGCCTAGAGTGGTTAAATTTTCAACCGATTCTAACGATGGTATTATCGACTATAAGGATCATTTGGGCAACGATTATCAGTTTATTTATGAGCCTGTCGACGGTAAATCGACAACTTTTCTTTATCAGATTAAAACAGCGGCAAATAAAATTTATACCTTTGAACCCAGAGGTTATAGTTATACGACAGGAATGGGCTTTTATAACGCCACCATTGACATGATGACGCTGAAGAATATATTGGGAGATCAGGGGGAGATTGTTAACTGGACACCTTTTGGCATTAATGATCGAAATTTGAGTAATTCACAACAAAATGAGCTGAGTTTTCGCAACTATATGTTCCCAAATCGTGTTGGCTGGTCAAATATGGTGGCAGGTGGTATGGAAGGTGATTTGCGACTGCGAGGGCTTATCTATGCCCAGCAGATTTCACAGGGGTATCGTACAGGCATTGACAGCAATCAAACAGGCTACCAGACTAAGCGATACGATTACTTAAATCGTCTGTCGACGCTTGAAACTCAGTCTATTAGAACGGATGAGCAGGGGCAGCATTTATTTAAAACACGCCAGCTGTATAAGTTACCCCGAGTTACCTGTCAGAGTCGACAGTGAAGCCGCTAAGGATGTTAACATCTGGTATGATTACTTATCATACTATAATAAACCTGTGCTCTCTGGGCTTCATTATTATCGTTTGCCGTTGCTGCATGAGCCATCTCTAGAGGTGGCAGCCCCTGAGCAAACTGACTTTGTCGTTGCCGATGATAATCATATAATCTATGATGATTTTGGTCGTGTTGCAAAGGTTGTTACTTCAGCTCAGACAATGATAACGGATTACGCTTCAAATGATAAAAAAAGTCTCTTATATGATAGTCCTTCAACGATCACCATTACTTATTCAAAGCTTATGAAACTGTCTTTGATGGCGCAATACAACAGCAGTCAATTACAATATAGTGAGCCTGTAGCTGGTGAGTCTATAGAGGTAAAGGGATTGCGATTTTATTATAGTTATAATACCACCGGGGAACTCAGTTCATATTCCAGTTATTATCTCACCACAGATGGTCAAGAAGTCAGGATGAATTTGCAACAAAAATATTATGATACTGTGAGTTTGGGATCTGAATATTATCGTGATAATCAGCTGGTGGGTGATAGCGATGAACTTAACAATATTCAAAATGAATATCGCTTTGATCAATCTGGTGATTATCTGCGCCAGACGATGATACGCAAACAGAAGTCCAACGGCAGGGAGCTTGAACAGACAACTGGAATCTATGATTATACGGGGCGTCTGCTATCATCAACTGATGTGATCGGTAGAACAACCACCTACCGCTATGATGATAAAGGTAACACCGTTAAAGTAGATCGACCTTATGATGATGACATCGAGATAAGTTACCAACAGGAAGGAGATGTCCTATATAAAACAACACTTCAAAATGGAGTCCCCCTAAGCTATGAAGCGCTAATGCCAGGAACTGGACAATTAATTGCCTCAGGAACAATTGTGGAGGGGAAAAGGCAACCACTGGAGATCTATTTTTATGATGATACTGGTAAATCGGTGCGTAAGGAAAGCTGGGCCGCCAATGGTACCAAACTCGGTGAAACGGAGAACTATTATGATGGTGATTTTATCTATAAAGAAGTCAATACCTTAAACAATGGTTCGATGATTATCACATATAATCTGCAATCAACGGGACGTTTTTCAGAAATTGATTCAACACAGTCGGATGAGGGAATTACTGTCATTGGATCGGTTGTTTTTTTTGATGGTAAGGTGACAACACCGAATGTTCAGCTTGATGTTTTTTCATTGGATAATCTACAGAATAAACTGGCCAGTTATCTCATTCCTTCCGATAGGATTAGCATAGAGGCATTAAATCAGGCGATGATTGGCAGCGATTATCTTAAACAGCTGATTGCAAATGCAAATGAGGCAACTCACTATACCTTTGATGCACAGAATAGGGTGACGGCTATAGAGAATAGTCAAGGGATAATCACCCAAAAGTATAATGTCAGAGGGCTGCCAACCGTTCAAACCGGCGTCCATGGAGCAAAAGATTATACCTTTTATTCACCAACCGGTGAAAAAGCGTTGAAAGCCTATCAACCACAGAATGATCAGCAGTTCTATCCATACTATCGTCGTGTTTTTGACAGTGATGATCAGGAAGTTGTTACTGCTTTAGAATCTGGCCCCGGTCTTATTGAGAAAAAAATATTTGAGTACGATGATAAAGGCAGAAAGACACGTCAGAGTGAAAGCAATGGCTATACAACAACCTACAGTTATCTGCCTGACACTGACTTACCACTGGAAGAGCAGCGCCGCTCGGATAATGGTCAGTTAAACTATGATCTTGCCTATGAGTATACTGAAGAGGGGAGGATCAAACGCATCACCGATTTGATGATGAATACGAAAAACCCTGAGTACGGCAAAGTTGATATGGATTACAATGCCGCTGGTCAGCTGTTAACCTACCATTATAGATTATATCCAAATGGCATTGAGAGTGGATATGCTGGAGAGTACGATGCCAATTATCATTATGATCGTTATCGACGTCTGATACAGGTTGATTTGATGATTTTTAATCATCCACTTAAGGTCAGCTATGAATACTATGACAGTGCGGGGATCGATAACGGAAAGTTAAAATCAATGACAGTAGGGCCACAGAAGAAAATCTGGTTATATAACAGTCTAGGATTGCTGGCGCGAGAGAAAATAATCAATAACGGAACGACCGTGGCGACGATTGACTATCAATATGATAGGTATAACCGACTGATAGACACACAGATACGTCAGGCAGATGGTGTATTGCAGCAGCAGTATAGATACGGTTATGACTATATGAATCAGATCATGCATTTGGTGAATCAGCAGGATGTGATGGATTTTACCTTAAACGCAGATCATGAATTGGTGAATTTTTCATTGAATCAAGCTGATGTCGTCAGCTATCGATACGATACGTTTGGTAATACGCAAAATACCTATGCGGCTGCAACAATAAACTATCAGCCTATTGCCAAGGATTTTAACCTTAATACCAAAACCGTATCGACAAGCTCCAATCATTTAAAACCTAACTCGGAGCTCCAATACCAACTTGATGCTAAAGGGCTTGGAAATATTACGCGTATATCAGCGGACGATTCGACAAAGCTTGAGTTGGATTACACGACAGAGAATCATTTTGATGCCTTGCGAATCTATAAAACGCCGATGCAACAGTCTACCCCGGCTGTCTATAAACTCGGTCGCAGTGCACTTTTGCAGTGGGATTATGAGCAGTATGACGATGAAACATCTCACTATAAAGTTGCGCGTGTTGCCGTGCCTTATTTGGGAACACTTGAATATGTCTATGATATAAAATGCCAGACCGGTCAATCTTGTCAGAGATTTAGCGAGGGCGGTTATGTTATCCGAAGTTCTGATTTGGGTGACGGTTTTAATTTGATTGAAGCCAGTTTTGATGGTCAGACAGCGATACCGAATCTCAGCGTGATTGCTTTGAATGATGTCACCGGCACACAGGCGTTTAACATGACGCATTATCAGGGGAATTATTCCGGTTATCGTCTCTTACGCTCTCCCTTTGGCAGTGATATTCGTAAAGAAACTTTTGGACTGATGGCCGCTCCTCAGTTTTTCATTCAAGATCTTTATAAAAATCTGAAACCACTTCCAGATTCAGGAATAGCCAAACTCTACATTTCTGATAACGGTTATCGGGTTTATGACACCACTACTGGGCGCTTTACATCCTATGATTACCGACATGCTCCGGTGATAAATGGTTTTGCCGCCTATGAAAATAATGCTATGAATAAAACAGATCCAAGCGGTGGATATGCCATTGATATTCTATCGAGACAGGATAATCTTTGGGAACTGGATTTATCAATTCCAGATGTTTTTAGCGATGGCATGGAGTTTATGTTGGGATTTAGCTTCGGATTTGCCAATAGCCTGACTCTTGGTGGCTTGGGATTGTATTTTGCCATTAAAGCTGATGATACGATGATGATTATTCGTATGTCTGTTGGTATTGCGCTTGCTTTTCTACCTTATGGGTATCTAACGACGATGATATGGGCAACTGCATTTGAAACGGCCCGAGGAAAAACTCTATTCTCAGGCAATAGCAGTGATGAATCGATTGTATGGACAATGCTTATTTTAGCGGATCTAGCTCAAGCTGTTTTGCCATCAAATGTATTTTGGGATCGGGCACTTTTCTTCTCTCTGAAAATGTATCAGACTTCAAAAGATGGGGATTGGACGCGAATAGGAGCTCAAGCAGGACGGACAATTGCTGATATCGGCATAAATGGCACAATTGGAGAGATGATTAATCGTCAACCTGAAAGTCGGCTTAAGACATATTTAAGAGGGTTTAATCCATTTGGAATTTTTAAAAACTGGAACTTCAGAGGAGGATTTCAAAATCATTGGCGTTGGGGATATAACTGGGGAGGCTTGAGACCAACTCAGAATGTTGCTGTGAATACGAGAGCTGGAAACGGTCGTTTAAATGTGACTGGGACAAGAACCATTCCGATATCGAATAAGACGCTGGCCGCCGATGTTTTCAGAGCGCATTATATGCGGATGAATGGATTAACTTATTGGGCAGCGCCTGGAGCTGCTGCTGTAATGACTCCAGTCTATGAAGCTCCTGAAATCAACAATAATGTTAATGTATTAGTAGCAAATACGGGTGTGACTGTTGCTAATATATAACAGGTTATAAACGTATCCGCTTAAGCGTGCATAATTCCGACAATCGATGGATTGACGATGCCATTATCACGGGCGCGATCAAGCCAGTAGGCATATTGGAACATATTGACTCGGGTACCAATGCCGTTTTTATACATATAGGCCAGATAGAGTTGCGCCTCAGGATAATTGTTTTCGGCTGCTTTCTTAATCCAGTAAAAACCAACGGCCTGATTGGCTGGCAGAGCAATGCCCTGAAAATACATCAGCCCCAGTTTGAATTGAGCCTCAGCATAGCCAGTGGCAGCTGAATACTGAATATAGTCAATGGCTTTTTTAAGACTACTTTTATTCTCTGACTTGTTTTTTGTATAGTAAATACCGAGTTCAAACGCGGCTTTGGGGCTTAAGCTGGTATTTAGAAAATGATGGTCATGCTGTGATTTATTGTCTGCTTCAGTCTTTGCTGTCGGCACTGATGTAAAGGATGGCAAATCAGTTTCGGGTTGTTTGGCTGTGAAGATAAGTAAGCCAACGATCAGTATAATGAATATGAGACTGAAGATGAAAAAACGTTTTGTCATGTGTCAATCTCATATCGCTGTACTTGTTGCACAGGAGGGATCATGAAGATGCTGACAGGCAAACAGCGTATTCTCCAGTAAGGTAGCAATGGTCATCGGTCCCACACCGCCTGGTACTGGGGTGATATAGGAGGCAATGTTCAGGGCTTTATCATATTCAACATCACCAACAATATTGCCGTTATGAAGGCGATTGATGCCGATATCGATCACGATACAGCCGGGTTTTAACCATTGTGCTTTGATAAACTCGGGTTTGCCGACGGCGGCGATAACGATATCGGCACGTTGTAAATTTTCAATAAGATCGGTGGTGAAGCGGTGACAGATCGTCACCGTGCAGCCTGCCAGTATCAACTCAAGCATCATCGGGCGACCAACGATGTTAGATGCTCCGACAACAACGGCATGTTGACCTTTTAAATTCGTTGTGACGGTCTGCAACAAATTCATGACTCCTTTCGGCGTGCAGGGACGAAGCAATGGATTTTTCTGTGCCAGACGACCGATATTATAAGGATGAAACCCGTCCACATCTTTATCAGGGCGGATAGATTCCAGTATTTTTTCACTGTTTATGTGTTTGGGTAATGGAAGTTGAACAAGAATTCCATCAATGTTTTCATCATCGTTTAACGTTGAGATCAGATCAAGAAGTTCCGTCTCAGTAGTGCTGGCTGGCAAATCGTGGTTTTTTGAAATGAAGCCGACTTCATCACAGGCCTTTCGTTTGTTTTTGACATAGATTTGAGATGCTGGATCATCACCGACGATAATAACAGCTAGCCCTGGGAGCCTTAAACCTTGACGGATGCGTTGATCAACCTGTTGTTTGATCTGCTGGCGAAGCGTCAGTGAGATGGCTTTGCCATCGATTATATGCGCCTGATGCTGCATAAAATAAAACCTCCTTGAGTTCTCTGAGGGCTTATTATACCATTAACAGGGTATTTTACCATGATCAGATTGGCGTTTTCGTCTGCCAAAGTCCGTGATAGCATCTTGTTTGATCAAGAGCAATTTTTCCACAAATGCCTGCTACGCAGTTGAACTCTGATGACTGTTTGCTAATATATCTAAAAAATGGTGTATGGATATCGTTAACTATGTGGGCAATTATTGGTAGCAGCGGTTTTGAGAGTTTTGATGAGTTTGAAATCATAGAGACACTTGCCAGAGAGACCCCGTTTGGTCTCTGTTCAAATGGATTATATCGAATTAAAGTCGGTGGACAAGAGGCATTGTTTCTGTGCCGAACCGGGCAGAATGAAAATCTGTTGCCGGGCAAAATCAACTATCAGGCCAATATTTATGCCCTGAAAAAATATGGCGCCACCGCAATTTTAGCCTTATCGTCAGTCAGAAGTTTGAGAGAGGAATTAAAACCCGGAGATATGGTGGTGCCTTATCAGTATATCGATCGTACGCGTGGCAATCGCGTATCGACGTTTTGCGATGACGGTATTCTTACCTATGTCTCTTTGACGCATCCGATCAGCGAGGAGGCCGCTGAAAGCTTGAAAGCACAGAAGGCTCAGTTTGCATTTGACATGCATTTTGGTCAGGCCTATGTCTGCATCGAAGGGCCTCAGTTTCCCACCATGCTCGATGCCAGATGCTATCAGTCGATGGGAGGAGGCATCATAGGCATGACGGCTTTTCCCGAGTTTGCATTAGCGCGAGAAGCCGGAATTCATTATCTGCCCTGTCATTTTATTGTCGATTATGTGCCATGGGGGAATGATATCGAGAATATCGATTGCATTCTGGAGATCCGCCATGGTAATTATGATAAAGCCAGATCGATGGCGCAATGGGTTGTCAATAAGCTGATTGACTATGCCAACGATGATTGCAATCAGCAGGGGGTGGCCGCAAGCATGGCTATGATGAGCAACAGGCTGACTCCAAGACAGGCCAGCTGGTTTGATGTTTTGGCTAAAAGCAACAGCCGCATCATTGAGCCGGTCGCTAAAGCGCGCTACGAGCTGACACTTTATCATGATTTAAAACCGATTCCAAAGAAGCTTCAGGATCTGTTGAATTTCATCAATAAGTATCGTAAGGATATGGTGGAAACGCTGGCCTCAGCTCGAAAATCAGCAAGTTCATTGAGTCTTTATGGCGGAGAAAAAATTGCCATCGCCTCGGTCAGGGATTTCAGCGTCAAGCTGAAAGAGCATGAGGTTGATGTACGGCTTTATCACCCTGATCCAGCTCGACATTTGCCGATTGTGGTTTATGCGCATGGCGGCGGTTTTATCTCAGGCAGTATTGATTCGTTTGATGACCCTTGTCGTGCTTTAGCATATGCCACGGATCGCATTGTGGTCTCGGTTGAGTACCGATTGGCACCGGAGCATCCCTATCCGCAAGGGCTAGACGATGTCTATGAGGTCGCGCTTTGGATTTACAAGCATGCGGCAGACATTAAGGGAAGTACAGATGATTTTAGTCTGATTGGTGATAGTGCCGGAGCGAACCTGGTGGCTCTGGCGGCAGAAAAATCGCGTGAATCGAACGCGTTTAAGATCGATAATCTGGTGCTGATTTATCCGACGACGGACTTGACGCATGAGACGCGGTCAATGCAGGAATTTGCTCAGGGGTACTCGCTGGATGCTGAAAAAGTGCGCTGGTACAATGCCCAGTATCTGCCTGCTGACATCGATAAAAAAGACCCGGCGATCTCGCCGTTTTATATTCGTGATGTCTCTTTATTTCCACGCACATTTGTCATCACCGCAGGCTATGATCCATTGCGGGATGAAGGGCTTCTTTTCGCTCAAAAACTGGAAAGTGCCGGTGTGGAGATGCACCATTATCATTTTGATAATATGATCCATGGTTTTATTAATTTTGCCAAACTGGTTCCCGAGGAGTGTCAAGTGCTGTATCAGCGCATTGATCGCTTTTTAAAGGATAAACTCAAGTAGGTTGCCAGAATGTTAAGAAGACGCTGCCAGCATGGTTTTGGGCTTATCGATGCCTTAATTGCGCTTTTGATCAGCGTGTTTGTCTTTGTTTCATTTTTGGGAGTGATGCTCTCTGGTATTAACACGGCACAGCGAGTGGAAAGCTCGAGCGTCATGGGCAGGATGCTCGATAATCGACTTGAGTCATCATGGATGACGGGGGTGCTTGATGTATCAAGTGAGGATGCTATCGCCTTCAATCTTCAAGATGGGAGACTTCGTGCTAAGCGGACAAATCCAGATGTCATTGAGTCAAGGATAATCAGTGTCGAGGCGATCTAGCACTCGCCAGGGCGGCATGACGCTTATTCAGCTGATGGTGGGGATGAGCTTGTGCCTGTTTGTTACTGCTGTTGGGTTGAAACTGTATGTGCTGGTGTCACATCACTATGCCAAAACGATGGACAGGCTTGATCAGAGCACTCGTTCCGAGCTGGTAGCGCAGGTATTTCGACGTGCCATTGCCGAGGCTGGTTTTGCCGCTCCATCTGGTTTTTGGCCGTGGCAGTTGAAATATATTGCCGTACCTGGTCAGTCGTTTAATGCCCTTGATTATGCCCCGGTCTACGCCGCCGATAGTATTTCAGGCATATCATTGAATGATCGGGTATCCGGATCATCGGTGCTGATGGTACAGGGTGCTTATGCTAGTGAATTGACCGCATCAGCTATTCCGGCAACTGTCAATGAGCTTGAAACAGCATTGGATATCGGTAAAAAAGACTATCTTATCCTGATCGATACTGATGCCGCGGTTCTTTGTTACAGTGACGAGGGTTCACACTCAGGTGTGGCAGATCTTGCCAATGCTCCTGGCGTGGCATTTGCTGCCGGTAGCTATATCGGTCAATATTATCTGCATATTTTTTATCTTCGTGACACGAAAAAGACCGATGTCAATGGTGAGCCCATCTATTCACTTTATCTTTATAACTACAATGTCTCAGGTGGCAATACCCAGGAATTAATCCGAGGCATCAGCCAATTTAACATCCGTTATTTCAGTGCATTTGATCAGGTCTGGCATGAGCTCTTACCAGCTGGTGACGACAATATCGCCAGCTGGTATAAAGCCGTCGAAGGATTGGCATTTGACTATACGATTGATGGGACTGACTATACTGTGATTATCAGCATTAAAGATCATGTATTATGAAGACTCGGCAATTTGGCAGCGCGCTTGTGATCGCTTTGATTATCGTGGCCACCGTTTCACTGCTAGCGGCGGCATTACTCTACAGAGTGCGCATCAGCATCATCGAGAAAGAAGCTGTTTCACATTACAGCAATACTCGTCATGCTGCCGTTTTTGCCGTGAAAGATTATCTTAACATACCCGTAACCGCATTTTTAGACTTACCTGAAAATGGGGTGCTGGAATATCAAAATGGCAATATCGCCGTGCAGCTTAAATACCATTTCAGGGAGACGGTGCCTTTCACCGCTTCGTTGTATAATGCACAAGGTCTGCGCCGTTATGAAGTCGATGCCACAAGCCGTGACAATGATAACAATATCACATTGAATTATCGTGGCTATTATAACCTGCCGAATGATTACCGACTTAAAGCTGAAGTGGAGACTTCTCAAACGGCGAATGTTCCGCTGGTGGACATCCGTGCTTTATCCGCCTCAGAACTCAATGAGATGGAAATGATTAACGGCAATCGCACAGGCTTTGTCGGTGATTTCTCGATTTCTACAAACCTCCTGCAATTTGACAGTGCCGATGGTGGAAGCGCTATACCCAAGTTGGTAAGTTGAAATCTTAGAAGTCAGCAACCATAAGGGCTT
>JBMSHD010000049.1:0-15247 GCA_049416425.1 Francisellaceae bacterium | reverse complement strand
ATTGGAAGATATTTCGCCATGAAAAAAAGGAAGTTATTTTGCGCGCGTTCCATAGGCCAATTTCATTAGGTTTTTGATGGAGTAGTCGGTTTTAATCAGGCTGGGTGTAATTTGATAGACTTCATGTGTGAACTGAGCCTCATTGTGGGTATTTATTTTTATACTTCTCCCACTTTGCGGGTCATAAGCATTATAGCCATTTTTATTCGGCAGCAAGACATGAGCTTTGCCATTATGAATACTAATATAGTAAAACCCTGCATTTTTCCACCATTTATCTTCAAGCGCAACTTGGCAGATTCGAAGTTGATTCTGAGTACATAGTTGTTGCAGGTGATCCTTTGTATTATTTGGAGTGATAATTTGAATATTGGGTGTCTTGATATCGTAAATTGCGCATAGGTAGGAAAAAGCAGCACTGATATTGGTTTGTGTCGTTTGCATCAGCTCGACATGTAAATTCCTTACTGGGTGCCTCGGGCCTCATAATAGATTTTGTATATCCATATACAAAATCGAATCGGCTATCCTCGGCGGCATAAATTTTGCCCGGGACGTCCGCCTCGCCAGCATACCTTCACAAATTCACTGCGTTCATTCCGAGCAGGCAACTGTCTCCGATTCTACTCTACGCCTTGGGTACAAGCTGTTTCACAGACTTCGCTCTGGCGCCTACGGCACGTCGCTTGCTGTTTACAGCGCAAGACTACCCGGGTCTACTCGACCTCGCGTTCCGCTCTCCATGTCTCGCAGCGATTGAGTGCTTTGCTCGATATAACGTTGTGTTTGAATTTGCTGATAATCATCAATCAATGGATCTTGCACCAGCTTATGATTGTGTTTAATTTGTTTTTCATTGATTCTGTTGGTTTGCAAATCAGTAAATTGTTTAAAGTTTTGTGAAAATTCCGTATCATCTTTTAATGTGGAAATATTAATTGATAAACGCGTTAGAAAGGGCTTTAATTCCTTCGGTTTAGCTAATGCCTGCTGTTTGTCGATTTGGATTAATATGGCCTTGAAGCTTAATTTAAGTAATAGCCGTTTTCCTATATTGCTCATTGGAGGAATGATTTCACCATGATGAAATTGATAAAGATGATGCCATTGCCCATTGATGTTGATCAATAAATCAGCAAACCCAGCAGTAAGACTCTGGTAATGTTTGAGATCATTTTCTCCAAGAGGGCTGTCACCATAAGTATACGTCATTGTTGAGCCTCTTCTGTAATTAATTGTTTATAGATTTCACAGCGTGATATTAGGTCATTATGTCGCCCAACATCGATAATTTTGCCTTGATCAAAAACAACGATCCGCTCGGCATCTTTGATCGTGTTAAGGCGATGTGATATGAGAATTGTGGTGATGGCTAGCTTACGAATTTCTTGATCAATAGCCACTTCAAGCGCTGGATCAAGAGAACTTGTGGCCTCATCCAGAATAATAATTTTAGTCTCTTCAACGAGTGTTCGTGCTATTTCCAGTCTCTGGCGTTGCCCACCACTGAAGTTCATTCCTGCCTCTTCAACAGATGTATCTAGACCATGTTTGCGTTTTTTTAGCATCTCAAAAATATGAGCCTTTTGCGTGGCATTGGTCAGCGTGACATCATCATAGCGTTGATCCCAGAAGGTGAGATTATCTCTTGCCGTCGCTTCAAAGAGATAATGGTGCTGTCCGACAAAATGGATCAAATGGCTGGCTTCGTAACAATTAAGCTGTTCCAGGTCAATGCCATCGATGAAGATTTGCCCTTTTTGAGGATGCTCCAAAGAGGCGATCAGTTTTGCCAGTGTGCTTTTACCGCTACCTGAGAGCCCAACAAAGGCGATTCTTTGTCCGGCTGGAACAGTAAGATTTATCCCTTGTAGCAAATACGACGCAGATGGGTTATAGCGGAAATAAAGATCTTTAATAGTAAGCTCACCCTTAAACGCTGTCGGGGCATGCTGTGTGGATGGCTTTGGCGGGCATTTGTAATTATAGATATCATTAATTCGAAAAATATCCGCTTCAAGGGATTGAATTTTATCACCAAGCTTGACCAGATTCATTACCGGTTGCATTACCAGGTGGTAGATGGCCATAAATGCCACGATTTGCCCAACACTTAAGACACCGTGAATGCCGAAATAAACCGCACACAATAGTAGAAGGCATTCTGCCAAGGCATTGAGCGTTTGTGGAATGATTGTTAAAGAGATATTGAGATAGCGCAGACGTTGTGTGCTTTTTAAGTTGTTGTATAATTTTTGTTGCCATTGCTGAAAACTATAGTCATCAGCGCCGGCAAGTTTAATCGAAGTCATGGTATTTATGGTATTTAAGGTTGCCGATAGCAGCAGACCATTATTTTGTTTGCTTGCCAGATTTAAGTCATAACGCCTTGCCTTGGCAAGGTAGTAAATTGCGACATTAAGGAGGCAAAAAAACAGGGTGATTAAGGTCAACAGCCAGTTATAGGCCAGCATGACGGCAAAATATAAAATAACCTGAATCAATGATAATGTAAGGTTGCCAAGTTTGCCAGAAATAATATTAGCCAGATTGCGTCCAGAACGAAAACGTGACAGAAGATCACCGTTATAACGCTGATTGAAAAATGACATTGGCAGCTGTAATATCTTTGCAATTAATTGCACATTGATACGCGTGGAAACATAGAGTTCAAAGCGTTTTAAGATGATTTTTTTTAGCCACAATAAACTGATATCAAGCAGAAAAAAAATGCACATGGCAATAATGATGACCACTGCCCAATCCCATTGATTGTCAATTAAATAATGATCAATAAAAAGCTGGCTTAATATCGGCAATGTTAAGGTTGGAATACAGAGCATAAATGCAGCTAAGACGATAAATAGAATCGTATTTCGATCTTTTTTCAACATCATGGCTCGCAAAATTGCCAAAACCCGATTGGGTTGTTTCAGTGGTGTGAAATCATTATTTGGTTCAAGTGTAATGACAAATTGGGAAAAGTGTTTTTTAAAATCAGAAGCCTTTATGCGCTGACGTCCTTTTGCCGGATCATTGACAAAATAAAAACCATGGCTAAATTGCTCAAATACCATAAAATGGCTTTTTTTCCAGAAAATAATGCATGGCTTTTTTATGCCCAACAGGGCTTTTTCATCCAGGCAGCTGAGTTTTGCATCAAGACCGTGCCTGGTGGCGGCTTTAATGATGTTATCTGCATTGGCACCATCTCTGGATACGCTACAATCTATACGCATCTTCTCCAGGGCAATCTGGCGACCATAATAGTGCAGAATCATGGTCAGTGATGCCGCACCGCATTCGGTTTTCTCCAACTGAATAATAGTGGGAACACGTTTTCTAAATGGTTTTCTCATGCTGACTTATCCTCATGAAATAACCATTTAAACACGGGAAGTGCTAATGAAATTGGCGCTTGTTTTTTAACAGTAACGGAGATTTCTGCAAAGGATCCAGGTGTGATTTTATTGTCAGGTCCTTCTCCTGAAGTCCAGGAAAGTCCAGAATAGGTATTGCTATTGGTGTCTAGTTTAATCAGGGCTAAAAACATGGCTTGATTCTGGTAACCTAAAAGTGCCAGCCAGCTTGGATTATGAATCTGGGCAAGTATGTCTAGCGAGGATAGTGGATAGCTGGAGATACGGATAACGCTGCCATGAATACGACCATATTGATAAGGGTTTATATAGTCTGGTGAGATGTAAGCGCTCATGCCGGGTTGGAGTTTTTTACCATTGCTTGCCTCAAATAGGGCAAAGACAAAGCGAGAACTCGACTGAGGGCTGATATTAGCGATAGATTCTCCGGTTTTGACATACTTTCCAATTGCACTTAATACAGAAATAATAAGCCCACTGTGCGGTGCTATGATTTGCGATCTTTCTTTCTTTTCTGTCAATAGATTATTAAGTGTATTTTCAGCAGACATGAGATTCAATGTCATTCTCTCAAGGGCGCTGTCTCTCTCAATATCTGTTTGATACTTGATGAGCTCAAACTTAAATTGGCTATCACGATCGAGCTGCAAAGCATTGCGAACGGTATAATACTCCTGACGGTAGGTTTCAAATTCCGGAAGTGTGATATACCCTTTTTTATAGAGCTGATCCAGATCTTTGAGTAACTTCAGCAGATAATTTTCATATTCTTTGGTGTAAATTTCTTTGCTATGCTGATCCTTTTCCAGTAACTGGTAGTAGTGGTCGGCCGCTTTGGTCTTCTTCTCAAACAGTGCCGTCAAGCTTTCTTTTTGCTGAGAAAGCTTTTCAATATAATGGCGCTGATTTTTAATTTTTTGATTTAAAACAGGAGTGCTTAAAGTAGCGATTATCTCGCCTTTTATGACATGCTTTCCAGGGAAAATCAGAAGTTTGTTAATAGTGCCATCTCCCTGACTTGTGACGTTATATAAGCGGTATTGTGTTCCCGATAGGATAACTCCCTTTCCTTTAACTGTTGAATCTATCGTTCCTGATAAGCTCCAGATAAGAAAGATAAAAAGAAGGATAAAAAAGAATATTAATAGTAAAATTTTTCTAAACGGTATCAGGGTAAAAGAAGATGTTTGATCAGCATTTGAAGTGGAATCATGATGTTTTTTTTTAACCATGGTTATCTACTAAAGCATTGAGTTTCCACTTTTCTAAAGTTTATATCAGATTCCTGAAAACACCAGAAATTATCTGCCTCATAATGGAAAGTGGTCGGTGCTAACATTCGTTTTGACTCGTTATTTTTTTTGTTCTACACTTAATAACATGTCTGATTTTTAATGAAAAATAGTCTTAAATTCAGACATTTTGCTGGTGATTTAGGCTGGAAACTTGATGAGTTATCTATTAAAAACTTTGGTGTGGTGACTTTATCTTATGGTAAATTCAGCGCAAATGACGAGTGATATATGGAGTAAATTAATAAATAAGACATGAGGAGAATGGGCATGGCAACATGGGTTGAATTTGAAAAACAACTAAAAAGTGACAATGATCTTAAACAGCAATTTATTAAATCACCGGCAGCAACACTAAAAGAGCATGGCATAAACCCTGAAGATCTGCCAGAGAATGTGGCTAAAAAAATCGCTGGTGCTGGGGTGTGGAGTGATATTACATCAGGTGCAAATAGCGTTCTGAGTGGAATGACGAGCACAACAGCATCAAATGGTGGAGCAGATGCCTCCGGTATGAGTAGCTTTTAGAGCTGTGATGTGAATGAACTTAGTTCTGTCAATAATACTCTTTCGAATATCTACGCTGATTATATTGAAGGGTTGACTCCCCGCAGAAGACATGAGTTGGCGCATTGTAAACGCTTTATTGAGTGCTGGTATGGTGATGCTGATTTTCGTCAGCTACTGGCAAAGTCGCCTGCTAATAAAGAGCTTATAGCGCTTGCCTATGGCATCGAAATAGATATAGGACAGCTAAGAACAATTTGGCATCAGGACTATCAACATTTGCAAGACAGTTATGCTGAATCTGAGACCGCGCCCTTGGCCTACCAATGGCATCGACATTTGCAGCATTTGAAATCACATCGAACATTGAGACAGAGCCGATTGCAAGAGCAGCTACAGAGCCATTTATTTGGGTTTTGGCGTGAAGTTCAAATCAGTCGTTGTAATGACGAGCTTCAAACAAGCC
The DNA here is from genome assembly GCA_049416425.1 of Francisellaceae bacterium. Taxonomy (GTDB): domain Bacteria; phylum Pseudomonadota; class Gammaproteobacteria; order Francisellales; family Francisellaceae; genus JBMSHD01. The sequence continues at coordinate 9,602 of JBMSHD010000049.1, read as the reverse complement.
CTTATCAGATTACACACCCGTGTTTCGCTTTTGAATTAAGCGATGGTTGCTCCGTTGGTTGTTGGTTTTGTGGCGTATCTGCGGCAAGTTTTAAAGGTTACTATGCTTACGATGAACAAAATAGTCGTCTGTGGCGCTCAATATTACTGTTTTTGTCGGAGCGTTTTGGTGCTGTTGCACTGCAGACGGGTTTCTGCTATTGGGCAAGTGATCCTTCAGATAATCCAGACTATCTGAAATTCACTCGCGATTATTATCAGATCGCCAACTTCCTCCCTCAGACAACAACAGCAAGACCGATAAAAAATATAGCATGGACAAAAGAATTAATAGCAATGTCTCAACAGTCTTTATCTGTTCCAAATCGTTTCTCTATTTTAAGTTTGAAAACACTGCAAGCGGTGCATCAGTATTTTTCTGCAGAAGATTTATTTACCATTGAGTTAGTAATGCAGCATAAACAGGCTATTGGATTTAAGAAATTGCTTTCTGGACGTATTCTGGAGAAAAGGACACAGCTTGAAGTAGCAAGCCGAGGCGATTTAAATAAATTAAATATTTCAGAGGATTATGGTAGCATTGCCTGTGTTTCAGGATTCGTAATCAATATGCCGCAAAAACGAATTGAACTGGTTTCTCCTTGTAAGCCCTCTGTTGAGAATCCCAAAGGTTATATTGTTTTTGCCCGAAGTTACTTTAAAAATTTTACGGATTTTTGCAGCAAGATAGATGGTTTTCAAGAATATATGAGGACATAAATGACGTATTTTAGTTCATTGGTAGGACGCTTGAAAGTACAGGCAGATGAATTGCAGAGCGAAGATCTCAATAGCCTTTATTATAATCTCAAACCTTTACTTTCTCTAGATTTTATCCCTGATGAAAAACTGTGTAGTAGACTGGAAGCGTTCATGGACTATAGGGTAGTAGATTATGACGATAATCATCAAATGTGTCGTACGTTGTTTATTGATTTTATCAATGCCTTTTTTGCCTGTGCAATTGGTGATTTTGAGAGTAGAGTGAGTTTAGAGAGTAATGAAATATACTTTGGAGGCAGGCGTTATCAAATTGTGTCAGGAATGGGGCTAGAAGGCGGCTTCTCACAGGTGAAATATGCGTTTGATGTTGCCAGACCAAAACAGCAAATAATGTATAAAATTAAAGCAAAAACAAAGAATTTTTTCACACCTGAGAGTTATCTGATGGATAAAAAATATGGCAGTTTACTGGCGGTGAAATTAAGACATGCTCGTAAAGATGAGGAGATTCCTGGGCGCTTTCACAGGCGTAATGCTGGTAAAATGGTAGCTGGATATGCTTTGGGAAAATGGATGGTGGTTGAAGAAATTCACCGTTATGCCGGGATTAATCTTGCTGCTTATCTGTCCATCTTCAAAAATATGGAAGATGCGACCAAATTGAATTTTGCTGAAAAAATTGCCCATATTGTCGCTATGTTGCATCAGCAAGGCTATGTACATGCTGATATTAAACCGGAGAATATTCTCATGGATGGAAACACATTGTGTTTTACTGATTTTGATAGCTTGGTCAGCGAAGAAAATTTCAATCCAATCAATAAGTATAAATGGTATACCAGAGAATATGTAAGTGATACTTTTTTGAAAAAATATATTGATGGTAAGCGAGAAAAAAGGTTGCCTTTTTCACAATTGCTTGCCAATGATTGTTTTGCTTTAGAGAAGGTGATTATTGGTTGTGATTATGAGTTTATCAATCAAGATGGAGAAAAAAGCAGGATGGTTCGCCAAGGTTTAATTCCAGAAATAAAGCAGCAGCAGTTTCAATCTGTCCTTAAAACAATGTTTGATCGATATCGACGTGACGAATCCGGTTTTTCAGCCATGCAACTTTATAAAGCAATTTTATGTATAAAAGAAGGCGTTTTTGATGATGTATCGGTGATAAATCAGGTAGGATATGATCGAAGTCTTGCTATCTAAAAGCTAGTATCTCTTCCATTTAATTTTGACAGGTTAGCTGATTATAGGCCTTACTGAATTTATCACGTGCCTGCTCAACGTTGAACATCCAGTTAATGGTGGATTTGTTGTTATTTTTTCTATTCTGCCAGTGATCAAGTTCTTCGATTAATACTTCTTTGCTTGGAATGCGTCTATCAAGACATTCTCTATTCATATTTCCAATTTCTGAAACCGTCTTAGACTCTCACTAGATTCCAAACTGCCAGTTACTATATATTCATCTAAAGTGTTATCTTGTTGAATCGCACTACGATGATAGTCAAACCATCACTCTATTTCAAATACAGCGATAGACTCAACATGCGTGGTATGCGGAAACATATCCATCACCCCGGCTTTTAACAGGCGATAGCCCTTCTCATTGACAAGAATACCGGCATCTCGCGCCAGCGTCGCCGGATCACAAGAGACATAGACGATACGCTCAGGCGCAATCTTCTCGATTTGCCGACACACCATCTCTGCACCGGCGCGTGGTGGATCGAGCAACATTTTAGTGAAGTGAGCAGATCTAACCCAACGATGGGCGGCGATATCTTCAAACAGATTGGCCGCATAAAAATCGATGTTATGAAGTCCATTGTTTCTGGCATTGATGGCCGCACGAGTGGTCATTGCCTCATCGCCCTCGACACCGGTGACCGATTGACAGCGACGTGCCAGTGGTAGAGAAAAATTACCCAGACCACAGAATAAATCAAGCACCCGATCATCGCTTTTTAACGCTAAGAGATCTAGCGCATAAGCGACCATCTTCTGATTGAGTCTGCGATTGACCTGAGTAAAATCACCGGGTTCAAAATGAATGCTGATGTCGAAATCATCAAGAAAATAGGACATCTGCACGGGCTCCACATCGGCTTCAGGGTAGAAAAGATAAACGGTCTCAGGCCCTTTGGCTTGCAGATAAATCCAAAAATCATGAGCGATGGCAAAATCTTTAAGCACGTTGAAATCATCTGCTGTAAACGGTTCTAAATGGCGAATGACCAAACCAACATGATCATCATCGACAGCCACCTCAATCTGCGGAATATGGCTGTAAATCGACAGGTCGGCAATCAGTTTTTGTAGTTCAATGATTTTTTGACCAACTCGAGGATCTAATACCTGACAGGAATCGATATCGGCAAGAAAGCGGCCATTGCGCTCACGAAAGCCGACTAAAACACGATTCTTTTTCGTCACAAAACGCACACCAAGACGCGCTTTACCACGATAACCTTCGGTATTTTCAGACAAAAGTGGCGGCAAGACTTCATCCGGGCTTACGCCATGGCCGAAATGCTTAAAATGATCCATCAATGTATTTTGTTTAAAGGCAATCTGTGCTTTAGGATCAACATGCTGAAGCGCACAGCCGCCACAGTTTTCGAACCAGGAGCAAGGTGGAGTCACACGCTCAGAAGAAGGGTTGACAACATCGATAAGCCGACCCTCATCATAATTTTTGCTGACGTGCGTGTATTCAAACCTCACTACTTCATGCGGCAAGGCAAAAGGGATAAATACGGTCTTTCCTTCGACTCTGGCAATGCCTCTGCCTTCATGGGACATAGCCACGATCTCGGTCTCAAATTCGCCCTGGGGCAACGATTTTTTCTTTCTGCGCATAGACTCTGAATTTAGCCATTCATAACGTCTGCACAGTTTATCAGCAATCGTCAGTCAGCTCAATAGCCCTTGACTCATAACACCGAAGATCCTCTATACTCTCCATCATAAAGAGCCAGTCCTCTGTCTTCATAAGGCAGAAGATGTGGGGCTATTTTAGACGCTGATCTTCTAAGGAATTCATAATATACTGCACCAGAAGCGGTACCGGGCGCCCCGTGGCAGTACAACCATCAAAATCGCCCATGGCTGATCCGGCCACATCCAGATGCGCCCAGCGATATTTTTCAGTAAATCGTGACAGAAACAAGGCCGCGGTAATACTGCCGCCAGCCGAGCCACCGATGTTTTTCATATCGGCAATTTTACTCTTTAGCTTGTCATGATAGGGCTCATACAAAGGCAGATGCCAGGTTGGGTCATCAATCGCTTTACTGGCGGCTATAAGATCGGCGGCCAATGTCTCATCATTGCTAAACAAGCCGGTGATATCATCGCCCAGTGAGATAATCATCGCACCCGTCAAAGTGGCAATATCGATCACAACTTTCGGATTGTATTGCTCCACATAGCTTAAGGTATCGCACAGTGCAATACGCCCTTCAGCATCGGTGTTTAATACCTCTACGGTCAAACCCTGCATGCTTTTAAGCACATCACCCGGGCGAAAGGCATCGCCATCAATGCTGTTTTCAACCAACGCCACCACACCAATGACATTCACCGGCAAATCAAGCTCGGCTATGGTTTTCAGCGCCCCATAGACACTGGCGGCTCCCGACATATCCATCTTCATGCCGCCCATAGCCTGCCAAGGCTTAAGACATAATCCACCGGCATCATAAACCAATCCTTTACCGACTAACACGATGGGTTTATCTTCTTTGTTACCATTGTTATAGGCCATGCTGACGATATAGCTTGGCATCGAAGAACCCTGTCCTACGGCGAGAATACAACCCATACCCAGCTCTTTCATCTTAGCCTCATCGACGACTGAAAGCGTGAAACGCTCATCGTCGGCTGTTAATTTTTTCGCTTCATTGAGCATATAATCCGTCGTACAGATATTGGCCGGCCAGTTTTGCAGATCTTTGGCATAATCCTGTCCTAGAGCCAGCGCCTTGGCCAGTTTGATCTCTTTCTCAGCCTCCATCTCATTGCTGATAATATCGACTCGATCAAGACGATAGTCTTCTTTTTCATCCTTTAAGTAGTCAAAGACATAGGCGGCTTTTAACAGCGCCATGGAAAACTGAAAAACACCACGCTCAATAATGCCTGAGGTATTAACCATCACCTCTTTGATAGCCATCTGCTTCAGTATTTTATAAGCGCTGTCAACCGCCTTGCCAAAAGCGGCAACCGTAAGCTTATCCCTATCACCTAATCCTACCAGTATTTCCTGTGAATCGGTGCCGATAAGCGGCAACACATTGCCCAATTTTGGTTTGAAAATACCACGCTCAAGCGCCTGTTCTATTTCGTGCCCAAGCTCGCGCTCACCTTCGAAAATAAAGATGATACGACTGGCAAATTTTGAATGCGTTACGGATTGGATATTCATGTGCAATCTCATTTTATAAAAAAATCTGTGCTCAAATTCTGCATAAGTTCACAGCAGGAATCAAGATAAAACATAAAAATTCTTTCGGCGCGCAAAAAAGACCTGAATTTAGACTGAAATGATGTAAAATAGACACTATTGATGATGCACAGATAACAGACTTGATACTATTACGCTATATCAATCGAGAATTGATCAACACAACGCTTGCCATTATCTTGATTCTTTTGGTGATCGTCATCAGCAACTTCTTTGTGCGTTATCTTTCTATCGTCTCCGGTGGCAACGTGGAGGCCAGCCTGATTTTTAAAAGCATTTCGGTGATGATGCCAAAATACATCGCCTATTTAATTCCCATCAGCTTCTTTTTTGCCGTGCTTTTAGTCTTTGGTAAACTCTATGCCAACAATGAACTGACGGTGACCTTTGCCTGTGGCTTGAGCTGGGGAAAGCTTCTCAAGATCGTCATGATCCCGGCGGCAAGTCTCTTTGTGATCGAGCTTATTCTGACGATGGTCATCATGCCGAAGATGGATCAGGGCTATTATCTGGTGCAAAAAACCACGGCTAAAAACTCATTGGTCAGCTTCATAGAACCCGGGAAGATCATCTCTTTTAATGACGGTAAGCAGGTTGTCTACACCCAATCCACGGATAATGATGGCAACATGCACAATATTTTTATTTATCAAAAACAAAGCCAGGGGCATGCTATTATTCTCACAGCTCCTATCGGCTATGCTGAAACCGATAAAGACGGCAGTCAGTTTTTTGTCCTCAAAAATGGCAACTATTACGAAAGCAGTGCCGGTAAAAATGCCTTACAAAAAGGCAGCTTTAAAACCGCTGATCAGTATATTGCTGGCAAAGTCATCCTCGGTGAGAACACCTCTATCGACTCGGTGCCGACCTCTCAGCTCTTTGGCAGCGATAATCCGAAATACAACGCCGAGCTGCAGTGGCGCCTGAGCTTTCCACTGGCCATTCTCATCGCCACATTAATTGCCATGGTGATTGGCCGTATGCGTCCAAGGCAAAATCGCTACAGCAAGATTATTCCTGCCATTATCGTCTTTATCCTCTATTTTAATTTCATCTCTCTGTCAAAGTCCTGGATCAGTGATGGCAATATTCCGACCTGGATTGGTATCTGGTGGGTGCACCTTATCTTCGGTGGTGGCGCCCTTTTCATACTTAAGCGCTACAACGGCGCCTTTATTGATAAGCGGAGGGAAAAAGCATGAAGAAACTGACGCTTTATGTTGCCTCAACCGTCTTGTATACCTCATTTATTATGATCCTGGCGTTGATGGCCATTTTCTTTATCTTCACCTATATCGATCAGGCTTCAGATATCGGTCAAGGCAATTATACCGCGCTTTCTGCTTTTCTCTATGTGCTATATATTGCCCCTTTCAATATTTATCTGATTATGCCAGTCTGCGCCCTGTTAGGCGCGTTGATGGGACTTGGGCTTCTGGCCAATAACAGCGAGCTTATCGTTATGCGAGCTTCCGGGCAATCGATTTTTCAAATTGCCAAAGGCGTTCTTCTTGCCGCCGTTATTCTCGGGATTATCACCTTTATCACCGGTGCCTATATCGCTCCTCATTTTGAAAAAAAAGCCAAAGTCGCCAAAACCATCGCTACCGGCGGCAATGAAGCACTGGTACTCTATGACACCGAGTCTCTATGGATCAAAGAGAAAGACAGTTTTATCCATGTCGGCAGAAATCAGCCTAATGGTCCTTTGCAAGACATCACTCGTTTTAATGTCCTCGACAATAAACTGATCTCGATCTCACATGCCCAATCGGCGCGATTTGAAAATGGACACTGGCGTGCCAACAATGTTTCAAGCACTGAAATTCATGATAAGTCATCGACAACCACCACGGAAAAATCCGCCGTCTGGGATACGCTGATGCCGCCCTCACTTTTGAAAATCATGGCCTCGAATACCGATTATCTCAACATCAATCAGCTGGCAGACTATCTGCATTTCAGCAAAGACAGTCAACAGAGCAATAACCGCATCGCCTTGAAATTCTGGCAGATTATTTTTCAACCCGTCTCACTGTTTATTCTGATGCTCATCGCCGTTCCATTTTCACTAGGCTCAATGCGATCGGCCGCCATGGGTTATAAATTTGTACTTGGTGCACTGTTTGGATTCTCATTCTATATCATCAATCAAACATTTGGCCCGTTTTCACTGGTATACAACCTGCCACCACTGCTTGGAGCCTCGATCCCCAGTATGATCTTTGCAATCGTGCTTTGCTTTATGTTCTGGAAAATGCGAGAATGACACAACATTTTGATAGATAAAACCGCTTCAAGAAGAATTTTTGCGCATCCTCTTGAAAAAGAAAGAAACAAAACAGCACTCTGCTTTAAATGAGCGTGATGGTTTTTCTAAAAACCATTGAAATAAACTTAGCATTAAAAAAACCATGAATAAACTGCATCATTATCAACTGCCAAATGGCTTGAATATTCATATCAAGCGAGATCACAGAGCACCTGTTATCTTATCACAGATCTGGTATCGCATCGGCTCGAGTTTCGAACCCGAAGGCATAACCGGAATTTCCCACATGCTTGAACACATGATGTTCAAGGGAACCGATGATTTTAAAGTCAATGAAATTGAAAAGCTGGTCGAAGCTCACGGTGGTGAGCAAAATGCCTTTACCTCTTATGACTTTACCTGCTACTATCAGTTTTGGCACAAGAACCATTTCCACAAAAGCCTTGAAATTGAATCCTCACGCATGCACAAACTGTCCTTTGATGAAGACCTTTTTGTCAAAGAACGTCGGGTTGTTATTGAAGAGCGCAATATGCGAACCGAGAACAATCCCATCGGTTATGCCTATGAGCAGTTTATGGCACTTTGTTACACTCGATCAGGACGCCATCACCCCATCATTGGTTGGCGCCAGGATATCGAACAGTACCGACTCGATGAGCTTAAAGCCTGGTACAACCAGTTTTATAGCCCTAATAATGCCCATCTTGTCGTCATTGGCGATATTAAACCCGATGCGGCTTATCATGACATCGAGCACTATTTTTCCAACATTGCTGCCACAGCCCTGCCACTCAAAAAGCAACGTTCAGAGATAAGCTCCACAGGACAGAGACGCCTGACACTGAAGCATGATAATGCCCAGGTTCCAATTCTCATGATGGGGTTTCTATGCCCCTCATTGACATCAGAAATTGATTCACAAGATGCTTATGCCTTGATGGTATTGAGCTCAATTTTAGGTGCCGCCAGCTTCTCAAGGCTTCAGAAAAAACTGCAAAGGGCTTATCAGCTGGCGAGCTCAGTACACTCTAGCTATGATCCCTTTGTGTTAAACCAGGAGATTTTCAGCCTTATTCTCTTACCGCATGAAGGCATTTCATTGGATAGGCTTGAGCGTGAAGTCCTGACCGCAATCGAGGATATTCGGCATGGCATCACCGATCTGGAGCTTGAGATGATCAAGATGAGCTTGAAAGCCGACAAGGTTTACACCTTAGACAGTCTGGAGAGCCAGGGTTACTTAATCGGCTCCCTACTTAGCATTGGGCTTGATGCCGATTATTATCGCTATCTCGATAAGATTGAAACCGTGACGAAAGCTGACATCTATGCGGTAATAGACAAATACCTTCATGAGGATAATCTCAGCATTTTACACTTACTACCGAATCAATAACGACCGATCAAACCATGAGTATACTGACCAACCACCTTCTAAACCAGAAAAACCCTAATTTTTTTCTTAGTCACAACCGCAACCTGCCGATGTTTGATATTCGCCTCTGCTTTGCCGCAGGCAGCATTTTTGATGGCGATAAAAAAGGCCTGGCACAGATAACGGCCGATATGGTCGCCTGCGAAACCCAACAATATAATGAAGATGAACTGATTGACAAACTGACGCTTCTAGGCGCCAGTCTCACCAGCTCTGTCAATAGTGATTACAGCAGCCTGACACTGAGAAGCCTAAGCGATGCCAGTTTGTGCGATCAAGCTGTTGACGTGTTATGTCATATCTTAAGCGATGGTATCTTCAGTGAAAAAATCTTTCACCGCACTCAAGCCGACTGTAAAATTTCGCTCAACTGGCGCCATCAAAATTCAATGAATCTGGCTTTCGATGCCTTCAATCACATACTTTATGATGGCTTCGGTTATGACACGCCCACCTCCGGCACCAAAGCCGGACTTGATAGCATCACACTCGAGGATGTCATCGGCTTCTACCGCCAGCACTATACGATTGAAAACGCCAAAATTATTATCGTCGGTGACATTGATGAGCATAAAGCCGCCGAGATTGAACAGCGAATAACTCAAAGTCTTCATCATGGTCAGAAAAGGCACTATCCACAATGGCAAAAGATAACGCGTC
>JBMSHD010000048.1:0-15601 GCA_049416425.1 Francisellaceae bacterium | reverse complement strand
TAAGCCCTTATGGTTGCTGACTTCTAAGATTTCAACTTACCAACTTGGGGATAGAATCAATCTCCGAGCCAGATCCTCTCGCTTCGATCCGACTCAGGAATAACCAATCACCGGAATCAACCTATTCAAAAAGCTAAGACAGTTATTTTCAGCTTAATCGCTTTTTGTATTATAATCCCTGCACCTGCCGATAAACGCACTCTCTATGATGAAAACCCTGATCCTTGGAATTGGTTCACCTTTTGGCGATGACCAATTTGGACTGAAAACTGCTGATTATCTCAAACGACAGACTCATCTGCTTGATAATGAAAATCTCAGCATTGAGCTTGCCGACCGTCCCGGGCTCAATCTGTTATACTGGCTTGATCAACCCTTTGGACGCCTGATCCTGATCGATGCCGTCAAGGCGGATCTGTCAGCCGGCACCCCCATCTGCCTTAAAGGTGATGTCATTTTATCATTTGACGGATTTCTCTCTTCCCATGCCATCGGCATTGCTCCGGCATTGGCCTTGGCCCAAGCCCTCGGCAAACCCATTGAGCATGTTCTCTTTTATGGCATTGTCGGCCGCCGCCTTAATGTTAAGGATGATGTGATGTCTGCTGAAGCAGAAAAGGCGATCAGCGTTCTTGGCGCACAGATACAGGCTTTGATCTCAACAGATAAATCCCCGAAGCCATCACGATAAAAATCAACATCAACCCCATGCCAATCAGTTCTGAATACTGATCAAACAGATTGACCAGAGCGCTTATAATCTCACCGCCATTAGCATCGATCAGTGAGAAAGCCTCAACGCCGGCGACTAACATGGAGGCGACAAAAGCCACGGCGGTAATCAAGATCATATAAAGTCGATAGTGCTCATGATCGCGACAGGCCCAATGCACGGCCTTGGTCATAATGGCAGCATCGATTGAATCAACAAGGCTCATCCCCAGTGCAAAGGCAATCGGCAATGCCAGAATTGACCCTATCGCCACGCCATTGATCACTGACGTCGCGGCAATTCCCAACAGCGCAATCTCTGTTGCCGTATCAAATCCAAGCCCAAACAAAAAACCCACCGCATACATCTTAGACGGTTTATCGACAAGCCTTAACAGTGGGTAGGCACATTTGCTTATAATCCCCGTCGGCTTATGCTGATGAGCACGACGCTTATCCCGAATAAGCTTCACCATCACCTGCAGATTCATCATTCCGGTCAACCATAAAAACAAAATGGATATACAGGCACCAATGAGGGCACCACTCGATAAAATCATCGAATGTTGCTCTTGAACCAGCACAACTCCAAAGAGAATCAACAGCGTCATCAAAAAGACCACGCTGGAGTGACCAAGCGCGAAAAACAGACCGGTTGAGATGGCCTGTTTTCCTCGTGAAGCCAACGATCGTGTGACATTATCGATGGCAATGATATGATCGGCATCAAAGCCATGGCGAAGCCCCAGGGTAAAGGCAATGAAAATCAGCGCCAAAAAATGAAGATCCCGCATAAAAAAGGCAAATAACAGCACCCAGATGACAAGCCCTGTGATGATAAAATTACGGAAATACGAATACATATTTACCTCTTAGTTACGATTGATATTGAGGGTCAAAAAATGTGCCGAACAGGAAATACAGGGATCGTAATTTCGTATCGTCATCTCGGCATGGAGTCTCAACTCATCATCCGAGCGATTCAATCCAAATTTGGTTAGGGACTGTTTAAGATCGGCCTCCATACAAGCCAGATTCTGCGCCGTCGGTGGCGTGATGCGAATCTTGGAGGCCAACCCTCTGTCATCAAACTCGAAATAATCGATCTGAATGCCTCTTGGCGCCTCAGATGCTCCCCATGCTTTGCCGGCCTTATAGGTCACATCAACACAAGGCGAATCCGGATATTCATAGTGGCGACAGATATCGAGTATCTCACCGATGGCGTAGTAGCATTCAATCGCTCGAGCCAGAATGCTGTGATAGATGTTATTGCTGGGAAAGCTTATGCCGGTGCTGTTGGCAAGTTTCTGGACATGTTTGGGCAGGGTGTCAAAGTTTAAATTCAGGCGCGACAGCGGCGTGGTGAAATACGGCTCACCATCTCTTGTGGAGTGAAGGGCTGTCGACTGAGGGGCATGAAATTCATAAAAATAGTCATTCCACTTCTCAATCGGAAAACGCTCACCGCGGCTGGTGACGACGTGATTGGCGATCACCGGATAGCGACCTCTATCATCAAAAAGCGACACCTGTAACACATCATTCCAGAGCATATCAGGATAATCCAGGGTCGCAAACCACTTCACCACCGCCTCACTGTCTATCAAGGCCTCTTCAAGCCTCGGAATCAAGGCATTGATTTCTTTTTTAAGCGGAGCTCGATAAAAACCGCCGACTTTAATGGCACCGGGATGGACGGATCGACCGCCAAACAACTTTAGAATATCATTACCCAGATGCTGAAGCTTAACCCCACGGGTGACCTCTTTCGGATAATCCTTTGCCATTTCGATGACCGAATGATACTTGAGAAAATCAGGCGCCGCCAGAATATGGGTATGCAGATAATGAGACTCAATCCACTCTCCCATATACATCACTCGCCGCATATCATGAATCCAGGGCGTGACGGTGACATCGAAGGCTTTCTCCATCAATGTAACCACACTCATCTGATAAGCCATGGGGCAAATACCACAGATTCTGGCCACCGCATCAATAATCTCATTGGGCTCGCGCCCTTCCAGAAACTTCTCAAAATAACGTGGTGGTTCATAGATTCGAACCTGGCATTTGGTAATCTGACCATTTTCAATCTCAAGGTCAAGCGCCCCTTCTCCCTCAACGCGAGCCAGAATCGGCACCTCGATCTTCTTGTTTACGGTTTTGTTTTTCATCATCGATCCCCTGTTGCCTTTTTCGTTGCCATCTGAGCCTTGAATCCCTGCTGCTGATTATTGATAAAATGATATTTCCGCGCAATTTCAGCCTCGGAAAATCCCATCTGCTTAAGCTTATTCGTCATCGCCGTAAAATTGGCAAATTTTGCCACGCCATAACACCCATAACAGCCTCGATTGATACTTGGACAAAGCGCATCACAACCATCGGCTGTCACAGGCCCCAAACAAGGCTCGCCTCTGGCGACCATGACACAGGTAATACCACGATGTTTGCAAGTGGTGCAAACCGGATCGACCGTCTTTTCAGGCTCCACCGTAAACAATAACTGCCTGACGGCGGCAAACATCTGCTGAGAACTCACCGGGCAACCGGCAATCTCAAAATCAACATCGATATAGGCCGATACGGGTTTGGCGGTATCAAGCTCCTCTTTGGCCACCACATCACTGTGTTGTGGATAGACATCTTTGATCCAGATGTTAAACTCATCAACAGAGGCGTTATTGCGAAGCGCCTGTATACCCCCGGTTGTGGCGCAGGCACCCATGGCGATAATATAACCTGAATTTGCTCTTATTTTTTTAATACGATCAACATCGTGCCGCGTATTGACACTGCCTTCAATAATGGCGATATCGACCACCGCATCTTCATCGACGGCACCGGCCTCAGCAAAATGCTTGATATCAACCAGACCGGCTAACTTCAACAGGTTGACTCCATCATTGATAAACGCCAGCTGACAACCATCACAAGAGCTGAACTTATGCACAGCCAGTGTCAGCTTTTGCGGAAGATCTTTTAACTTATCTTCTTCAGACATGTTCATACTCCTTCTGTATGCAACAACTCACTGACACGACCATACGCATAGACGGCGCCGTCTTTGCAGATAAACTCACACCCCATCTGACAGTGTCCACAATGCCCAATGCCACACTTCATGCTGCGCTCAAGGCTGACATAGACATCCTCTGGAGCCATCCCTCTGTCGATAAAACAACTGGCCACGTTTTTCATCATAATCTCAGGACCGACGCTCATCACCACCGTATTGGCATAATCGATATCAAGATCATCGATTGCCGCGGTGACAAAGCCACGATACCAGCGCCAATCACCAAAAAACGCACCTTCTGTCGCCGTGATCATGACCTTCGTATCGGGCATGGTATTCCAGCGCGAATACTTATCCCGATAGATCAAGCCTTGACTGTGGCGCACTCCTTCAATCACATAGATCTTGCCGTATTGCTCTCGATGTTTTAATATCGCCTCAGTTGCCGCCACCAGCGGTGCATTGCCAAGCCCTCCAGTCATGATGACGACATCCTTGCCTTTTGCCTTATCCAGCGGCCAGCTCGTTCCAAAAGGGCCTCGAATACCAACACGATCTTCCGGCTTCAAGCGACTCATGCCACGGGTGATTCGCCCGACAATCTGAATGGTGTGCTCGAACACCTCATCGTCAAACTCACGATCATTGACGATAGAGATGGCGACCTCACCTACCCCATAGAGATAAATCATATTAAACTGTCCTGGTTTAAAACGATATTGGTGCCGCTGCTTTGGGTCACATAACCGCATCCTCAGTGTGAAAATATCGGGCGCATCGGTAAAATTCTCCAGAATTTCGGCTTCAAATGGCGTATAGGCATCGATTTTGCTCGTCATGATTTATCTCCTGTATCCTTGTTATCTCTACAGATGGCATTGATCTCTTCGATGACATCGATGCTGACCGGACACCAGGTAATGCAACGACCACAGCCGACACAGCCATTGGTATCAAACTGATCACGCCAGGTTGAGAACTTATGCGTCAGCCACTGACGATAACGATATTTTGGATTTTCACGATAGAGATCGCCATGCGTATAACTGTGATCCAGGCTGAAACAGGAATCCCACAGGCGCATATGCTCACTGTGATCCCCTTCTAAGGCCGGCTGTTCTTTTTCATCGTGACAAAAACAGGTTGGACAGGCTTGAGTGCAACTGCCGCAGGATAAACAACGATCCGATACCTCTTGCCAGCGAGGATGATCGGGCTGAGCTTTTAAATCACGTTCTACCGACGTCAGTGATGGAATGGATTTCTGCTGTTTGTCATAGACGGAATCAGTGGCTTTCATCGCCTCGGTGATCCGTATTTCAGAGGCTTCTGGCAGATTTAATTGCCTCAGGACACTCTGACCCTTGTCGCTGGCAGATTTAATCATAAATCCACCGGCGATTTCTGTCATGGCAAGATCATAACCAGCATCGGCCACAGGCCCTCCTTCCATGCTGACACAAAAGCAATTGCTGTGGCAATCCGTGCAATTGACAGCGATTAAAAACAGTTTTTCTCGTCGGTCTTGATAACGCACATCGGCATATTGATCGCCGATAAAGATCCGATCCTGAATGGCAATGGCACGCAAATCACAAGGACGGACACCTAAAACAGCATATCTGCCCTCATCGAGGTGACGCTCAAATCTCAATCGCCCTTTATCATCTCGCTTAACCGCCCATAACACTTCCTTTTCTTTAAACAACATTGGTTTGATCGACTGCACCGGCAGACTCCAGGCAAAGGCACGATCGACATCACTCTTGGTGACTTTATAAAACGCGGGCTCCTGGATATCGACATAACCCCACGGCAACTCCGCTGAGGTTTTGATATCGTCATAGACAATTGTCGCCTCTTTGATTACCGGCGCCTTAATCGTATAGCGCATCGATTTCAAGACATCGATAAGATCATCAAGTCTGTGATGCGCCAAGAAATAATATTGCTCCATATCGTCTCCTTTTAAACCTTTCTTTTAAACCAAGCGCGACTCGTGATCCGTTTCACCCTTGATCCCAGAGGGAAGAGAGTGCTTGTTACCTCCACCTTATGTTAAGGGGGAGGCAGGGAGGGGGTTCTACGAATAACACCAAAAGAGCCTTAGCAAATCCTCGGCAACTGCTCTCCGCTTAACCAATCGACATGACGAAGTCCACCAAATACGGTTCTCATGCTGACTCTCGCCTTGAGCTCATCGACAACCTCGCCGATGATGCAGGCGTCTTTACCCTTTGGATGCGCTCTTAGCACCTGAACTAGCTGCTCGGCAATCTCGGCTTCACAGATCATCATCACCTTGCCTTCATTGGCGATAAACAGCGGATCAAGTCCCAAAAGTTCACAGGCTGATGCCACCTGCAGCGTGATCGGCAGGGCTGACTCATCGATCTCAAAACTCACACCATAGAGCGATGCCCACTCATTTAACGTCGCAGCAATTCCTCCTCGAGTTGGATCGCGCATGGTTTTAACAGAAATCCCGGCATCGGCAACGCTGCCAATGAGATCACCAAGCCAGGCAACATCGCTTTGAACATCGGTCAAAAAACTCAGATTACGCCGCTTAGACATCACCGCCGTGCCATGCTCGGCAATATTGCCATTGATGATGATCTTATCCCCCTTTTCAGGCTTTCGCTGATTAACAACGGCTTTGTCAATGACACCGATGCCGGAGGTGTTGATAAAAATACCATCGCCTTTGCCTTTCTCTACTACCTTGGTGTCACCGGTGACGATCATCACTCCGGCCTCGTTGGCCGTTTTTGCCATCGACTCGATAATGCACTTGAGCTCTGCCAATGGCAAGCCCTCTTCAAGAATCAACCCCAAGGAGATATATTTTGCTGTCGCCCCCGATACGGCCAGATCATTGATGGTGCCACAGATGGCAAGCTGACCAATATCGCCACCGGGGAAAAAATACGGTGATACCACATAACTGTCTGTGGTAAAAGCCAGCGGTTTTCCTATAGCCGGCAACATCGCCTGATCCTGACGAGCATTGAGATATTGATTATCAAAGGCTTTGAGTATCAACGACTCCACCAGTCGATTCATGGCTCTGCCACCGGCACCAATGCTAAGATCGACCCGATCTTTCTTGAAATTTAATTTTATGCTCATACTGTCTTCTTTGCCTTTTACGTTGTTTCACAGCCTTGATACTGATAAGCCGCCGAGCAGGCGCCCTCGGAAGATACCATACAAGCACCCATCGGATTTTCAGGCGTGCACACCATCCCAAACAGACGGCAGTCTTTTGGTTTTTTCACGCCTCTTAGAATGCCGGCGCACTCACACTGTTTATGCTCTTTGCCGTCGGATTCAGGAATACAAAACAGCGCTTCTGCATCTAGATGTGCATAGGACGGCTTTAATTTCAAGGCGCTAAGTTCAATATCACCCAAACCTCGCCATTCAAAACGATCTCTGACACTAAAATAATGCGCCATCTTCTGCTGCGCCAGCCGATTGCCTTCGGCAATAACGGCGCGTGTATACTGATTTTTAACACCAATTTCCCCTTGATTGATCATATCGACCAGCATCGAGATGGACTGCAACACATCCAAGGGTTCAAAGCCGGCGATAACCACAGGTTTATGATAGTGCTCGGCCACGGCATGATAGGCATTACTGCCGATGATGACACTGACATGAGACGGTCCGATGAAGCCATCGATTGCCACCTCATCACAGGCCAAGATGGCCTCCATGGCAACTGGTGTCAACACATGATTGCAATAGATGGAAAAATTGGGCAGTTTCTCAGCCAATGCGACATCGATGGCGATCGCCGTAGGAGGGGTCGTGGTTTCAAAACCAATGGCAAAAAATACGACGTTTTGCTGCGGGTTTTCTCTGGCAATCCTAAGCGCATCAAAAACGGAGTAAACCATGCGCACATCCGCCCCTCTGGCCTTAGCCTTAAGCAGACTCTCGCCATTGCTGCCCGGCACTCTCAACATATCGGCATAGCTACAGAAGATAAGCCCTTGCTGCTGTGCTAACCAGATCGCCTTATCAACTCGCTTAATCGGTAACACACAAACCGGACAACCTGGACCGTGAATCATCTCAACATTCTCCGGCAGCAGACTGACAATACCATAGCGATGAATGGCATGTGTGTGACCACCGCAGAACTCCATCAGCCGATATAATCGCCCCTTTTGAACTTTTTTGGCGATTTCGCTTAGAAACGATTTGGCCACAGCCGGGACTCTAAACTCCTCAATATATTTCATTTTTCCTCCAGCATTTTCGCAAAATCAGCCAGTGTTTTTTGCGCCTGAACCTCATCGAGTTTAGCTAAAGCAAAGCCGACATGCATAATAACGAAATCCCCCATCACCACAGCTTCATCAAGCAGACTCAGAGAGATCTCTTTGATGACGCCTCCGATGCTGACCGATGCCCTGTTATCCTGTTTTATTTCCACTATCTGTGCCGGAATTGCCAGACACATAATCGACCTCCTGTTGTTGATGCTTATATCGTTTTGCCGCAACCCATGCCTGTCCCAGACTGATACCACCATCATTGGTCGGAACAGCCTGCGATCTGAAACACTCAAGTCCATGATATCGCATGGCTTTTAGAAAACCACTAAGCAGCCGCCGGTTTTGAAAACAGCCGCCACTGATGACGACTTGATGGATGCTGTTTTTTTGAGCCGTCTCGCAAACCCAGGCAGCCAGCGCTTTTGAAAAGTGGCTATGAAAAAGACTGGCACCACGGCACTTCTGCCGTAGCGATAGCGGTTGCTTATGCGCCATCACACATATCTTTTTCACCAAAGTGCTGACATCCAGCCGATTATCCTCATCGATGTTATAACAGACACTCTCATCGATCGACCCGATATCCCTATCTGCCATCGCCTCAAGCTCCATGGCCGCCTGCCCTTCATACATATTGATGTGACAGATATCCAAAAGGCTGCTAATAACATCAAACAGACGACCACAGCTTGTGGTTGTCTGGCTTGTATCCATGGTTTTTATAAGCGATAAGAACGACTGCGACAGTGAATGTTTCATCAGGTGCGACGGAATTAAAAGACCCAGGTTCTGGCATAATAACATCGCCATTCGCCATGGTTCTTGAGCCAGCGAGGCGCCAGCTGTCACCGGCATAGGATAAAGCTGACCCACATTGTGAAAGCGTGCACGTTCCGCATTGCCAATCACAAGCTCTCCACCGAGCGCCTCACCATGATGACCGTAACCATAACCATCGACTATAAGCCCCAACACATCTCCCTTCAGACCATGCTCAGCCATCACCGAGGCCATATGTGCCTCGTGATGTTGAACGGCAATAATCGGGACATTCAAGGATTCAACAAACTGAGACTGATAAAAATCAGGATGTTTATCTATGGCCACAACCTCAAATTTAAAGCCGAATGAATGCTGAAAATGCGCCAGAACCTCATGAAAATAGTCGATGCTGTAGACCGTATCCAGATCCCCGATATGCTGAGACAGAGATGCCTTATCACCGTCGATAAAACAAAAGGTATTTTTCAACAGTCCACCGAGCCCAAGAGCCCTTGGTAATGACTCACTCAATCGGATTACCTCGGGTGTAAAACCCTTTGCCCGACGTATTATCAGCGGATTTTGCTCATAAACGGCGACAACGGAATCATCACAACGCATGGCGATGCTTCGATCATGCTTGACGACCACATCGGCAATTTGAGTCAAGACCTCATCGGCCAGATCATCATCGGCTATAATACTGCCTCCGGAAAAATTGGCACTGGTAACCACCAAGACCGGATCACTCAACTGTGACAACCATTTTGCACCCTCTGGACGGTCACAAAGATAATAAAAAAGCATCAGATGCAGCGGAATGGAAGGCAGCATAAAGCCCAGCCGATTCAAGCCAGGATTAACCGCCTCAAAAAGACCATGGTTTTGCTTTTGCGCCAATAGTACAATCGGTGCACTCGCCTGCTCCAACTGTGCCTGCTCATACGAAGACACCTGACAATACTGTCTGATCGAGGCCACATTTAATGCCATCAATGCAAAGGGTTTGCTCAAACGGCGTTTTCGAGCTCTCAAGCGTCTCACCGCCTCCTGGTTTTTGGCATCACAGATAAGATGATAACCTCCGTTGCCTTTAAGCGCGATAATATCTCCTTCTTGAATTCTTGATGCGATATCAGAAAGTCGATGACTTAGGCTTGACCCACACTCTCCACAGGCGCTTGCCTCGGCGTGAAACCGACGATTCAATGGATCTTTATAGCTACTGCTGCATGCCAGACACAAGGGAAAGTCAACCAGGGTTGTTTTAGGTCGATCATAAGGCATGGTGGTCACGACGCTGTATCTGGGACCACAGTTGGTGCAATTGACGAAAGGATAGTGATAATAACGGCTGCCTGGATCAAACAGCTCTATAAGGCAATCATCGCAGATGGCCGTATCAGGAGAGATGCACGTGCCTGAGGCACCTTCGGTCGTCTCAACGATCAAAAACCGGTTGGTTTCCTGTTGAAAATCAACACAACCCTGATCAATAATCTGGTCAACTCGCGCTAACGGCGGCAGGTTTTGTGTCATCTGATCTAGAAAATGTTTAGATTTCTGATCAGGCAACACGATCTCGACACCATCGGGTGTATTTCTGATGCTACCGACGAGATTAAGATTGGTGGCCAGGCGATAAATAAAAGGTCTGAAACCGACTCCCTGAACCACACCCTTGATTAGAATTCTACGAAATAAATCGCCCATCTTCTGCCTCAGTGACTATTCACGCTGACATCTAGCGAGAAAGCGACGGCTTTTCACCATGCAATAAGTGTATGTTTTTAAGCCAGTCTATCCACAGATCGACACCAACCAGATTATCGGCTGACATAAAGAACAGTTCCGCCTTGGACGATATTTTACGGATTGCCTCAACGCAGCATTCAAGATCGAAATTCACATAGGGCAGAAGATCGGTTTTATTGACGATCACCACATCGGCACCATAAAACATATCTGGATATTTCAACGGTTTATCATCGCCTTCTGTGGTCGAGATGATCGCCACACGATAATGCTCACCCAGATCAAACATAGCCGGACAGATGAGATTGCCGACATTTTCAATAAAGACAAAACCGCCTTCTCCGATATTGAGCTCTTGTAAGGCATGCCCCACCATATGAGCATCCAGATGACAGCTCTTCCCGGTATTGATCTGTCTGGCTTTGGCACCGGCCTGGCGAATTCTTTGTGCATCGAGATCGGTATGCTGGTCGCCTTCGATCACCGCTATGGGGTACTGTGGTGTAAGATAACGTATCGTTTTCTCTAAAAGCGTTGTCTTTCCCGATCCGGGTGATGAGACAAAATTAAAACCGATACTATGTCTCTGATTTAAAAAATCACGATTTTGTTGTGCATAGTGATTGTTGATATCAAGAATATCTTTCTCCAGATCGATTTGCCTTACATGATCATGGTCATGATGATGGTGGCTATCGCCACAACCGCAGGTGCTACACATGATTATTCTCCCTTAAGTTCAATCCCGGTTAACGTCAATTCGCGCCCTTTTGTTATCTCCAGATTCTGATTCTGGCAGAACGGACAAGTCTCTATCAGGCTTTTAATCGTAAATTCAAGATCACAATTTCCACAGCGTGCCATCGCTTTATCTTCAACGATCTCAAGTCTGGCTCCCTTTAGTCGGGTAGATTCAGTCACGACGGGAAACCAGAAGCTCATCGCCGAGACATCCACGACAGCCAGGCTGCCGCATCTGAGCATCACCTTCTCAACAACTCGACTAACGGGAACATCTTCTAATTGCTTCTCAACGAGTTGGATCAGGTGGCGACAAAGGGAGAGTTCATGCATTGTCTACAATTTAGATTCCAAGTGACCATGAAGCAGAGTGTAGCAAAATAAATTTCAACATCGTTAAATTATTACATAAAGAATTGATATAACTCAAGATATCAAGCCGTTGGCTAAAGAGGATGGAAACAGCTAGTGCAACAAGGCGCTCACTGGAGAGAAACTCCAGCGATGAATCGAAAGCGCGCCATGCTCGGCAAGCATCTGTAAGTGCTGTTTGGTTGGATAGCCCTTATGAGAGGCAAAGCCATACTGAGGATATAATTTATCCAGCTCATACATCTGCCTATCACGGGTGACTTTAGCCAGGATCGATGCCGCCGAAATCGCCGTGACTTTCTGATCGCCTTTGACCACCGCCGTGGCCGCATAATCCCAATCCGGCAGACGATTGCCATCGACTTCAATATGACTGAATCGCCCCGCCAGGGCATTGGCGACTCGTTTCATCGCCAGAAGCGTGGCATTTAAAATATTATACCTGTCGATCTCAGCGGCAGTGGCCTCGGCGATATGAAAGGCTTCGGCCTTGCTAATGATTTCCTCATACAAGGCTTCACGCCGCTTTTCACTGAGTTTTTTAGAATCCATCAGCCCATTAATCGGTCTGTCTGGATGGAGAATCACCCCGGCGGCAACCACGGAACCCACCAATGGCCCTCGCCCGGCTTCATCGATTCCCAAAAGCCGTATAGTTTGTGTTATCACAACAACATCCCCTGCTCTTTCAATAGCGATCTCAAACGATTCAGCTCATCGTCGGCATAAGGCTTAAATACCCCCTGCCCCCACACCACCGATGGCCAGCAGTAATCGTCTTTATAACGACCGATAACATGAATATGCAGCTGAGACACCACATTGCCGATGGTGGCGATATTGAGCTTGTCGGCATTTAATTTCTGTTTTAAAAAGCCAGAGAGTCGATTGATCAGTCCATTGATTCTGTCTTGAAGCGCATCACTCAATTCATACCATTCGCTATGCTCGCTCTTTGGCACAATAATAAACCAGGGCACCCATGCCTTTTGATGCAACAACAGCAGATAATCATCGGCCTCATGCAAAAGATACGTATCGGCGACAAGTTGACGATCCAGTTTAAAACTCATGACATCAAACCTCGGATTTTCTCAAGATCTTCGATAGTATCGACGCCTGGCGGCGTTTTTGTCTTTGCCGTTGCCACCGCAATTTTCTCCCCCTGCCACAGCACTCGCAACTGCTCCAATGACTCCAGACTCTCAAGCCGGCTTGGCTCCATCTCAGCAAATCGTCTTAAGAAACCGACGCGATAGGCATACAGACCGATATGGCGATACGTCTGGCCGGTTAGAGCCTGTTTCTGCTCAAAATAACCTCGCTGCCAGGGAATGGGAGCTCTTGAGAAATAAAGCGCGAAGCCATCTTTATCCATGACCACCTTGACGACATTGGAATTGAAAATCTCCTCTTCATCTTCGATCAGCTCGCACAAAGTCGCCACCGACGCCTCAGGCTTATCTGCCAATAAATCGGCGACTTCTTTGACGTTTTCAAGCGGAATTAATGGCTCATCTCCCTGAATATTGACGATGATATCGTCTTCTTTCAATTTCAGTTTGTCTACAGTCTCAGCCAATCGATCTGTACCGGTGGCATGATTGACATCCGTCATGCAGACTTTGGCGTTGATGCTTGAGATTACATCGGCAATCTCTTTGCTGTCGGTGGCGACGGTCACACTGTCAAATCCACACTGAAGTGCACGCTGATAGACATGCATGATCATCGGTTTTCCGGCGATATCCAACAGCGGTTTGTTGGGCAGACGCGTCGATTTTAATCTAGCCGGGATGATGATATGCCTAGCCATATTGCTTGACGTCCTCGATGTTGAGCTTAACCGCCTCTTCAACCAGCATCACCGGAATGCCATCTTTGACCGGGTAGGCCAGTTTATCGGCCTTGCAGACTAAAATTGCTTTGCTCCTATCGTAAATCAAGCTTGATTTACACACCGGACAGACCACAATTGACAGAAAGTTACTATTCACTGTCTTTCCTTCTATTCACATCGTTTTTGCCATTATATACTACCGTAACGCCAGACTCTATCGAAGAATCATCAAGTTAAATCCTGACTTCAATTGCGTATAATTTTAATTGCTGTTAATACCTAGCCGACATACGCATTCCGTGTTGAGTACGGAAGCAAAACCAAAGGCTATATTTTTAATGGCTGCCAGATGTAAATCCGCGTTGATCGTACCCGTTGCATCATGAGCAAAAACGACATTATAGCCATGCATAAACGCATCACGAGCCGTCGTCTCGCAACAGCAATTTGTCATCACACCACAGATAATGACGTCCGATATTTTGTTTTGCTTAAGTAATTCGTTAAGGTTAGTATTATGAAAGGCACTGTATTGGTTTTTATGGACAATGGTCTTTGCATCCGCTTTAAACTCATCCATGATCTCCCAGGCATCACTATACTTCTCAATTTTATCACCACCCCACCAGTCAATCATATTATAAGAAAACGTTGCATTATCGTCATGCTGAACAAAAATCTTGAGCATGTGGTTATCATCAGAGAAGTTGATCAACTTTCTAACATTGTTGATTTGCCTGTCAGAAATAATATCGCCTTTAAAACTGTTTTGCATTTCGATTATAATTAAAGCAGTACTCGCTAACTTTAAATCAGCGCTGTGCGTGTTGTAATTGGCAATTTCATTAATATCGACATCATAATTCATTATAGAATATCCAACCGGTGTGATCTTTTTAAAAAGTGACACCATATTAGGTCATGTAAACAAAAAAATCTACCATTTATGAAATAAAAGAATTAAATGCAACACCTCCTACTAATTCAGCTCGCTTTCCTAAAAATCGCCCTAGTCCTCTTGCATCATGACAAACAGTCTCATCGTCTTTAAGTCATCTTTCTCAATATCCCTTTTGAAGATTCATTAAAATCAGCTCATTTCTTGCTGCTTACTAGGTTCAAATGGTGAATTTGAATGCGACAAGAAGGGTAAAGCTTCGTGGCGATCGCTGGTAGAATTCTTAACCTGCTGTTTTTTGAATTCGTCAAACCCGCCTGCCTCATTTATCTTAGCTTGCAAGTCCATACCGATATACGCCTTGGCCTTTTTATTTTGCTCTACGGCAGCCAATACAATTTGGGGATTATTTGTATGTTTAGGCAGGTGTTTTAATACTAAACCATTATTCTTAACAAGTAACAACCCAACCTCTTCAGTATCAAGTAAACGTTCTTGCAAGCTCCCATCGACATAGATTAATGCCGCATCAACACCTATTTCCTTGGCAATGCTCAGCATAAAGTCAAAATTTTTCTTCAAACTCTTATTGGCATAATTCAGTGCCTCGACGTTTATTTTGGCAACAGCCAACATAAACGTCGAATTTTTCTTCAAACTCACATCGGCATAGTGCAGTAAATTCATGTTCACTTTAGCAACAGCCAACATAAACTTCGGATCTTTAGCGAAATCCCTAGTGACCATACTCAGCTGATAGGGATAATGATGCTTAATTTGAGCCAATAATACATCTTTATGTCCATTTTGCAATATATCGATGTTGAAATCAAAAATCAAAGGATTTAGCCTATTTTGCGTAATTGCAATGATCATATTTGCAAGATCACGATACGATTTACCCTCATACCCAGGCAGAGCTGAATCCAGAAGCTTGTTTTGCTTATCATCAAATTCATAATCTGGATGATCAAAATAAAGTTTCAGGGTATCTAATCGTTTACTAATCCGAGCAATACTCTCTCCTGAGGAAACAAGCGCTTCATAGGTAAACTCAAGGCCAAGCTCTTTGGCCAGTTTTTCTGCTTCCGATGCCCGTTTTTCTGCTACCGATCTTTTTATGCTTTGATCATTATCAAGTGTCTTGTTCAGCCCCCCGAGTACTGCAGCTACGTCAGCTGGCACTTGCCCATTGTTAGCTATTA
>JBMSHD010000047.1:0-15662 GCA_049416425.1 Francisellaceae bacterium | reverse complement strand
GAAATTGGAAGATATTTCGCCATGAAAAAAAGGAAGTTATTTTGCGCGCGTTCCCAAGAGTGAAGATTGTGGTGCTTCATTGGCTGATGGTGATAGTTGTCAATTCGTATTTGATTATGACCCAGGGGTGGTGATGAATTATAATACGCTGACGACCACGATCGGCATTGATTCTGATCAGTCGACGGCTGTTGATAACAAGTTGGACATTCAAAACTTTAGCGGTTTTTACACCGTTCCTGTGGATCTTTATAAAAAATCGAATACGCTGCCTTATCGTAATATTGGTGATTATACAGAATATCTCGATGGTGATAAGCATTATGTTGTTTTGGCAACTCTGGGCGGTGGATTGTCCGTTTCTGAGGATGGAGGACAGACTTGGAAGACGATTACGGTTGTTGATGGTTTGGTGAGTAACTATGTCTCTGCCGCACATTTTGATAGCAATGGCAGGCTTTATATCCTCACCGATGCCGGTCTTGGCATCAGTGATGATTTTACCAAAAGCTGGACTTTTTATAAGGATGATGGCAGCAGCGATTTCCCGTTAGGTAGTCTGCGTCCCAAAGAAGGTGAGGCACAGATGCATAAATATAATATGACGGTGAAAGGCAATGACGTCTATATCCCCAGAGTAGGATCCAATGGCTTTATGGTCTTTCACACCGATAGCAAGACGGTTAGTGAATATTTGGATGGAAATTCTGCCTATAATATTGCCGTCGATGGCAGCAATATTGCCGTGGCAACACAAAATGGTCTGTTTCTGTCTCGAAATGGGGGGAGCAGTTGGGAGAATATCCTGGCCAGATCAGGCAGCCCAATTAGTTCGAAGGAAAATACCTATGAGGTTGCCTTTGGTGATAATACCCTCTATTTCGCCAGTCCCTTTACCGAGGAAGGCGTGATGATGTTTAATCTTAATAATAATAGTTTCTCACAGTATACAACGGCTAACAGTGGACTTGTCAGTCATGATATTGGCGAACTGGTCTATGCCAATAACAAATTATATGTGGCAACCAAACAGGGTTTGTCGATAAGAGATGCCCAGGGAAATTGGCATACGGCTACCACAGCCGATGGTCTTCCCTCCAATTTTATTTATGAGCTTTATGTCGATGGGGATAAGATTGTGGTCATGATGTATAAGTCAGGACTAGCCATCAGCACAGATGGTGGAAGCAGCTGGGGAGGAGAACTCTTTAATAGCAATACCCCGGCAG
Organism: Francisellaceae bacterium; assembly: GCA_049416425.1. GTDB lineage: Bacteria > Pseudomonadota > Gammaproteobacteria > Francisellales > Francisellaceae > JBMSHD01. The sequence goes on along the minus strand of JBMSHD010000047.1, from coordinate 14,433 downwards.
AGATGAGAGGGTTAGATCTTTTTGTAAAAGATGATGCCATTTATATCGGTTCTGTAGAAGGTGGGCTGTCTCGTTCATTAGATGGGGGGGCTAATTGGACCAGCTATCTCAGTGGCAATATCATGGCGGTTTATGCGCCTGATTACGACAGGATCTATGCAGGAACCGAAAATAAGATGCAGTACTCCGTAGACAATGGTGCCACTTGGCAATCCGTGCGCTTCGATATTCCTGGCGAGAGTTACGATGACAATAATCCGGAAGTTTGGGATTTATATCCCGTGGGTGACAAGTTATATGCCGGTGCCTACGATGCCATTGGTGTATTTGATCTAAACACCAACAGCATCGATAAGGTGATTAGCGTTGGTTCAAATCAGGAAAACTATCGTGTTCGTTCGGTTCTGGTCAATGGAAATACGCTCTTTGCCGGGACAGAAAATGGTGGTTTATATATTGATAAAGACATGACAGTCGATGATGGAAATTGGATTCATTATACCAACGCCAATATCGGGCCCAAATGCATTCTGCCTGAGAATGAGGTCTATAATTTAGCTTATGATGCGTTTCGTGATAATCTCTATATCGGTTATGCAAACTATGACCGATACAATGCGGATGGACTGACAGTGCTTAATAACCCACTGGCTGGCAGCTCCGGACAAGACAGCTGCCTCACCTATACCATGGCGAATAGTGATCTGCCAAATGATCAAGTCAGAGCCACTTTTGTTGACGATGACGGACTAGTCTATGTTGCTACCTATGGCGGCGGTGTTGCCGTGTTTAATCCAGATACCAGCCGCTTTGAAAAAATCTATACCGTTGCTGATGGGTTAGGCAGCAATTATGTCAGTGATGTCAAAATTGATAAAAGCACCCATACGCTTTACGCCTATACGCGTGGAGGCATCAGCAAGCTTAAATTAACCACATAGTCGTGGAGGAGCTTAATCTAATTATCGCTCTTGAAGCCACCTCAGCTTACCCAGCATTTCTAGCAAGCGTTTAAGCAAGAAGGAAACATCGCTTTTCACTCGATAATAATGCAACACGGAGAAACAAATGAAACAATCAAGGCTGATAAAGCTCAGTACTTTATTGATAAGCAGCATTATTCTGGCGGCTTGTGGTGGCGGTTCATCAGGCGATGATAATGAGGTAACCACCGGTGATCTTAGCATTAGCATAGACAGCAACCTGCCCACCGAAGTCGTCAGTGGTCAGACGGCTGAGTTTAGTTCAACCATAAGTTATAATCAGGCGTTGAAGTTTGGCTATGCCAAAACCAATCAGGCTTTAAACGCCGATGATATCACCATCAGTAATGTTTCTGTGCCAGCTGCCGAAAACGTCAACAGCCGTTTCGATAGCAATCAACCTGAGCCCGGTGGCACTTGTTGGAATGGAACATCCGGTGCCAGCCTCTCTGTTGGTCAGTCTTGTACTCTTCATTATTATGTCAGTTCAGATCAGCCCGATGTCAGCCTATCCGGTGATATTATTGTCTCGACCACAGGAGCGGTAAGCAAGACTCAGCGTGCAGCCATAGAGGTTGAATTTAAGGCAGATGGGCAGCTGAGCAATGGCATCGATAGCTTAGGCGATACACCCACCTTTGCGCCAGATGCCACCGTGAGCTTTCGCATAGACAATCATAACGATAAGCCTATTTATGGTTTGGCACTGGATTTATCCAATCTGCCGGATGAAATTCTGGCTATGATCGACGCCGATAGCTTCAGTGGTGGCAGCTGGGATAGTGAATCCAAACAGTTAAAGAGTGATCAAATATTGTCAATCGGCCTTGCTCACACATTCAGTTTTCGTTTGAGTGCTGAAGCCGAAGCCGTGCTTTATGATTATCTCGATAAGCTGCGGATTAATCGTGACAGCCAGAATAAGCCATTAATCACGCTAAAGGGCGTTAATATTAATAGCTTTTCGCCTTCCGGGTTTGACGTTGATATGATTCCAGCCGCCTTTACGGCAACGACAATGGTCGATGCGATCGGTGGCTTTGAACAGTATCTCACCAATCATGGTGATGAGGCTATCACGATTGAGTCTATCACCGCCGATAGTGCATTGGCAGATTATGGCTATACACTGGAGAATACGGGAAGCTGTGTTCGTGGAGGTGTTATTGAACCGGGTCAAAGTTGCAGCATAGCCTATACGGCAAATGCGAATGCCTTGAGTATGGAGAATCCGGTGACGCTCAGTTATAAAGATGCGAAAGCCAATGCTTTCAGCACGGATAGACAACCAAGCAAACTCGTGCCTGCCGCTGTCACGCTTTCCTTGCTCAACCCAGAGCTTCTGGTTCAAGAAACCGCGGAAAATGGGACTCCGGTTTTGACCAATATTGGCATCATTAATGATGATCCATCGGGATTTACGGCGCGTTTTGAGCGGCTAACTTCTGCGTTTATGTCTCTTGATTCCAGCGATGGTGGGGCCGATCCGCTCGATAATGGCTTATTTACTTCCTTACCCGAGTCCTCAGTTCCGGCCTGTGCGAACCACACTCTGGCTAAGGGGGCGGTCTGTTATGTCGGCATTATTTCGAATAAAACACCGACGGCATCGGCGGCTTCTTATGTGATGAAGATTTCGGCTCATAATAATATCAATGCGCTTTCGGATAACTTCAGTCTTCAAAAGGGCAGCAAGGCCTTAACGGCAGGTGTCGATACCGTTGCCATCAGTCCAACGGTCAAGAAAATAAAGATCGAAAATGCCGGTGATAAAGACGGCGCCATTCGTTTAGATATCGATAAAACACAAATTCCTGGGATTTATGATATCTATGATCAGGGAGCGGATCAAAGCTGGTGCACGACAGCAGGTTGTCCTGATTCCTGCTTTAGCAAGACAAATCCAATACCCGATTCCGGAACGGCTTATTCGCTGATGTTATCAAAAGCCGATAATGAAACAGCAGGAGTCTGCTACATCTATGTCAAAGGCTCTGGTTTTGGCACTCTTGGCAGTCCGGTCACGGCTGAATTGAGCGTGATGGGGCTAGGGAATGGTTCGCTGAGTAAACGCTTTCATATCGATAATGAAACCTATCTCTATGCCGGTGGCAGTTTCACCGATGCCGATGGCCATCAGTATGTCGCAAGATTTGATGGCTTCAGTTGGCAGGATATCGGTGATGGGCCTGAAAATACGCCGTTTAACAATATCATACTCAATCTGGTTGCCGATGATGAAGGCAGGATTTATGCGGCTGGAAGTTTTAAAGAGGATGAAGGTGAGCGTTTTATCGCCAGATATGACGATGGCGTCTGGTCAGAACTGGAGGGGTTCAGGGCCAATGGTGATATCTATGCCTTGAGTCTGGATCATAAAGGACAGCTTTATGCTGGCGGCGATTTTATCAATGTAAAGGGCCATCGTTATGTTGCTCATTTCAACGGCAATGACTGGCAGGATTTAGGGGATAATTTCAACAAATACATCTGGACGATTGATTTCGATACGGATGATAATCTTTATGCGGCCGGTTATTTTGATCGATCAGATGCCTATGACTCACCAGACTCGGATCCATTTATTGCTATGCATACTAATGGCAGTTGGGGGCATGTTCCAGGCAGCGATTTTAATCGTGCTTTCAGAGACACTCTATCCATTGGCGATAAATTATACGTTGTCGGCGATTTTAGAAATGAGGCAGGAAATACCTATCTTGCCGAGTATGATCAGTCCGATAATCTCTGGAAAGATCTGGGTTCAGGGCCGAGTCAAGCCCCGTTTTTAAGCAGACAAGTCTATTTTGTCGTCTCAGACCAAGAGGGAGAAAATCTCTATATGGGCGGTGAGTTTCAAAACGCCGAGGGCGACGCTTATGTCGCCAGATACAATATTGATAGTGCCAGCTGGTCAAATATTGGCTCAGGGCCGAATCATCTTTTTTCCAATAATTTTATTCGTGATGCGGTCATGGATGATGAAGACAACCTCTTTGTCAGTGGCAAGGATGGAGTGGTTGCCAAATATAATAGCAAAACCGATACCTGGAGTGATCTTAGCATGCCGGCTAACCCTGGCGATAACACAGGAGGCTATATCCATAGCCTGGCTTTGGGGCGGGTATCGACGATCACAGAATAGTCGAAATTTTATAGCTATCTAAGAATTATGTTAGATCACCAGTCAGCACTATTTTAATTCCTTTATTTATCGTGTCATAAACTTTTCTTCATCAAGAATATGCGTAAAATGCATTCTGTAAATGACTGAAAATCAGTCATAAATAATGAAATTGTGTGAATGAGTATTAAGTGGAGATACAGATGAAACAATCAAAAACCGTTAAATTGAGTAGCTTATTATTGACAACAGCGCTTTTGGCCGCCTGCGGCGGTGGAGGCGGTAGCAGCTCAGATACCGATGACAGCAATAACGATCCGTCGACGCCAACGATTGTTCCGGCAACAGCCATTGAGAGTATCAGTGTGCCTAATGCCGTGATTACCGATAGTACGGTTGGCATGGAAATTGTCGTCACGGCCGAAGAAAAGGCTTCGGGATTCAACATTCAAGGCGTCGGAGAATCTCAGGGTTATACGCATATTTTAGGGGTGACGACGCCAAAGCTATCCGATGGAGCCATTACCATCACAAATGGCGATGAGAAAGACGCCTGCTGGAATACCGAGACCCAAAAAGGAGCCGAATTAGATGCCGGTGACAGTTGTGTTATTGAGCTTGAAGCGGCAAGCACCATTGAGCAAAACATTAAAGACGCCATTGAGATTAAAACCTCTCGTGAGACACTTTCTGTGCCGTTTGATACCAGCTTTATTGCCGAAGAAAAAGCCTTTGCCAATGATAATATCCTGGGTCGAGTTAAGCTTGACGGTGATGAAATTTCCATCTATCCGCATGCTTTGGTAAAATTTACAGTGGAAAATCCTTCGGCTAAAACGCTTAACAATCTTCATATTGCCTTTAAGAAAAACTCACCGTTGGCAAAACTCATTGGCGAGCGTGATTCGATGAGGCTCAAGGAATTAAAACCCGGTCATACTGCCACCCTTTCTTTTGTCATGCCGGCATCCGTTTGGAATCAGCTGAGTGAGAGTGAAAAACAGGCCTTGGGCAGTAACGCGCAGACTCGCCAGATTGCCATTAAAGCGGCTAATATGCGCCCGATTATACCCGAAATTGCGATTAAGTCTTCGCCTTTGTCATTTGAAAAAACGAATCTGCAACTAAACACCACCAGTAAGAGCTATACCTTGGGGCTTAATAATCCGACAAGAAGCAGCTTCCATATAACGGCCATCCATGCCGATGGTGTCAACGTTTTGGCCGAATCTTTGCAAGTGGCTCCAGAATCACAGGATCTTATTTTTTTAAAGTTAACGCCAAGCTCTAAGCCCGACACGGTTTTAACCATTGACTATGAAGATGATGCTGGCAATGCCTATCAGCTTAATTCTGATCTTGACATTGATAACCGTATTACGCCTAATCAATTGACGGTTCAAAACAGTATCTTATTTACATTAAATAACAGTCAGTCTACTATTTTGAGTCCCATTAGGCTTACCAATGAATCAGAGTTTGTTTTTCATCCTGATAAAGATCTCTCTAATTATCGTATTGAAAATAATTTGGGCGATAATGTGGCCGTAGCCAGCTTAACCTTAGATGATGGATGTGCGTCCGAAGATGGCATTGAACCTGGTCAAACCTGCAGCCTGTGGTTATCGGCAGAATATGTGCCGCTGGATCAGAAAACCAATCCGCTTAGCTTGATTATGCCGATTTATGATAACCTCACCGAGAATAAACGCATTCCACTGTACATTGCATCAGGAGAGGTTGCGATTATGCTTCATACGCCGATGCCTTCTCGCATCATTTCTGGACAAAGCCTGAGTCTGATCGCTGAGGTTTCGATTAATTCTCAAGATATCCAAGATGCCGTGAAAATCGAGAACATCGACTTACCTGAAGGTTTCAGTATGATTGAAGGTCAACCCGATAGTTGTGAGGCGGGTGGTTCATTTACCTGGTTAAGCCCAAATTCCCCAAGTTGCAGGCTCTATTTACGCTATACGGCACCTGAGATTCAGGATAATAGTGAGGCTTTTGATTATAACGATAAGCTTAAAGTCACAATAAAACCGACTAACACGCCTATCACAAGTCAACAAGATATTAAGTTTAAGGTTGTGCCTGTGACAGACTCAGACCTAGAGACACCAGCAATTACAAAGGCGGTTGATTTTTCACCCAAAGCTTCGGCTTCTGTCGTGTTAAAGAATGATACCGATGAGCCGATGAACAATGCCGGGCTTGTCATTGCCAACTGGTTAGCACCTTATATTTCAAACCTTCCTGAGGCGGTTCAATCCTTACAACCCGGTGAGAGTCATCGCTTTACTATCACCCTGCCATCTGCCGATTATACGGTCAATGGTATCAGCTTCAAACAACAGATCTTAACTCACTATCAGTCGCTTTTGAGCAATGGTGAGACCGGTGAGGTTATCCGTGTCGGCTCGGCCAATCTTGCTCCTGCCAAGCCTGATCTTATGATATCAACAGCACCATTTATTGCCGAGAGCACAAGCCTTAACAGGACAAATAGCACAATAGATCTCAAAAACATCACCGATGCCAATTTTAGAGTGATCAGCATCGGCTCAAGCTACCCTGGGGTTGAATTTGAGGGTGCGGCAGATTTTGATTTTGCCAGCCAATCCAGCGTCTCTTTGCCAATGAAAGTATCGCCTTCGGTGGAGGAAGGTCAGCACGGTGAGCTCGTTGTTGAATATAAGGACAGCTTGGGCAGGCATCATGTCGCGATACCCATTTATGTTGATACCAGCTTAAATGCGGATGATATCACCATCACCGGCACGACTTTTCATGCCCCCATGCCTGGAAATACCGATACGCTCACCGATTATGCCATTTTAACGAATAATGGTGTATTTGGTTTGAGGCCATCAACAGATGAAAAAAATTATTTCGGCTCGCTGCCAGAGGGGGGCAGCTTTGATCGTGCAATGAGTACTTGTACAGATGGCACGATGGTGATGCCTGGAGCCAGCTGTCGTCTGGCCTTTAGGGTCAGCAATAAGGCCGATGGACAAAAGATCCATATCGCTCTTAATCCGGTTAACAACCTTGTAGAAGAGAAGCTTGTGGATATATCGATATCCGCCGAACCCATAGCAGTTAGTGTGAGTCAGCCCATCCCATCGGTAATGAAGCAAAACAGCAAAGCCTTCTTAAGCCTTAAGCTGAGCAATCACGGCGACAAGTCTGTCGATATAACGACGCCAGATAGCCTGCCTGAAGGTGTGATTTTTAAAGGCAGTGATTGTGCTGGAAGCATCGAGGCGGGTGAAAGTTGTCAACTGAATTTCTCCATCATGCCAGATGTCAGAGACGGGCAATACCGCATGATGATTCCTTTGAAAGTGGATGGTAAAGAAATCAACACGCCCATCGCCGCTAAAATTGTTGAGAGTAATAGCCAGGATCTCGAATCCTTTGAACTCAACTATCCTGATTCCGGTGATTTGTCGATTCAAGCCGGTGATGATGGCATTGTAAGCGTGGTCAATAATGGTTCTGAAGCGCTGAACAATGTTCATTTTGTGTTGCCAGGCTCACTTGCCGATCATGTATTGCCAGAGAGCTCAAGCTTAACGATTCCCTATCTTGAAGCCGGTGACTCGGCCGAGCTTAAGCTTGTGCTTGATACCAGTGCCGAAGTCCAGGATTATATCGATCAAAACTACCAGGCCTTGAGCAACAATGACAGCAGTCAGTTAATCGCCGTCACGGCAGCCAATGCTATCGATCCCTATCCCATCGTCAATCCTCACCGACTGATCAATATGAGCGATGGCATTACTCCTCTAGAGCCTGGCTTGTATAGCTATCCACTGGAGAGTGACAGCGACAGCGCGCTGAGGTTGATTGCTATCGATGATCAGGCGCTATCGGGGACCGGTGTGTCGATTCTCAGCAAGCCAGAAGAAAATGCTATTCTGGGACAAGACAGCGAAATCGTCTTTAATTTTGACGATAATGCCAAATCCAGCGCCGGCATTGGCATCACCGTAGAAGACGTCTATGGGAATCAATTTGATTTAAGCATTCCGGTTGTCCTTCCTTCTAGCACACCGAGCATAGAAGAGGGAGTTGTTGTTTTGGGCTCGAATCCACAGACAATCAAGATTTTTAATAAGGATGCTTTTCCATTGGCGCTTTCTCACGATAGAGCGGATTACACGATCACAGCCAGTGCCACAGATGGCCAGATGCCTAAGGCGGTTAACGTTCTGGACAACAGTGATAATAGAAACAGTTGCCTTAATTATCTTAATGACACCCTAATCAAGGGCAACTTCTGTGAGCTTGAAATCTCAGCCACCGATGCAGATGACTACGATCATGCCTATAGCCTCAATATCAAAGCCGATGATGGTAAGATTATGGCGAGCCAGGATTTTCAGGTCGTCACCCCCGGCACACTTTATAGCCAATATGATAAGGATTTCGCTCACTATAGCGTCAAGCGTATCGAAGTCGGTAACAACAGCGACAAACCGGCGAATCTGGGTCTTACTGTGTCCTCTGGATTTAGCATCTATAACGGTAACAATGCCGCCACTGGCATAGGTCCGTGGTGCACACCAGAGAGCTGTCCGGATAGCTGTTTTAATAATGGAGTTAATCCGACGCTAACGACAGTTACCATCGAACCGGAAGGGCAATGTTACGTCTATACCCATGGTGATGAGGTGGCCATCGGTGACATGGCTCGTGCCAATCTTGAGATCTTGGTGAATGGTAACGATCAGGCAACCTATCAGCTCAGTCAATCGGCGCAGCTAATCGCCATCGTTCGCTCGTTGAATAATGTATATACCTGGGATGGTAGCAAGTGGTCGAATCTGATTGATCATGCCAACAGTGTCGGCAACTTTTTTGCTGATGAGATGGTCGTCAATGCCCAAGGTGACATCTATTTCACCGATGATGCCTACTATTATGTCGATAACAAAAACAAGAAAGTTTCTCTGCAGAATTTTTCCTTCATGAAATGGGACGGTCGAGATTTCAGTGTTTATTTATCGGGAGACGATGTGGTTAATCCTAACGGGATGATAAGAGATATGCTCTTTGACAGGGAAGGTAATATCTATATCGGTATTAATAAAGGTAAAGGCTTGAAGGACAATCCGGATGCCACACTATTGAAATTTGATGGAAATAGCTGGCAGCCGATAACAATTCCTGAAGGGGCTATGGATACGCCCAACAGTATGGCCTATGATCCGAATAAAAACCGTTTATATCTATCAACTCTTGGAAAATCTGAAAATATAGAAGGTGCGCCTGCCTATAGCTTTCAATATGATATCGACAGTGGCCAATTTAAACAATTGGCAAAACCGGATATCAGCAGCAGTTATCCTGAGTATTATAATCCTCTCAATATCGATAAATTGGGTGTTTCATCAGATGGAAGCCTCTATGCAGGTGGCATTATTTCCAGGATTTCTGGTGTTAGTGAATACAATGGTTTTGTGAATAATATCACAAGGTTTGATAATGGACAATGGCATCCGCTTGTCGATCAATATGGCAAAACCGGAGTCAACAATAAGGTCTATAACATGGCAGCCGACGGTCAGGGAAATCTCTATGTACAGGGCGCTTTTACCAAAACGGGGCAGATGGGTTATCAATACCTTGCCAAGTGGCAACCGGTATCAGGAACCTGGCAGCAGATGATCGGTAACAGCAGTCTTAGATCAACTGATATCCAGGCAATGTATGCCGATCCCGTTTCCGGTTATCTTTATGTCAGCGGCAAGAATCAATATAGCCTCGGTTCTGGAGCTGGGGTGAATTTCAACTACTGGAATGGCTCGTCTTGGCAATCAATGGGCTTGAGCTCTTACTATATCGATAACGATTATAAAAACATGACCAAGCTCAATAAGCTTGAGGTCAGAAAAATAGGCTAAGGGAGAGATATGGCCATGCGTAGTAGATTTTCCAAACTTCTGCTGTTGTCGCTGTTTTTTGCAATGGCCATGATTGTTACAGTTTGGAGTGATGTAAGCAACAACGATACTGGAGTCGTCTCTGGAATCAACACCAGGATGTCTTATTTAGAACAGCAGTCTCTTATTGCCGATAATCTTGCTCTCTATGCATCCGGAGAAAATTTAGAAATAACAGTAACCAGGAATAATGATAATGGATATTTATAATTTTAAAAAAAATAAGACGCATTTGGAGTCAAACAAAGAGAGCGGCAAGGTGAGTAATCTTGATAAACTCAGTATTTTATTGCTCCGTGTCTTCAACAGTGTGATGAGGAAGCGGTCGGTCACTTTGGCGGCCGAAGAGCTGTTTATGACGCCAGCTGCTGTGAGCAATGCCTTGGTCAGACTCAGAGAGATCTTTAATGACCCGCTTTTTATCCGCCGAAAAAATACATTGATGCCGACAAAAAAAGCCGAAAGCCTTTTACCGGAGATTGCAAAAATAGTCGGTATTCTCAGTAGCATAAATGGAGAAAAAGCGTATGATCCTTATAAGCGTAAACACCATTTTCGTATCGGTGTGACGCAGATCACAAAATATACTACCCAAGCCCGGATTTTAGAGGTGCTTTTCGATTATCCGGTGACGCTGGAGTTTATTCCCATCGATTATTATTATCCGGCGGATGCAGAGGAATACCCTGATCTTGACTTGCTTTTGGGACTATCTGCGCCAGCCGATCAGCTTCATAATAAAAAATTTTATGAAGACTATTTAGCGGTTGTTGGCAGAGAGGAAAATCCTTTATTACAAAAAGAGAGCTTCACACTCGATGAATATATCAAGGCAAAGCATATTGTGATTCATGAGCTGACGACAGAACATAATCCGGTCTTGAAATACATCGGTACTCCTGATCCCAGGGAGATCATTCTCAGAATGAGCGAGATTCATGAAGTGATCAATCTTTTATCTCGAACTGAGGCACTTATTACTACGGGTCTTATTTTTGCACATGAATATCAGCATCGCTCGCGCAAAAAACTTGCAATAAGACTCTTTCCCATAAAACATCCGCACAGCTTTTATATCGCCTGGCCGATTATGGCAAATAACGATAGAGCCAATATTTGGTTGAGAGAGCAGATCTTAAACAATGTGATGATTGATAAGCCTGAGATTCCGCTGGTCGACAGAAAAGTGTCGAATCATGCCTGATTTTACTTAACATAGATATTTTTGTCGATTAGCTTTTCACTTTTGGCGATATAGGTGGTTACGGCGGCATCACCGCTGACATTGACAGCGGTTCTTAACATGTCAAGAATTCGGTCGATGCCGATGATAAGAGCGACGCCTTCGACAGGAAGGCCAACCTGGGTCAAGACCATCGTCAGGGTAATGAGTCCAACACCCGGGACACCGGCGGTACCAATCGAGCTTAAGGTGGCTGTGAGAATAATCGTCATATAGGCGACGAGGCTTAAATCGATATTATAGACATGAGCGATAAAGACAGTCGCCACCCCTTGCATAATCGCGGTGCCATCCATATTGATTGTGGCGCCTAGTGGAATGGTAAAACCGGCGACTTTGTTGCTGACGCCTAGTTTTTCTTCTACCGTGGTTAGTGTTATAGGTAAGGTGGCATTGCTGCTTGAGGTTGAAAAGGCAAAGAGTTGGACCGGCAGCATTTTCTTGAAAAATGGCCAGGGGTTGAGTCTGGCTAGAAACAGCAGAATCAAGCCATTGGTGAAGAAAAGATGAAAAAACAGCGCAAAAACAACGGTGAAAAAATAGCCAAATAAATAAAGAAGCTTGTAGAGTTCCGTTTCAATAACCAGCCGTGCAATCAAGGCGAAAACACCATAGGGCGCCAGGGCTATTACCATAGATACCAAAGCCATAATGACTGAGTTGATGTCCTCAAACCAACTCTTGATTCGGGTACCGCTGCTACCGGCGAAATTAATCGCAACACCAAACATAAGTGCAAAGACGATAATCTGCAACATGTGTCCTTCTGCCAGTGAGGAGATAGGATTGGAGGTGAACAGTCCCAGAAGGGTTTCTTTTAAAGCCGGTGGAGGAGGGACATTAAGCATGCTTTTATCGATAACAAAATTTGCTCCTGTGCCGATATTAAGGCTGGTGCTGATTAAAAGGGCAAGGCTTATGGCGATGGCGGTGGTAAAAAGATAGAGAACGATGGTTTTAAGCCCGATGCGGCCAATGGATCTGGTGTCGCCGATGTTGCTGGAACCACAGACGATAGAGGTGAATACCAGCGGTACGACCAGCATCTTCATCAAGGTGATAAAGATGCTGGCGATAATATCAAGCAGGCCATCGGTGATGAGATCGTTTATCCACTGATTTTGGGCAAAAGGGTGAAGAATAAGTCCGGTGACAAATCCCAGTATAATGCCAAGCAGAATTCGCCAAGTCAATGACATTTTCAAAGCGCTCATTTCAATGTGAATATCATAAGGTTTAGCAGAGACCAAGCTGATTGCAAGCTTGATCAGAATATCGAACTGAAAACAAACCCTGTGAACTCATGTCTCCCTATCATGGCTGTTAGAAATTTGTTTTCGATAAAAATTATTAAAAAATAAATAACGGTATTTACTTATTATTAAAAATATGCCAAAAATAAAAGAGCAGGCAATAGGTCTGTTTATCAAAATAATAAGTGGAAGGAACAAAATATGGAAATAAAAAAAATTGTGGCGGCGTCAGTCTTGGTATTGTCTTCATCTATGGTATTTGCCGGTCAGCCTGAGATATTAACAAATGCCTCACTTGACGCCATTGATGGTTTTGCGATTAATAATGTCAAAACCAATACAGTGCATCTATTGCTTGAGAATAGCCGCAATCCAAACACTTTGAATCTCATCAAACAATCTCAGTTTGGAGACCAGCAATTTAAGCGTTATCAACAGACTTATAATGGCATTGAAGTCGTCGGGGCTCAGGCGATTATTGCGACAGACAGCAGAGCCTTACTGATAAACTCTGCTTCTAGAGTCAATGGTTTAGTGGTGAAGAATCTCAGTATTGATACCCTGCCAGAAATTTCATCGATTCAGGCAATCAGCGAGGCGGTTTCAAGTTTTAATCAACATGCAGAGGGTTATCAGGTCAACTACGAGAGTACTCGAGCTCCAGTGACAAAATTACAGATATTACCAGAAAACAATGATGCCAGACTTATCTATCTGGTAAGCTTTTGGGCGAATAAAACCGATGCCCAGCCGAAATGGATGCAGTATCGAATCGATGCCAAAACGGGTGATGTGATCGGCAGCTGGGATAATATACAAAATTACGAAGATACAGGGCCTGGAGGGAATCAGAAGGTGGGGGAGTACTGGTATGGGCAGGACAACATGCCTTATCTGGATGTCACTCAAAGCGGGAAAAACTGCGTGATGAACAATGATCGCGTTCGTACCGTGAACCTCGACCAGCGCTGGGATAATTCTGACACCACGTCCTATAAATATGTCTGTGGCGAAAACCAGGGCGATGCTGTCAACGGTGGTTACTCTTCTGTCAATGACGCCCATTACTTTGGTGATATCATCATCGATATGTATAAAGACTGGTATGATATCAATGCCTTGAGTCATGCCGATGGTTCAGTCATGCAGCTGATTATGCGCGTACATTACGGGCAGCGCTATGAGAATGCCTTCTGGAATGGTGAGAATATGACCTTTGGTGATGGGCAAAGTACGTTTTATCCACTGGTTTCTTTAGATGTTGCCGGTCACGAGGTCAGCCATGGGTTTACCGAGCAGCATTCGGGGCTTATTTATTCAAATCAGTCGGGTTCTCTCAATGAAGCCTTTTCCGATATGGCAGGTCAAACCGTTCGGGCTTATCTTTTGAGCCAGAATGAAAAAGATTATCAGCGTTTTTATCCTCATGATCCGGCAAATCAAATTGGCTGGGGACTTGGTGAGACGATTATGAAAGGTTCTAAAGACGTTGCCCTTCGTTATATGAATGAGCCTTCTAAAGACGGTATTTCAGCCGATTGCCTCGATAAATCATTGGCAGGGGATAGCTGTAAAATAAGCTATGCCGATGTGGTTAACTCCTCTGGTGGGTCGCAAAGCTATATCGTTCATACTGGCAGTGGCGTGTTCAACAAGGCATTTTATCTGATCGCCAGCGACTGGGCAGAGGCTAATCAAAGTGCGGGTATTGCCAATGCCTATGCTGAGGGTGTCAAAGAGGCCTTCAATATCATGCTGTTAGCCAACGTCAAATACTGGACACCAAGTGTCAGTTTTACTCAGGCGGCTTGCGGAGTTGTTATATGATACATTACGCATCGATAAAGAACCATAAACTGTACCTTCAATCGCTATA
>JBMSHD010000046.1:0-15778 GCA_049416425.1 Francisellaceae bacterium | reverse complement strand
GTATGAACAATATGAATACAATAATGGGAAGTTATTTTGAGCGCGTTCCTAAATTTTAAATTAAGTCGTTTACTTGTTTAATTCATCCATTATGTGGCAACAGCTCAACTGAAATGCTATCGTTCACAGGTCAAATAATATACCAATTAAGAATAAAATAAACTCTCAATATTGTTATTTAGAATAAATAAAAGATTATAAATACTAAGCTTAAAAAAAATAATCTAACGAATCTATGAGATTGACTAAGAAGCGTGTCTGACATAAATTCCCCTTCATTAGTGAAGCGGGGTGAGAAAGGCCCGAAAGGGGCAAACTATTCCCCTTCACCAGTGGGGTGGCGAGCTTGCTCGACGGGGTAGTATTAAATCCATCGAACGGCTTAAGCTCTGCGAAAGCCAGAGATGAATATCCCGGCAGGTTAGTTTTTACTGATCGTGCAACTCAGGCTATACCATGAACCTGAAATCGTGTATTGAACGGCATCATCGCTCTCAGGCAGCGGACAGGTTATCGCACGTGACAAATCCCAACCCAAAAGCCAAGGACTGACGACCACTGGATTTTCACTCAGATTAATCACACCTAAGTTGTAGCTGTGATACCAGTCACGTGGCAAGATATAGATAGGGGAGTAGACCTGAAAATATTGTATTTCACCATATAACGTCACGCCGGTAATAATATCATCCGTTGGTGGCTCTGCCTCTTCAATCGTAATAATGGCACTGTCAACCGACTGTGCTTCCTGTAAAAAGTCATAGGCTGTAACGACGATATTATCACCTATATTTGCACCTGTTAAGCTAAAACTGCCATCTGAAGCCATACGACAAGAAGCCAGCTCGTTGCTGAGATTGCGACAGCTATATTCAATATAGTTACCAGCCGTGGCGTTGACTAATTCCGCATCAACGGTAACCAAGCCTGACTCTGTGTTTGCAGTGCTTGGCAGGCCTCTACTTTCCCACAAAATAGAGACCTCTTCTGGAGCCGGCTCACTATATTGATACCCCTGTCGAAAATTATAAATCAAAGAATTGGTTTTATCGCTATAGCTCACATCGGTATTTACGGTCCAAAGTATCATTCCTTCAAGCCCTTTGGCTTTGGCATATTCACCATAAGAAAAAGCATCTTTTGCGGTTAAATAGGCCATAAAAACATTCTCATATACCCCCTGATTGTTACTCGCTGGTGGCATAGCTGTTGGCGTATCACCATCATAGATAACCGTTGATGTAGCTGCCTGCCAAGATTTTCCAAACAGCGTACTGCCTATGGAATAAGTCTTGCCTGAATCAGGGTCAGTATACTCCCAAGTCTTGCTCGTGAACGATCCATTTGGCGTTAACATATTCGATAAAATATAACCATAACTGAACGTGCCGCTGCATTGATTTTCCGCATTTTCAGGCATGAAAGTATTATCACAATAGGTCGCATCAAGGTCGCCAGGGACAATGCCAGAAGTCGTTCCAATAGGCTGGAAAAGCCCGCTGTTATCCTCTGAGATCTCCGTTAATCCGGCACGGGAATAGGCAGGAAGACCAATATTGACTTTGGATTTTTGCGCCAAACTCAATCCAGACAACGCATTCACTGCTTTATTTACTGAAAACTCGCTCTCACCATATGGACTATCCGGCAATGCAAACAAGCTGGAATGAAAGCCAGTATGACGACCAATACCGTCAAAAGCACCATGGAAGTCATAGGTCATGAGATTGAAATGGTCAAGCCCCTGTTCAAACCATGATTGAAGCCAACCATTATCCATCAATCCTTCTAGCATCATCGGATTTGCCTGAATGGTAATAGCGATGTCAACACCCATATTTTTCACATCGAACACGAGATTATTTTCAGCCAGTGCTTTAAGCAGCAGACTTTGCTGGTAACCATGTGCACTATCATCAAACTCAATATCAAGATCGACGCCTGAAACGCCTCTACTGTGAAGATATTGAATAACATCTTTAAAATTTTGTAGATTATTTGTATTAATTTCGCCATTTTTAGCAACGAGCTGGTCCATGAGGCTGCGATAGGTCCAGCCGCCAACACTGATATAATGCTCTAGATTCTCACCGCTGTTATTTAGAGCAAGAAATGCCTCAAATCCCCCGTAGCAAACATTTCCCCAACACTGTGCATCCGTAGTGGCGCCCCCTGTAAAAGGAGGGGCGCCATCTCGGTAACAGATCTTTAATCGCTGCGCCTCAGCAGTATTGCACAAGCCATTTCCACTTAAATCTGAATTTTTAAAATCAGACCATGAGTCACTAAAGCGAAACGTTCCATCATCTTGAGGTTGAAAAAAGCCATAGGACAAGGCATCAATACCTTCGATCGTATCCATTAGGTGTTTATTATAAATAGATTGTTGTTCGATAATAACTTCATTGTTATCAAAAGCCGGATAGCCCTTAATGATTCCAGGTATTATATAGGAAGGCTGCGGAATAGGATGACCGGCCATCGACAATGAGTTACTGACGGTATTATTATTAAAATAGCCGACATAATTTGGCAAATAAGCCAATACAAACGGCTTTTTATGCTCTTCGGCGAAACCGCTAGAAAACAGAAAAATCAAACTTGTAAAGCCTATTTTTGAGCTCTTTTTGAACACCATAACCATCTCCTTTTTAGCAATTTGACTTAAATGAATACTGATTATTAATTATATGAATGAATTTTCGATTTTCAATGTGTATTTTATGATTAATTTATATTCATTTATAATTATGAATTCCTTTTCTGATATTTTCTGATTTTGGAATCTAATATTCAGATATTTTTATTGTTAAAATGTATTACAATATGTTTACATTATTGATTTTAAGCGATAAACTGTCTCAGGAATCAACAATAAAGAAGGGAATAAACATGGAAATTAGGAAAGTTGTCGCTTCATTAAGCGCTTTAATATCGATAAGTGCGCTTGCAGGCAATCTCGTTCAGCTAAACGAGCAGCAGATTAAAAATCCGCAAGAGCTACTGGGAAATACCCTTAATTCGTCGCAGAATAATTTTACGGAATTGTCCTCTATTCGCGTCGGTGACAAGACATACACCCGCTATCAACAAACTTACAAAGGTATAGATATCATCGGGGCTCAAGTAATTCTTAAAAAAAATAATACTCAACGAATGGATAATACTTTAGCCAATGGTGTGCTCGTTAACGATATCAATGTCGATACGAACCCTGCCATTGATAGAGACTCAGCCATTGCCAATGCCATGGCTGACTTTAACCATGATAACAACGGTTACCGTATCATCGATGAGCCTCAACAAAAACCGTATGCCCAATTAAAAATCTTACCCAAAAATGATGGGCAAGATACCTTAGTCTATGTCGTGAGTTTTCGTGCCAATCGTGTAGGTGCAGCACCCAAGTGGATGTTTTACTACATCGACCCTACCACAGCCAAGGTCATACAGAAGTGGGATAACATTCAAAATTACAATGGCGAAAATCAACCATCCACAACCACCTCCCCTAAGGTAAAACAAAGCTCTGGGCTGTCTTATCAAGAGATTGCTGTTGGTGGAAATCAAAAAACAGGCCAATATTATTATGGAGCCAATGGCATACCATACCTGATAGTAAGACAAGAAAATAATGCCTGCTGGGTCTCTAGCGATAATGTGGATACGGTTGATTTACATCAGGGCACTTCAACCACCACCACTCCAGCATTATATACGTGTGGAAACTGGTATGGGGATATGGTTAATGGTGCCTATTCTGCAGTACATGATGCGCAATACTTCGGCGAGATCGTATATGATCTTTATGAGAAATGGTATAGCATCGATCCACTTTATAACAGTGATAGCACACCAAGAAAATTAACCATGAGAGTCCATTACGGTCAATCTTATGAGAATGCATTTTGGGATGGGCAAGCCATGACCATGAATTTTGGTGATGGCTATTCCGTGTTTTATCCTTTGGTATCGCTTGATGTTTCCTCGCATGAAGTCAGCCACGGATTCACACAACAACATTCAAACTTAATCTATGCTAACGAATCCGGTTCATTAAATGAGGCCTTTTCTGATATGGCCGGACAGGCTGCAAGAGCTTATCTATTAAGTTTAAACAGCACAAGTTATAAAACATTCTTTCCCAATGACCCAACCGGGGAGATATCGTGGAAGCTTGGAGAGATGATATATAAAACACCCGGTGCGGCGCTCAGATACATGAATGCACCCTCTACAGACGGAATATCCGCAGATTGTGTTGACAAATCGATGGCTGGGAAGGATTGCAAAATCACCTATCAAGATGTCGTCAATCGCTCAGGTGGTAATCAGGGCTATATTGTTCATACCGGCAGCGGTGTTTTCAATAAAGCATTTTACCTGCTCTCTAGCGCCTGGGCAAGACAAAACCAAGAGATGGGGCTATCTAACCATTTTGCTGAGGGCGTCAAAGAAGCCTTTCATGTCATGCTTTTAGCAAACCTTGGCTATTGGACACCGAATATAGACTTTAGCCAAGCTGCATGTGATGTTATCAAAGCCACCAAATCACTTAATTACAATACCAATGACGTTGTCGAGGCGTTTGAGGCGGTAGGCATATCAACTGAAACTTGCAATCTCTGAACCTTGAGATCAAGGAAAGGTATTGAAATGAGAGATCTGCTTACACGACACCACCATAATGCGCTTTCACATAGTCATCGACAACCGCCATAAATTCAGTGGCAATATCATCCCCTCTTAAGGTTTTAACTTTTTTGCCATCGATAAATATCGGCGCCACCGGCGCCTCTCCAGTTCCAGGCAGCGAGATACCAATATTGGCATGCTTGCTCTCACCCGGTCCATTGACCACACATCCCATCACCGCCACTTTCATCTTCTCCACACCGGGATAGCTTTCTTTCCATTCAAGCATCTTATCGCTTAGATAATTTTGAATATCATCGGCCAAAACACGAAAATCGGCGCTGGGGGTGCGGCCGCAACCCGGACCGGATCAAACTCTCGGCATGAAAGCGCGAAGTCCCAGAGATTGCAAAATCTCACGACAGGCTCTGACCTCATTGCTTCTAGGCGCGCCAGGCTCTGGCGTCAACGAGACACGGATGGTATCGCCAATGCCTTGTTGCAATAGAATTCCTAACGCCACCGAACTGGCCACAATGCCTTTCATGCCCATGCCGGCTTCGGTCAGTCCCAGATGCAAAGGATAGCGGCATCTCTCAGACAGCGGCTGATATACCGAGATTAAGTCCTGCACTTCACTGACCTTGCACGAGATGATGATCTTATCTTCAGAAAGCCCCAGCTCTTTGGCATATTCGGCACTGTCTAGCGCCGATCTGATCAATGCCTGATGCATGATCTCGCGCGCCGACAATGGCGCCTCTCGCCTGGCATTTTCATCCATCAAGCTTGCCAACAGCGCCTGATCGAGACTGCCCCAGTTGACACCGATGCGAACCGGTTTATCGTGTTTAATCGCCTGTTCAATAATCTCGGCAAACTGCCTGTCTTTTTTCTTACCAAAACCGACATTGCCAGGGTTGATACGATACTTATCCAACGCGCGGGCACAATCGGGAAAATCGGCCAGCAAACGATGACCATTATAATGAAAATCACCAACCAAAGGCACATGACAATCTCTTTGGATCAGCTGTTTTTTGATCTGAGGGACAGCCATTGCTGCCGCCTCATCATTGACGGTGATGCGCACAATTTCACTCCCGGCTCTATAAAGTGCCAGAATCTGAGCTATTGTTTTGTCAATATCCGCCGTTGCCGTATCGGTCATCGACTGCACCACGATTGGTGCTCCGCCGCCTATAGTGATATTACCCACCTTAACGGCCAATGATTTACTCATAATTCTATCCCAGTCTTGATTTAATCATCGCTTCCAATTTAACCGTATCGGCGGCGAATTTACGAATGCCTTCCGCCAGCTTTTCGCTTGCCATGGCATTGTCATTCATCGCCCAACGAAAGGCTTTTTCATCCATCGACACACCTGCCTTATTCACATAATCATTCGCCGATAAAACGCGCTTAAGCCTAGCTTGATCCTGAGCAAGCTGTGATAACAGCGCCGGAGAGATGGTCAACGCATCACAACCGGCCAGCGCCTCAATTTGACCGGCATGGCGGAAACTCGCTCCCATGACGATGGTGTTATAGCCATGTGATTTGTAATAGTGATAAATTTCTTTAACAGACTTCACGCCTTGATCCTCATCAACCGCTGGAAAATCACGCTGACCATTATGCTTCATATACCAATCGGTGATGCGCCCAACAAAAGGAGAGATCAGATACACACCCGCCTCGGCACAGGCAATGGCTTGTGTTATATCAAACATCAAGGTCAGATTGCAGTTAATTCCTTCATGCTGCAACTGAGCTGCCGCAACGATGCCCTCCCAGGTTGAGGCAATTTTAATCAACACTCTCTCTCGGCCTATACCATGATCTTCATAGGTTTTGATTAAGGAACGCGCGTAATCAAGTGTGGCCATGGAATCAAAAGACAGACGTGCATCGACCTCCGTTGACACTTTTCCGGGCACAATCTTTAAAATTTCAACACCAAATCGCACCGCCAGATCCATCATAATCATTTTTAGACGCTGCTCTTGATTGAGTGATTCACCGATTCTGAGGCTTTGATTAAAAAGCGGTGCATACTCGGGCATCATCGCCGCATTTAACAACAAGCTGGGATTGGTTGTGGCATCTTGCGGATGGTATTGCTTGATCTGGGCGAAATCCCCGGTATCGGCAACGACCTTGGTCATCGTTTTTAATTGTTCGAGTTTATTCATCATCTTATCACCTTGGATTATTCTGAAACTATACGGTTTACAGCCTTTAAAACAGCCTGTCCTCTATCCCTCTTCTCTTACTCACTAACCTTCAAAGAGCCAAGAGAGATTACAGAAGGCTAAAATACATAAAGCCACCACACCGCCACATTATATCACAGTGCAAACTAAACACCACCAACGGTAATGGCATCGATCTTTAAAGAAGGCTGACCAACGCCAACCGGAACTGACTGTCCATCCTTGCCACAGGTTCCAATCCCGGCATCGAGAGCAAAATCATCACCTACCATGGAAATCTTCTGCATGACATCAGGGCCATCACCGATTAAACTGGCTCCTTTGATGGGATAGGCAATTTTGCCGTTTTTAATCAACCAGGCTTTATCCATCACAAACACAAACTGCCCAGAAGTAATATCAACCTGTCCGCCATTGAAGTGAGTAGCATAGATGCCATGATCAATCGAGGCGATCATCTCATCGATCCTATCTGATCCAGGCAACATAAAGGTATTGGTCATTCTGGGAATAGGGATATATTCATAAGATTCGCGTCGACCATTTCCCGTAGGACTGACACCGAAGGCCTTTGCGCTGATCTTATCGTGCATATAGCCTTTTAAAATACCCTTTTCAATAAGAATGTTGCGCTTAGTTGCCGTACCCTCATCATCAACATTCAAAGAGCCTCGTCGCCCAGGCAAAGTACCATCATCGATCACTGTGCATTTTTCGCTGGCAACTTTTTGCCCAATTTTATGGCTGAAGTTCGAGATTTCCTTACGGTTAAAATCGCCCTCAAGCCCATGACCAACGGCCTCATGCAACAACACGGCAGGCCAGCCACAACCAAGTACCACCGGCATCTTACCACCCCCAAAGCTCTGCGCGGCCAGCTTATGAGCAAGGCCATCAAAAGCATCATCAACATGGTTTTTCCAGCTGTTATCAGCGATGAAACAATCGTAATCAAGGCGACCGCCACCACCGGCTGAGAATGTTTCACGACGCTTACCCTTCTGACCCGATAGCATAACATTTAAACGCACCAATGGTCTGATATCAACGGCACAAATACCATCGGTCGATAAAATGAATATAATCTCATGCTGCCCAATCAACGTGGCATTGACATTATAAATCATACGATCTTTCGATCTGGCATACTGATCGATGTTTCTCAGTAACGTAATCTTATCTTTGGTCACCAGAGTATCAAGCGGTGACGTTAAACCATAACGTTCAGTGATATCATTCTTTCTTGAGGCTTTAATCTGAATTTTATGACCTCTGGATCCCATTGAACTCAATACGTGGACGATGAGCTTGTCAATCGTCTCAAGACGCAGATCATCGGCATAGGCAAAGCCCGTTTTACCATTATAAACGGCTCTAACCGCAATGCCCTGCTCGATAGCAAACTCTCCGTATTTCACCACGCCATCATCCAGCGTCCAGCTCTCTGAAACACTTTTTTGCAGATAGAAGTCGGCGAAGTCAATTTTACTGTGAACAAACGCATTTAAGCGATCTTTCAGTCGCTCCAGCGTCAACCCAAAAGGTTTAAGCAGCTCTGCCTCGGCAATGTCATAATAGCAATCGTTCAATCTAATCCCTCACAAATTTATCAATCCATCAGATAAATGGCGTGACATCTCCGCTGCCTTCTCTAACCAGACGTGGAGGCACCTCAGTCAAATCGATGACCGTCGTCTGCTCATAACCACAGTAATCGCTCTCTAGCACGATATCGATGACATCGCCGATTTCCTTAGGGATTTCATCGGCATAGACCACAGGAGCAGGATGATCTGGTAAAATCAGAGTCGTACTCAAAAGCGGCTGCCCCAACTGTTCCGATAACAGTCCTGGCACCGGATGATCCGATAGACGAATGCCGACGGTCTTCTTGTTTTTGTTGAGCATAAGGGATGGGACATGGCTTGTTGCCGGCAGAATAAAGGTATAGCCACCCGGTGTGTGTTTTTTCAAAATGCGATAGCTGATGTTATCCACTATCGCAAAATGAGAGATCTCAGACAAGTCTCGACATATCAGTGTAAAATTATGCTTATCATCAAGACCACGAATTCTCTTGATGCGATCCAGTGGTTTTTTCAATCCCATCTTGCATCCTAACGCAAATCCTGAGTCACTTGGATAAGCGATAACAGCGCCCTGGTTCAAGGCATCAATCACCGCTTTGATCCTGTTTTTATCGACCCCATAGGGATTTATCTCAATATATTGGCTCATGTTACCGTATAATGCTATGATGGTGTTTTTAAAAATGTCGACCAAGTGTAGCACTAAAAACAAACGGAAACCACTATGCAGAAATTATTATTTGACTTCTTTCCCATCATCATCTTTTTCATCGTCTATAAGCTTAGTAACATCTATACGGCCACCGCAGCTTTAATCGTGGCAACGGCCATTCAAATCGGTTATGAAATCATCAAGCATCGCAAGGTATCGATGATGCATATCATCACCTTTGTGCTCGTTTTCGTCTTAGGCGGTGCCACCATCTATTTCCATGACGCCGATCTGATCAAGTGGAAAGTCACCGTCGTCAACTGGCTGTTCGGTGTCATCTTTATTTTCTCGACCTATCTCATGCAAAAACCGATTATCTGCCGCTTGATGGAAGAAAACATCTCGCTGCCAATGTTAATCTGGAGAAGACTCAACAATATATGGGGACTGTTCTTCCTGTTTTTAGGCACGCTCAATCTCATCGTTGCCTATAGCTTTTCTACCGATTTCTGGGTTAATTTTAAATTATTTGGTCTTTTGGGGATCACGCTTCTGTTTGTCATCCTCCAAGGAATCTATCTGGCCAAACACATCGAACACAAGGATGAGTCATGATCTCAGACAATGCCCAGACTCATTTTGATCATACGCTCGAGCTCGCCATTGATCTGGCAAAAAAACAAACCATTGACAGTTTTGAGATTCATCTTGATCATGATGAGAGCAAAAGTATTGGTCTCAGAGACGGCACATGCGAAAAAAATGAATACAGCATCAGTCAGAACCTGACTGTTACCGTTTATAAAGGACAATGCTCAGGATTGGCTGAGACATCAGATCTCACAGCGGCGGGCATCACGAAAACACTGAAAATGGCAGCCGCTATCGCCAGTGTGACCGAGGCTGATCCCTTCGCTGGAGTCGTCGATGCTCACCGCTTATGCACCCCTGATCGACTCGATTCAATCTATCACCCCTGGCATAATTTCTCCACAGATGCCGCCATTACGCTTGCCCGCGAATGCGAAGACTACGGCAAATCTCAAGCCGGCATCAGCGCCAGTGAAGGTGTTGAGATCGAAACGGTGATAAGCCTAAGCGGCTATGCCAATTCACTGGATTTTTGCCACAGCTATCCTCAAAGTTTTCACAGTCTGTCTTTGGGTTTTATTGCCAAGGATCATAAAACCAGTGAAATGCAGCGCGATGAGCTCTACTATGCCATAAGAGATATAAACCATCTTCCAAGCCCTGAACATATTGGCAAAACAGCCGCACAAAAGACCCTGGCTCGCCTTCGCCCCAGACGCCCAAAATCCGGCGCCTATCCAATCATTTTAAGTCCCAATGTCGCAAAAGAGCTCTTCAATGCGGTCTTCTGTGCCCTTGAAGGACAAAACCAATATCATAAAAATACATTTCTCTTCGATACCTTGGATAAAAGGATAGCAGCACCTCATCTTAGCATCGTTGAGGATTCGAGACTGCCCTTTGGTATCGCCAGCCGTCCCTATGATGATGAAGGGGTAAGCAAAGGCAGAAACACGTTGATTGAAGCCGGAAGAGTATGTCGTTATATTCTTGATAGTTACAGCGCCAGAATGCTCAGATCAGAAACCACAGGAAATGCAGGTGGACTCAGTAATATTCTTATCGATTCCAATCAAAGCATGACGCTTGCCACTATGATTTCAAGTCTAGCTCAAGGCATTCTCATCCATGAAACAATGGGATCGGGTATTAATCTTAGCACCGGGGATTACTCTCAAGGTGCCATGGGATTTTATATTGAAAATGGACACATTCAATACCCCATCGATAACTTCACGGTCAATGGAAATATTCGTGACATGCTAAAGTCCATTATCGCCATCGCCACCGATGATCTGGAGCGCTCAGGTAAAATTATCACTGGCTCTTTACTTCTTGAAGCTCTAAACATCCGTAGTTGAAAATACTTGACCTTTAAAATGTTACACAGTAACATTTTATCATTATCCTTGTATTCTGCTTAGACAACCAATATACATTATGAAAAAATTGATCAAATTCTCGCTTATCATCATGACTCTGCTCTCAAGCATTCCGGTATTCGCGGCTATAAACGTGGTTGCCGCCGAGAACTTCTACGGCAATGTTGCCCATTTGATCGGCGGCGATCGGGTCAAGGTCAAAAGCATCATCGCCAATCCCGATGCCGACCCACACCTTTTCACCACATCGGCAAAAACCGCCGTCGATATCCATGATGCCGATGTCATCATCTACAACGGTGCCGACTATGATCCCTGGATCAA
Organism: Francisellaceae bacterium; assembly: GCA_049416425.1. Taxonomy (GTDB): domain Bacteria; phylum Pseudomonadota; class Gammaproteobacteria; order Francisellales; family Francisellaceae; genus JBMSHD01. The sequence goes on along the minus strand of JBMSHD010000046.1, from coordinate 4,386 downwards.
ACAGTTACTCTCAGCCACAACCAGAGATAAACCACCGATCATCATCGATGTCGCCAATCTGATGGATGTTAAATCCGGTGAAAACCCACACATCTGGTATAATCCTAAAACTTTTCCGGCACTGGCTCAAAAATTGAGTGAAACATTCTCAAGCCTCGATCCCAAGCATGCCACGACCTTCAAGCGCAATCTTGAAACCTTTCTCAACCGTTTTGACGCTATCGACCAGTTGATCAACCAGATCAGAGTGAAATATAAAGGCACGGCGGTGACGGCAACCGAGCCGGTTTTTGGCTGGATGGCTAACGCGCTGGGGCTTGATATGAAAGCCCTAAAATTTCAATGGCTCATCATGAACGACAGTGAACCGACACCTCGCATGATGGCTGATTTTCAAAATCTCATTAGGCAGCATAAAGTTGATGTTCTGTTTTATAATCAACAGGTGGCCGATCCGCTGACTCAGAATATTTTGCTGCTGGCTCAAAAAAGTCACGTTGCCGTAGTTGGAATCAGTGAGACCATGCCGGCGGCTGAAAATGTGATCACCTGGATGAAACAAGTATTGAATCAAACTGAGCAGGCATTGGAATCATCTGATGGTAAATGATTTCATCCGTTGCCAGAACCTTGTCTTAGGCTTCAGCAAAAGCGTACTGAGCCAGCCGATCAACCTTTCACTCAAGAAACACCGCTGGTATGGGATCATCGGTAAAAATGGCATTGGAAAATCGACCTTTTTAAAAACACTTTTGTCGGTCACCCCTGCGCTCTCAGGTCACATCACCATAGATGGGCAACCATCACAACGGCTCAGACGATCTATGGCCTATATCCCCCAAGAGAGAGAGATCAACGTCAGTGAACGTACCACAGCCAGGACGCTGATCAAGGCCTCCTATCACGGTGGGCGGCTTGGATTACCGAGCTTTAACCACCATCTGAATCAGCGTATCGATGAACTTGTTGATCTCATTGGTGCCAGAGATTATATAAACAGACCTTTTGAGCAACTATCAGGTGGGCAGAAAAAACGAATCTATCTGATTGGTGCCATGATCAATAAACCCGAAATACTGCTTCTGGATGAGCCGCTGGCCGATTTGGATCAACAGGCCAAACATGATTTTGTTGCCGCACTTCGAGCCCTTCACAGGCATCATCAACTGACGCTTATGATGATCTCGCATGACATGCAGGAGATTGCTTACGAGCTTGATGAATTCATTCATTTCAAAGATGGTCAAGCTCACCTTTGCCATTCACTACCCTGTTTAAAAGAGGAACCCAATGTTATCTTATGAGTTTATGCGCATAGCATTTCTCGGTGGCAGCATTATCGCCATTATCTGCGGCATCGTCAGCTATTTTGTTATCATTCGCCAAAGTGCCTTTGCCGCCCATGGACTTGCACATATCAGCTTAACCGGCGCCGCAGGCGGTGTGCTTATCGGCATCTCAGCCCTAAGCGGACAACTGATCGTCAACATTATCGCCGCCGTTATCATGGGACTCCTGGGGGATAAAATCAAAAAAAACGATTTAGCGGTGGGACTGGTTTTAACCTTTTTTCTGGGACTTGGCGCCTATTTCCTCTATCTCTACCAAAGCGGCTATTCCGGCTCAATCATGTCCATCCTCTTTGGTAACATCTTAACGATCTCAAGCACACAAATCACCACACTGCTGATACTGGCTATCATCATTGTCGCCACCTTAGCACTCATTGCTCGAATGTTGTTTTTCAGCGCTCTTGATCCCATACTGGCAGATGCCTCAGGACTGCCAAAGCGTTTGATATCAATCGTCTTTTTCATCGTTTTAGCACTGACGGTATCGATGGCCTGCCAGATCGCCGGTGTGCTGCTGGTTTTTGCACTTCTTATCGGCCCTGCCGCCATTGCCAATCAATGGACTCAAGGTTTCTACAGCACGATTGTAATCAGTATTATCGTCTCCACGATAACCGTCTGGCTGTCATTGACGGCCGCTTTTTATCTCGATCTACCGGCCAGTTTTTGTATCACCATGCTCATCTGTTTATTCTATCTGTTTGGACTTGTTAAAAACAGGCTGATAAAGCCATGAACAACTGTCAGGACTTTATTATCTATTGTCAACAACACAAGATCAGACTCACCACATTCAGAAAAATGCTGATTGAGCTTCTGTTGCAATACAAAAAACCACTGACGGCCTATGAGATTTTGGGAGAAATGAAGAAAAATCACCCCAATGCCAACATCATGAGCATCTATCGTAATCTGGAATTTTTTCGCCAACATAAGCTGATACACAAACTCGACAGCTCAAACCGCTTCAGCCTTTGCTGTCATCCCAGCGATAGCCTCTGTCAGATATTTATTTGCCAACGCTGTGGTGCTAAAGTTGAATCCCATAACACGGCTCTAAGCCAGATGATCCATTCATTGGCAACAGATACAGGCTTTGAGCTGAAACAGAATAAAATTGAGCTGTCTGGCATCTGCAGGCGCTGCTCAGCAGATGCGGTCTCAAACGGCTAAATATTCGCCTGCTGCTATTGCATTTATTATTGCCAGAAGACATACTCTTGCACACCTGAAATTTTTGAGATTGCCACAATGAAGCGTGCTGAAATGCTTACGCTGAGTTTTGCCTGCCTGCTCGGTATGGTTATTCCCTTTGGCATGGACATCTACATCGTTGCCTTGCCACTTATCAGCGCCCAGTTTGACATCAGCCCAGGAATGGCCAGAAACCTGACATTTCTGTTTCTCATCACCGCCAGCGCCTCAACCTTGATCTATGGACCCCTATCGGAAATAATCGGTCGCAGAAAAGCCCTTATTACCGGCATGCTGATCTGCACACTGGGAAATGCAATCAGCGCCATCAGCGACTCCATCAGTATGCTGCTGATATCACGCCTTATCGCTGGATTTGGTGCCTCTGCGGCTCCTGTGCTGGCTCGTGTTTTACTGCAAGATACCATTAAAGATCCCGTCAGAGTCATTCAGGGCTTCTCCTGGTATGCGCTGATATCTTCAACCTCTCCGGCGATTGCACCAATTATCGGCGCGCATTTGCTGGTTTTATTTGGCTATCACAGCAATTTTCTGTTTCTGTCCTGCTTCAGCCTTCTGATTATCGCTATCATGTTGTTTTTCATCAATGAAAGCAAAACTGATCCGTTCGAATGCTTCTCATGGCACTATTTTACCCAAAGTCTGCTTCAGTGCTTGAAAAACTATCGATTCATCGGTTTCAGTGTTATGGCATCACTGATGTTTGCCGCCAACATTCTTTATTTAACCCTAAGCCCTTTTCTGTTTCAGCACGTTTTCCATCTTGATCAGCGACAAAACAGCTGGTTATATCTGATCAACACCTGCGCCATTGTCGTTGGATCGTTGCTGTTGCGATCCCTGATTAAATATCTTCCCGCAAAACTGCTTATTCGCATAAACATCGGACTATACCTGCTGTCGACAACCTTTATGCTGCTGAGCACACTTCTCAGCAATTCCCTGATTCTGCTGTTAAGCGGTATTGCCTTAATGGCACTTGCCTATGGCGTGTTATCACCAAGCTTTCTTGCTGCCGGACTCAACAGCACAGCTAAGTACAAAGGAGCCGCCAGCGCCATACAGACCTGCCTGCGCTTGAGTATCACGGCTATCGTCGGCTTCAGTGGATTTTATATCGAGCATGTCACTACAGTTACACTCAGTGCTTTTCTCTGCACGCTGTCGATATTGGTTTTACTCATCTATCTATTGCTTCATATCCGTACACCCGTTTGGAGCAAAGCAGCCAACATTTAGCTTCTTTGCCTATTTTTTCACTTTTCGGCAATTACGACAGACCATATACAGCACCGAGCTGTGATCGATGAGTTTGCCGCCGATATCATCAACGATTTTTTTCTGCCTCTCCTCGATCACCGGATCGACGAACTCCTCGACCTTATGGCATTTCACACAGATGATATGATCATGATGCTCATCCGAACCCAGCTCATAGACGGCCTGATCCATGCCGAGATTCAAGCGCTGCAAAAGCCCTGACGCCTCAAATTGTGCCAACACCCGATAAACCGTGGCAATACCGACATCTTCATTGCTCTCATGCAAAAGGCGATAAACATCTTCGGCCGATAAGTGGCGCATTTCTGCCGTTTCAAACAGCTTCAATATCTTCAAACGAGGCTGGGTGATCTTAAGACCAGCCTGTTTCAGCTCTTCTTTACCGATAGACATACTGCAATCTTTCCATACTAATTTTTCATTCACACCATTGTAACTCAAAAAAACCAAATAGGCGCAACCATCATTGCAATTATTTCACGTGTCAAGCTTGATCATAGTCAAAGTTTGCCATACTTTTTAAGCGCTTAATGATAAT
>JBMSHD010000045.1:0-15870 GCA_049416425.1 Francisellaceae bacterium | reverse complement strand
GGATGCGGCAAAAATTATGTGGTTGATGTATGATAATCCCGAGATTCATTTCGATGATCTGACCATGCGTTTCATGGATATCAGAAAACGTATTATCAGTATCCCAGAGGCGACTCGAAAAACCAAATTTATTGCGGTGCCAACCACTTCTGGTACCGGCAGTGAGATCTCTCCATTTTCGGTGATCACTGATGATAAAACCGGCATTAAATATCCGATTGCCGATTATTCATTGACGCCGGATGTGGCTGTTATTGATTCACAGTTTATTCAGCATATGCCAAAAGGATTAACCGCCTCTTCCGGCTTTGATGCCATCACTCATGCCATAGAGGCTTATGTTTCAATTATGGCCTCGCCATTTTCAGATGCCCAGGCGAAAGAGGCCTTGAATCTACTGTCACAACATCTGCTCTCCTCGTATGAAAATGGTGCCAAAGATCGTAAAGGGCGGGCTTTTGTTCATTATGCCTCAACCCTGGCCGGCATCGCCTTCTCAAATGCCTCTCTAGGGCTTGCTCACAGTATTGCCCATAAACTCGGTGAGCATTTTCATATTGCTCATGGCACGGCTTGCGCCTTAGCGCTGCCTTATGTCATTCAATACAATGCCACGGATCTTCCAAGCAAACTGGTCGCTTTTCCGAAATATAAAACGCCAAAAGCACTGGAAAGATATGCTGAAATTGCGACGCTTTTAGGGCTTAAAGGCAGAAGTCATCATGAAAAAGTGAGCCATTTGCTTGAGTATTTAATGGATATGAAGCGCCAGCTATCCTTGCCAGCCTCACTGAAAGAGGCTGGTGTTAGCGAAGCTGAATTTATGGCAAAAGTTGATCATATTGCCGAGGAGGCCTTTGATGATCAATGTACACCAACCAATCCTCGTTATCCGTTGATTGCGGAGATTAAAGAGGTGTTGATGAAGATCTATGAAGGCAGCGAAATCAGCGTTAAATAAGCGCTGATATAGGCAGCAATTCAAAATAGAATACAGGAAGGGAATCCATTTTTTTCATCACCGTATCATGATATACTCTGAGGTCAGAAAATGCTAAGCCTGGAGAGGTAATGTCCAAGTTATTTCGCTATAGCATTAAAGAGTCGGGATTGCTGATTGCTTTGGTGTTGTTTATTCTTTTATGGGGGGTGGGAGACCGTATCGCGGCCGACAGCATTCCCAATTTTTTCTCTTATCTGTTGAGTATTATTATTTTTGTGGTGATGCTGATCTGCTCTTTTAATGTGGTAAAGCAGGCAGACTGGCTGGCAGAGCGTTTTGGTGAGCCATATGGCACATTGATTTTAACGCTTGCAGTTATCAGTATTGAGGTGGCGCTAATCATCACGGTGATGCTGGCCGGAAAAGGAGAGCCAACGCTGGCGCGCGATACCATGTTTGCCGTGATTATGATTGCGATTAATGGTTTTGCCGGGCTGAGCCTTTTAACCGGAGGAATAAAACACTATACCCAGATGTACAACATTGAGGGCGCCTCGGCCTATCTTGCCGTGTTGATTCCGTTGGCGACGATATGTTTGATCCTGCCGAATTATACGGTATCAACCACACTGTCAACCTTAAGCAATTTCCAGTCTGTGATTGTCATTATTATTTGTGTGGCGCTATATGCAACTTTTCTGGTCAAGCAAACCATTACGCATAAAGACTATTTTCAGTTCTCGATAGACCGTGAAGAAGATCCGCATCACCCTGAAGGTCGAATAAGCTATCACGTTATTTGTCTGCTTGCAGGTCTTATGGTGATGATTTTGCTGTCTAAGTATCTGGCCGCTTATCTTCAGCATAATATTGAAGATGCCGGTCTACCAAGACCTTTGGTCGGTTTTATTATTGCCATGTTGGTGCTGATGCCAGAGGGAGTCAGTGCGATACAGTCTGCCTATAAAAATCGGCTGCAAAGGTCAATTAATCTGTGTATGGGTTCAGCCTTAGCCACCATTTGCCTGACGGTACCCTCTGTGCTTATTATCAGTCTGTTTATTGGGCAACCGCTTATTCTTGGGTTGCAATCAAGCTCCTTATTGCTGTTAGTGTTAACCTTTTTCTCGAGTGTCATTACGTTTTCTACCAGGCGCACCAGTGTATTAAATGGTGTTGTCCATTTGAGTATTTTTATGGTATATTTTGTCTTGATATTTGATGTAATATAGGGGTGGGTCACGTAATGACTTCTTTGTGACTTATGGGCGACCAAACATGTTATATATATGGAATATTTATATGGGAATTCAAACCCCCGAAAAGGTGATTTGGCTCTAAAGCCTTATTTTATCTGGGTTCGAGGATATATTTTCTGGTGGGCCCTGTAGGACTCGAACCTACGACCAACGGATTATGAGTCCGCTGCTCTAACCAACTGAGCTAAGGGCCCTAAACGGGTGATTCGCTCATTCTATAACACTGTCAGGAATTTGCAACAGAAAACTGGTGCTAATACAGAAGATTTTCACTTTGAGCTATCAGTGATGATAAGTAATGCGAAAAATGATTATATTTGCTCCATATTCTTTTGCAGTGGATTGAGTGTACGATAAAGGCTGAAGCAAAAATAGACCAGTAAGTAGCTGATGATGATATAGCTTAACCAGGAAACAGAATAAGGCCATAGTATTGTTGTGGTGATCGTCGCCGCTCCCCAGATCAGGGTGTAGATAAACATGATGAGTTTGACACTATTGCGTCTGCTCAAATAGTTGAGTCGAGAGGGATAGATGTATTTGATCGGGACAAAGGTCAGAATACAGAGAATGATAATGATGATGAAATTGCTGATGCCTGAGAATTGAAAGTAGATAAGGTAATAGATTGCCAGATTCCAGTAACTTGGAAAGCCTTTGAAAAAATGATCCTTTGTCTTGGCATCAAGCTGACAGAACTGAAAAGTGGCCGCCAGCATGATGAGAATGATGGTGATGATTGAAAGCGCATTGGGAACGACACCGGCGACATATATCCAGACACAGGGTACAACGGCATAGGTGAGAAAATCGATGATATTATCCATGAGGCTGCCATCTAGCCTGGCCAGTGATTTGATGTCGACTCGTCTGGCCAAGGTACCATCGATGGCATCGACGATTATGGCGATGGCGATATAGCCAAAAGACAGGCGCATGTAGAATAAAAAGTCAGTGGTGTTTTCTGAGAGTCTGGCATGATAAGCATCGGCAGCGCTTAACAAGGCCAGGACGCCTAAGATGGCACCGGATGCGGTAAAGATATGCACAAACCAGGCATAGGTGCGTTGAAGCGTTTTTGTCATTGGATTCGCTTGTCCGTTAATGGTTTCCTTGGCGCATAAGCTTAGCAAAAATACATCGATATGAAAAGGATCGATTTAATGATCCCTGTGACAGATATATTGAGTCAGCTGCCACAGCGCTTCTGTGTTGAAGGAATTTAAGCATTGTAATGCGAATTTGGCTTTATGCATCTGTCTGTGAAGTTCTGATTTGGCGCCATCGATATTCAAGAGGGAAGGGTAGGTCGATTTATTATGTTTAAGATCACTGTTGGCGTCTTTTCCTAACGTTTTGCTGTCTTTGGTGATATCAAGAATGTCATCTTGAATCTGAAAGGCCAGACCTGTAGCGGCTGAAAATGCCGTCAGTGCTTGCTGTATGTCACCATCTTGATAGTGGTTGCTGGCGATAAATGGTAACAGCACAGAGGCTTCAATCATGCGTGCCGTTTTGTTATGATGAATCTGTTTTAAGGCTTCAAGCTCAATGGACATCCCTTCAGATTCCAAATCAAGCATCTGTCCTGATATCATGCCTTGAGCACCCGCGCACTGGCTTAGTGTCGTTATCAGTTTTCCAAGCTGGGCTCCAGAGATATCACCGATCTCGCCCAATGCTTGAAAGGCCAGCGTTTGCAGTGCATCACCGGCTAAAATGGCGCAGGCTTCCCCAAATTGAATATGGCAAGTGGCTCTGCCGCGGCGCAGCTTGTCGTCATCCATGGCCGGCAGGTCATCATGAATCAGCGAGTAGGCATGAATGGCTTCAACGGCAAAGGCCAGAAGGTGTTGCTGCTTTGGTTTGAGGCCAAATATATCGGCTGTGGCATAGACCAGTTGTGCTCTTATACGCTTGCCACCGCCCATCAATGAATAGAGAATGGCATCTCTTAGAGTTGCAGAAGGAATGGACTGGTCGTTGATATAGCGTTGTGAAAACGGTTCAAATTCCTGAATTAGTAGGGCTTTATTTTGTATTGGATTTGATGGTTGCGATGTCATTGAGGATAGTCTTAATAATGCGATATTGTTTTTCAAGAGCCCCTTTATTCTGGGTAAAAACAGCAAGGGCGGCGTTACCTTTTTGTCTTATCGTATCAGGATGAGTGAAAAAATCAATCAGGCAATCGGCTATTTCCTGACTGTTGTGAATCACTGTCATCGCGTTGGCATCACATAAGTGTGCTGTCGGTTCACTGAAATTGTAAGTACTGGGGCCTGAGAGAACTGGTTTAGAAAGCGCGGCCGGCTCCAGTGTGTTATGTCCACCATTGCCGCTTAGACTGCCGCCGACAAAGGTAACGTCACTGGCGGCATAGTAAAGCATTAGCTCACCGAGTGTATCACCTATAAAAACATCGTTATCAATCACAGTATTATCGAGGCACTTTGTGCGTCTTTGGGTGCTAAAGCCACGGGCTTGACTCAGATTAAACACCAGATCAAAGCGCTCTGGATGACGAGGTACCAGAATCAGCAAGGCATTTTGAAATTTTTCTTTTAGTTGCTTATGTGCATCAAGAATGATTTCATCTTCACCGGCTCGAGTGCTGGCGGCAATCCAGACGGGTCGGTTGCCAAAGCAGTCTCTTAACTGAGTCGCTTTCGAAAGGAGGTCATGAGGCGTTGTAAAATCATACTTGATGTTGCCGGTTACTGTGATCTTCCAAGCTTCCATACCAAGGTCAATGAAGCGCTCGGCATCGGTTTCGGTTTGTGCATTTAATTGCGTGATGGCGTCGAACATATAAGGCAGAATAAAACGAATTTTAGCATAGCCCTTTTTTGATTTTAAGGACAATCTGGCATTGTTTAGAATGACGGGAATCTGTCTTTTCCGGCAACTATGTAGAAGATTTGGCCACAGCTCAGTCTCCATGATAATGCCGATTTTTGGTTTGATGCGATTGAGAAAGAACCACATAAAAACGCCAATATCATAAGGAAGATAACAACATTGAATTCGCGGCATGTCCGCATAGAGTCTGGCGATCTGGTCTCTGCCGGTTGGCGTCATCACGGTGATGATGATGGTGTTATCATGATGTTGGTGGAGCTTTTTGATCAAAGGTGCAATGGCGATATTCTCACCGACGGAGACAGCGTGTATCCAGATGCTGTTTTTGGCTCTAAGTGGGCAGAAACCAAAGCGTTCACACCAGTGTTGTCGATACCCTGGGTTGTGGCGACTGCGGATGAGCTTTTGAATATAAATAAAAGGAATCGCCGCTAAAAACAGCAGACTGTAGAGTTGTCGCAGCAAAAAGTAAAGCATATCAGCCTATTTCACCTTCCAGCCAATTAAAATAGTCTTTCACACCGGTTTTCACATCACGAAAGACAACGTCACAACCGACGGCTCGAAGCTTTGTCAAGTCAGCCTCGGTAAAACTCTGATAATGTCCTTTTAAGTGTTCCGGGAAAGGAATATATTCAATGCGACCATCACCGAAGTAATCAATAACGGCATTGGCAATATTATTGAAAGGCTCGGCATTGCCTGTGCCACAATTGAATATGCCAGAGATAGTCGGGTGGTCGAAAAACCACATATTAACGGCGGCGACATCTTCAACATAGATGAAATCGCGACGTTGCTCACCAGGACCATAGCCGTCGTACCCATCGAATAGTTTAACCTTATTGCTGGTTTTATACTGCTGATAGTGGTGATAGGCGACCGATGCCATGGCGCCTTTATGTGCTTCATGAGGACCATAGACGTTGAAATATTTAAGCCCAACAATCTGGTTGTCGCTTTGAGGAATGAGCGCTCTGACGTAGTCATCAAACAGTCGCTTGGAATAGCCATAGACATTGACGGGCTGTTCATGCTCGCGCGACTCGACAAAGATTTCATTATTGCCGTAGGTGGCGGCACTCGAGGCATAGATGAAAGGAATGGCATGTTTGATGGCAAAATGAAGCAGCGTTTTAGAATAGTCAAAATTATTTCGCATCATATATTGACCATCCCATTCTGTCGTAGCAGAGCAGGCGCCCTGATGAAAAATGGCTTCGATGGTTTTGTGATCGAATGCACCATTGGCAATGGCATCGATAAAATCCTGTTTATCCAGATAATCGGCGATATCGTAGTCAACCAGGTTGGCGAATTTATGTCCGTTTTTCAAGTGATCTACCGCAAGAATATCGCTGATGCCACGCCTGTTTAACTGTTTTAAAATATTGGCGCCGATAAACCCGGCGGCACCTGTGACAATAATCATCGTATTTTTCCGCATGTTGTAACCTGGCTAGTCTAGCAAATTTTTGACAATCTCCCAAGTCAGTATCCAGGAATAAGTCTGAAAATTTGATTCAAATTCAAATGGATGACAGGCGATTTCAAAGACAAAAATCTGGTAAAGTGCGTCGCCGCTGTTATATACTGTTGGCTTACATAAATTGAATCAGATAGATGAGATCACATGCAGTTGATTGATCAGATGACACAGCAGGCACTGGATGATATCACCGCTGCCGAATCAAAAAACACACTCGAGTCGTTACGCGTCGCTTATATGGGCAAGAAAGGTCAGCTGACGGCGCTGATGAGGCAGATGGCAAGTTTATCTAGTGAAGAAAAACCCAAATTTGGTCAGGCGGTCAATGCCGCAAAACAGACCATCAGCCAGGCATTAAATGAAAAGCTTAACGATTTGGAAAAAACAGAGCTGGCTCATAAATTAAAAGCCGATAAAATCGATATTTCATTGCCGGGTGTGGGACAGGCCAGTGGCAGTCTTCATCCGATTACAATTTCACTGAATCGTATTGAATCTTTCTTCAGCAAGATGGGGTTTAGCATTGAGTATGGTCCTGAGATTGAAGATGATTATCATAATTTTGAAGCCTTGAATATTCCTTCGCATCATCCGGCACGTGCCATGCATGATACCTTTTATTTCAATCCGACAACGGTATTGAGAACCCATACCTCGGGTGTGCAGATACGAACCATGGAAAACAGTCATCCGCCGATTCGCATGATTGCCCCTGGCAGGGTATATCGCTGTGATTCCGATGTCACCCATACGCCAATGTTTCATCAGGTTGAGGGTTTATGGATCGATGAGTCCGCCTCGTTTGCTGATCTCAAAGGATTATTGCAGCAGTTTATGAGCGCCTATTTTGAGAAAGACTTGAAGATGCGCTTTCGCCCTTCTTATTTTCCTTTTACCGAGCCGTCGGCGGAAGCCGATATTGAATGCGTGATGTGTGACGGTGTTGGTTGTCGAGTCTGTAAACAGACTGGCTGGCTTGAGGTATTGGGTTGTGGTATGGTTCATCCTAAGGTGCTTGAAGCCGGCAACATCGATTCGCGCCAATTTCAGGGCTTTGCTTTCGGTATGGGGGTAGAGCGATTGACGATGCTAAGATATGGCATCAATGATCTGCGTACGATGTTTGAAAATGATCTTCGTTTTTTAAAGCAATTCTAAAGGGTAAATTGAATGAAACTCAGTTATAAATGGTTAAGTGACTATCTTGAGGGTGTTGCCGCGGTTGAAGAGGTGGCAAAAAAGCTAACCGCTGCAGGACTTGAAGTCGATGCCATCGAGGTGGTAGCCGGTCACTTCAGTGGTGTTGTTGTCGGTGAGATTAGGGCAATTGAGAAACATCCTGATGCCGATAAGCTCAATATCTGTAAGGTTGATGTCGGTAGCGATCAGCTATTGACTATCGTTTGTGGTGCCTCCAATATCTATGTAGGCATGAAGGCACCGGTTGCCATGATTGGTGCGCATCTGCCGGGCGACTTTAAAATCAAAAAGAGTAAATTAAGAGGACAGGTTTCAGAAGGCATGATGTGTTCTGCCAAAGAGCTGGCCATCTCAGAGGAAGCCGAAGGTCTGATGGATTTGCCGGCTGAGGCACCGGTGGGTCATGATATTGGCGATTATCTTCAGCTGGATGATGTTAGCATTGAGCTGGATCTAACACCAAATCGTGCCGATTGTTTAAGCGTCTATGGAGTCGCCAGAGAGCTGTCCGCCCTGTGCGGATTACCCCTGAAAAAACCTGAAGTCATCGAGATTGCCGCGACTTCTTTGAGAAAAATGAAGGTGGATGTCATCGCCAAAGAAGCGGCTCCTGTTTATTGTGCTCGAGTGATTGAAGGGATTGACGCCAATGTCAGGACGCCTTTATGGATGGTTGAGCGTCTTCGCCGATCTGGTGTGCGATCCATCTCTGCCGTTGTTGATATCACCAATTATGTGCTGTTGGCATTGGGTCAGCCGATGCATGCCTTTGATGCCGATCTCCTTGATGGTGGTATTGTGGTCAGAATGGCGCAGAAAGATGAGAAACTGACATTACTGGATGGCAGCGATATTATACTCGATGGTGACTCGCTGGTGATTGCCGATGAGAAAAAACCGTTGGCGTTAGCAGGGATCATGGGTGGACTTAACAGTTCCGTGACAGATGAAACCATGAATATTGTACTGGAGAGTGCGTTTTTCGATCCCATTGCCATTGCCGGGCGGTCTCGCCGTTATGGTTTATCGACGGATTCGTCTCATCGATTTGAGCGTGGAGTCGATCCGCGGCTGGCGGTTTATGCCATGGAATATGCCACAAAGTTGATTCTCGATATTGTCGGTGGCAGAGCCGGTGAGATTGTTGCTGTTGCCGATGGCAAGGCAGTTTCTCCAGAGGCGCTTAAAGCCATCGATAAAAAAATCCGAGTTGATTTTTCTTTGTCTCGTGCCAGACGGCTGTTGGGTATGGATATCCGTGCCGATTTTGCCTTGAAGGCATTAGAAAGCCTGGGCATGAATGTCGATAGAATCGCTGACGATCATTGGCAGGTTCTGGCACCATCCTGGCGATTTGATATCAATATCGAGGAAGATTTGATTGAAGAGATTGGTCGGCTTTATGGCTATGAAAACCTGCCTGAGACACTTCCGATTATGGGAGGCATGAAGCAGACGGCATCGGAGCGTCAAATTTCGCTTTTCACCCTGAAATCACTGTTGGTTGACCGTGGTTATCATGAGGCGATTAACTATAGTTTTACTGCCCCTTCATGGGATTTGCTGTTTTCTCAAGCGTCAGGAATTGCCCTTAAAAATCCAATTTCAACAGATTTGGCGGTGATGAGGCAAAGCATGATGCCTGGGCTTTTATTGAGTTTCAAAGAAAATATCCATCGCCAGCAAACTCGTATTCGCTTGTTTGAAGAGGGGGTGTGTTTTGCAGGTTCTGCGAAGAAGACTTTTGAGAAATCCTATCTTGCAGGATTGGCTTTTGGCAGTGTTAACCCTGTGAATTGGGCAGATAAGCGCATCAGCGATTTCTATAGTGTTAAATCCGATGTCGAGGCTTTGCTATCATTGACGGCGAAACCTTATTCTTTCAGTGTCTGTGATGATGTCAGCTGGCTTCATCCGGGGCAGTCGGCGTATATTCATCTAGAGAATAAAACGGTGGGCGTGATCGGTGTGATTCATCCTGAGGTGATGAAGAAGATGCAGGTCAAGAGCAAGGCGCCAGTGGTATTTGAAATCGACAGAGCCGCTATTTCTGAAAAACAGCTGGCACATTTTAGTGTGTTGTCGAAATTCCCGTCTGTGTCACGTGATCTAGCGGTGGTCGTCGATCGCTGTATTGCGGCTGGTGAACTGATCGATATGATCAAGGCACAAGGGATTGATGTGCTCAGTGATATCGCCGTGTTTGATATCTATCAGGGCGATAATCTTTCTGCCGATAAAAAAAGCGTGGCTTTGAGCCTGACTTTCCAGGCTAAAGATCAAACCTTGACCGATGAGGTGTTGAGCTGCTGGATGGATAAAATTATCGGCGCCTTGAGTGTGGAATTTGATGCCGAATTAAGGGCGTGATCGATTATCTATTGCGCTTGGTTATGCCTTGCAAGGAAAAGAGAATTTATTTTCAGACACATCCCATTATGAAAATAAGGAATATCATGAACTGCATGATATTGCCTGTATGGGCTTATCAAACCAGGCACTGATCTGCTACTATTAGTGTCTGGGTAATTCAATGGCCTGTGATTATGGCAAACAAAGCGCTAGAGCTTATAAAGGTAAATAAGATTTACAAAGGTGGCTTTCATGCCGTCAAGGATATCAGCTTCACCGTTGATGAGGGGGATTTCTTTGCACTGTTGGGACCAAATGGTGCCGGAAAGTCGACGACATTGGGTATGATTTCCTCATTGGTAAATAAGAGTAGTGGTGTCATTAAGATCTCAGGATTCGATATCGATAAGAATTTTCACCTAGCCAGACAGCATCTGGGAGTAATGCCGCAGGAGGTCAATCTCAATATTTTCGAAACGCCATTGCAGATTCTTTTATATCAGGCAGGTTTTTTTGGCATTCCACGATCAAAAGCCCGAGTCTATGCTGAGCAGCTGCTTAAAGATATGGCATTATGGGATAAGCGAGACACGCAGGTACGTTTTCTATCCGGTGGCATGAAGCGGCGGGTAATGGTGGCAAGAGCACTGGTACACAAACCGAAGGTATTGATTTTAGATGAGCCAACCGCAGGCGTTGATGTTGAGCTGAGGCAATCCTTGTGGGAGATGATTTCAAAACTCAATAAGCAGGGTCTGACCATCATCTTGACAACACATTATCTTGAAGAGGCCGAGAGCATGTGCAATCGCATTGCCCTTATCCATCACGGGCGGGTGCATACCAGCTCAGATATGAAGTCATTGTTAAGATCGGTGGAAGAGGAGAGCTATATTTTTGATCTGGCCACACCATTGAAACAGGAGAGTCTGTCTTTGGGGCTTGGTCGCATTGAAATTATCGATCAGCTGACACTTGAGGTCACGGTTGATCGTTCAATTAGCCTCAATCGTCTTTTTTCGGCATTAACCGCGCAAAATATAGATGTATTGAGTGTAAAAACCAAAACCAATAAACTTGAGAAACTGTTTATTGATATGGCGCGTGCCGGTAAGCTGACAGAAGCCCAAAAAGCCTATTTGTAGTTCCTCCTTTTTTAAAAGAGAGCCTAGGTGGTTAGCTTGCTGCTGCTTCTACAACCAGCATGAACAGAGTAAAAAGAAAAAAGGATAAACAATGAGTTTTAAACAATACTGGATCATGTATACGACGTTGCTGTATAAAGAAATCATCCGGGTTTTACGCATATGGCCACAGACGCTTTTGCCCTCGGCCATCACCATCACGCTTTATTTTCTGATTTTTGGTAAAGTTGTCGGCAGCCGAGTCGGCACTATGGATGGCATCAACTACATGCATTTTATCACCCCAGGACTTATCATCATGGCGGTGATTAACAATGCCTATGCCAATGTCGTCGGTTCTTTCTATGGAGCCAGATTCAATCGCTCTATCGAGGAGCTTTTAGTCTCCCCGATCACCAATCATATCGTCATTTTAGGCTATATCTCAGGAGGTATTGCTCGAGGCTTTTGCGTCGGTCTTATCGTCTCGGTGGTGGCTTTTTTCTTCGGCGGGTTTTCCTCACATGTGCACAGTATTTTATTGATTCTGCTGGGCTTTATTTTCTGTGGTGCCTTATTCTCATTAGGAGGGCTGCTAAATGGGATTTTCTCGCAGAAGTTTGACGACACCACGATCTTTCCCACCTTTGTGTTAACACCATTGATCTACTTAGGCGGCGTATTCTATAGCTTAAATGCCTTGCCGGGTGTGTGGCAGGATATCGCTCAATTCAATCCTTTGTTTTATATTGTCGATTTCGTGCGCTTTGCCTTTTTGGGGCAGTCAGCAATGGATCCCTATCTGGCATTTTCAGCCATCGTGATTTTTGTTATTATTCTCTACACACTGGCCTGGTATCTCTTGTCTCGTGGCATTCGGCTTAAGGCTTAGAATTTCAACTCGCCAGTTAAAGTAAAGGTTCGACCGGTGCCTGGCGTCATGTTGGCGCTGACATCAACACCACGCATGAAATAGCGTTTATCAAAGATATTATTGATGGAAGCCGACGCTTTGAAACGGGTTGTATCATCGATGCGAAATTCTTTGGTGACAGCTATGTTCCATAGCCAATAGGAAGGAATAGGTCCTTCGGTACCATCGGCGTTTTCTACAGTTGTATTGGCGGCATCGCTAAAGGAAGCGCCGGTAAAATGACCACTTAGGTTATAATTCCAGCTGTGATAGCTATAGTTGCCAATAAAACTAAACAGACTATGAGGAGCGTAGGGCAGCTGATTTCCGGCATATTGACCCTCTTCTATCTTTGTGTACAGATAGGTGTAGCTGGCATCAAGAGTTAGCTCTTTAAGGAATGATGGGTTGTAGCTCAATAGGGTTTCAATGCCTTGTTCAACGCTTTTGCCAACATTTTGGTAGACCCATAATCCCTCATTATTCTGAATTCGATCTAATTTATCAGAGTAATCGGTTCTAAATGCGGTGACCGTGGTAGAAAGTTGACTGTTCATCGTCAATCGTGAACCAATCTCATAATTCCAGGCACGTTCAGATTGAAGATCGCCCCCTCCACTGTTTGCCACGGCAGAAAGCTGCGGCGCTTTTAAAGATCGTTGGGCATTGGTAAATAGATAGAGCCAGTCTAGCGCATCATAGCCTACGGTTAATCCAGGAAGGAAGGTATGGGTATTATTTACTGTGCTGTTTGTAGCATTGATCTGGTCACTGAAATTCTGATTGATATTTTCATAACGAATGCCGGGGGTCAATTGGAGCTTATCCTCATCAAAATAGAGGGTATCACTGATATAGGCGGCATAATCATTGCTAAACATGCTCCATTGTCGAGTTGTGCTATCTGCTGTGCCGTTAAGTGGATCTTTGTAGACAGGGTAGAAGATATCTTCGTAGATATAGCGAATGCCGGCGAGCACTTTCTGTTTAACGCCTAATGTAAACGTAGAGCTATATTTAGGCTCTAGGCCAAATGTTTTAAAATCTCTGGGGGATTGCATAATATCCGTTGTAGGATCGGCGACATTAGTTGGGTTGCCCCAGGTGAAATTACGATAACTCTGTTGATAATAGGTGGTCAGGCTCAGATTATTATTTTGATCGAAATCATGACTCAAAACGGCAGAGGTTCTGAAGGTGTGCGAATCGTAGTTATCATAAGGCGTCACCGACTGGCGCCAGTTGTTTTCATATTCCCTAGGCGTCAATGACCCGGGCAGCTCGGCATCAGCGTTGTAATACTGGGTATTGGTTTTAAGCTCGGTATTTAAGGTTGGCCAGTAATCGGTATCGAGGATAAAATTGTTAATCTGAGTGTTTGAGTGTTGACGATCACCATTGCCGCGGGTAATGCTGGCCTGAAGTTGAGCGCCGAAGTTGTCGGTAATAAAGCCGCCGACGCGTCCATAACTGGTCGATAAAATATTGCCACCGGGCGCGAAGGTTTCGGATTGTTTGAGCACCGTTTCGCGTTTATTGGGTATCGGTTTGGTTATGATGTTGATCACGCCACCTACATTATTGGGACCGTATTGCACGGCGGCGCCACCGCGAACGACATCGATACGCTCTACGGTGTCAAGCGTCACGGGAAATAAAGAGATACCGGTCTGGCTATAGGGCGCCAAGGCTAGTGGGATACCGTTTACAAGGATCTGGGTGTCTTCGCTTCGTTTTGGATTTAGACCGCGTACCGAAATATTGGGCAGCACGCCGGTACCGCCATCTTCATCGAGGATTCGAACACTCGGCACCGAACGCATGGCATCTTCGACATTGGTCACGCCTGAGTCGACGATTTGCTGTTGAGTCACGACAGAGCGGGCACCGGGATAGGTCTTGACGTCTTTATCACTGCTGTTGCCAAGCCAGCTGCCATTGACGACAAGAGAAGGCTTCTGGGTGTTGTCATTGTTTGTCGATTCACTATTATTGTCCGCCATCGATACTATAGGCAGTGATAATCCTGCTGCGGCTAAGGCGCCTATTTTTACCAGTTGCAAGGTCGGTTTTATCGGTTGTATCATCATTTTCCCCAAATTTTTGTTTCAATTTTTAATAATAACCATTATCATTATCTTGCTTTGCGCATCAACGCAAACTCAGATACAGCCAGTAGTGTATCATCGTTAAAATTAAATGCAAATGATAATTATTATTATTTTATGAAAGGTGGATTATAATGAATATGGGCGTGATTCAAGAATACTATGCATATGTGGGTAATGTCGGCAGTATTCTCATTCTGTTGGGCGTTTTTGTCTTAAGCATTTTGATGTTAAAAAGCGGGCAATTTCTGCGCTGTCGTATCTGGCGTAGCGATGAGTTGCATCTTGTGCAGTCAATGCTTGAAGAGAAGCAGTTTAAGCAGGCTATTGGTAAGCTAAAACAGCATAGAGGCCCTATAACGGAAGTATTGGCAGCCGCGATAGAGGTGAAGCATGTGCGAGGATGTTCTCAACAAGAAGTCGAAGCCGAAATCAAACGGCTCGGTCAGCTTCGTTTACATGATTTGCAGCGTTATTTGAGGCCTTTAGAGGTTGTGGCTCATCTGGCGCCATTAATCGGGCTTTTGGGGACAGTGATGGGCATTATCATGGCATTTGCCGCCATTAAGTCAGCCAGTGTTGTCGATCCAGGGCAGTTATCGAAAGGGATATCACACGCTTTGATCACCACCGCCTTGGGGCTCGGTGTGGCGATTCCGGCGCAATTGGCCTTTCACTATCTGGACAGTATCGTCGATAGGGTTAGATTAAGCATGAGTGATCAGGTGACAAGATTGATGCACAGCGCTTTGCTACATTCGGTTGTGAATAAGCCTCAAGCTTCAAATGCTTCTGTTTCTGACTCGTTGAAATTGACCGAGCAGATGTGATGGAGTTTGAAAAAAGAACGCGATCGACGGCGATCTCTTTAGTGCCGATGATCGATGTGCTTATGTGCCTGTTGATTTTTTTCATGTTGTCAACGCAATTTATCGATTTTAATAAATTGACCGTCAAAGCCGTTTCAAGTCAGCAAAACACGACGACGAAATTGGATGATACGATCAATATCGCCGTTGTTGTGTCTGCCAGTGGTTTGATTTTTAATGGTAAGTCGATCACCTTGGATCAGCTGAGCACGCTTGTGGCGCATAAATATCCCGATGTCAATCGATTAGAGGTGACATTGCTTATTACCGACAATGCTTCGCTTCAAGATAGTATTTCGGTTTATGAGGGGTTAAAGCGTTTAAAGATTGTAAATATAAAGTGGCAGAATAGTGAGCGAGCAGAGCATGTTTGAGAAAAAGCGACAAATAAAGGCGATCGAGTCGGTGTTTCCATTGATCAATGTGATTTTTCTCTTGATTGTCTTTTTTCTGGTTGCCGGTCACATCTCTGGAGAGAAATGGGCCATTCAGCCACCGAAGAGTCTGGTTGAGGATCCGGCGTCAGACGTCAGCTGCACGGTGTATCTCAAAGAAGATGGGTTGCGTTTCAATAATCTGCCATTGACTAAGGCGGATGAGTATAAACGGCTTGCCAGCCAATGCCCAAAGGGCATACTCATCGGCGCCAATTATAACAGTAAGGCACAGAATATGGTCAAGGCATTAACAAAACTGAACCCAAGTTGGTAAGTTGAAATCTTAGAAGTCAGCAACCATAAGGGCTTAAAGC
>JBMSHD010000044.1:0-15932 GCA_049416425.1 Francisellaceae bacterium | reverse complement strand
TGACAAAACGCTCGAGAAAGTAATAAATGCTAAATTTTAATAAGACAGCCCTGATTGCTGTAATCTTCGATATTGACAATGCCTCTATGCCCTTTTTGAATATCGTATAGGGCATTGGTAATGTCATCCTTATAACTGCCAGTCATCGACAGAAGTCCATGACTGAAATTACTATCGGCAATGGCATCAGTAATATCACTGGAAGTCGGTGTCATCTGATTTTGCGATACAAAAAGATAGCGGTGATCCGTCGGCAAAGTGGCAAAATTTTGCTTGATATCATCCAATAGATCCCCCTTATCATTCTCATTATTCCAGATTGAACAAACATCGGTGAGGCTGTCACAATCATTAAAATTGCTGCTGTTAACACTATTCCAGGCCCATTGTGTTGATGCTGTCTGCATGTCTTGCGGAATCGCTACAACGACAGATTTTTGCTGTTGCCAGAAATCATTCAGTGTTGATGAAGGTGTCAATGCCAGTGCGTTTTGATCATTATATTTTTCAGCCAGCTGATCACCAAGCTGCTGACTGATATACCCCAAGGCTATCCCAAGCAATTTCTGATCATCCTTACTGTCATCGGCATAGACATGATTGATATCGAGAATGACAATCTCCTTTTTGTGCTCACGGACAAAGGCTTTCACCTCGTCGATGACATCGCTGAATTTGACTGCGGCGATCGAATGGCAGATATAGATGTTGTCAAGCGACAAGGGTTCATCAGGAAGCTGGCAGATTCGCAAATCCAGATAGCGAATCCCACTGTTGAGCTGTGTTGTTACAGTCTGCTTCACATCATCTTCATCATTGTTGTTCCGCCAGCGCTGTGCATCTGCCCAACCGGCAACAACCTTGCCCAAGCCTGTATCGACGGCATCTTTAATCACGGAAGAATCATTGTCTGGCGTCAGCGTATAGGGCGATCTGAAATCATAGGTACCCGAGTCATGACTTCCCGGCCAAAACAGATCGTTGAGTCTCAGCCCGCCATTTAACGTACTCATCCAGTCCGTATAGGGTTCATAGACGCTGACACTGACATGATCCTGATCACCAAACAAGCCAGAATGCGGATACAGGATATTGCTTTGATTAAATCCGGGCGCTATTTTGGTATTTTCAATCTCAGAACCATTGGCAGAGATTGTAAGTTCATACTTGGCGATGGTGTTGCCATTGGCATCTTCAAGCTTAAAATCAACCGTACTGTCTTCAAACAGACAGCTCCAATCATTATCCGCCTCCAGATAAAATTCACCATTATTTAAGCCGTCTTTAAAATTCCCGGTATGATCGACACAGTTGTCATCGGTTTTGATAAGTTTTACACCGGGTATTGGTGAATTAACAGCAAGATACAACCCCTGACCGGCAAAGACACCACTCGCTGTCAAAAGTCCCACAACCGCTACAACATACCGACGACCGTAAACCATAACCATTCTCCACTTGTATCTATCAGCCTACTTTACCATGGTGTCAAACAGAGAGATTGTTGTCAATGATTTACTTTTTATTGAATAGAGAGATTATTTTGAGTTATTTTTATTAAATAAATGGCGTTATGATAGTCAGCTGCTTTCACTTTTCTCCTCGACATCAAACGGCATGTTATTTTCATCCACATCATCACTAGTGGATCTTTGAATTTCATCACTCAGATCGCTGTTATCAACGGTCGCTTTTTTGGCAAAAACCGCATGCAGATAGGCAATAAATTCGCTCAATGTCTCACTCATAATACTGAAGTCAGCATCGAACTGAACCGAAACATCATCACCGGCAATATCATTGGCCTGATCCTGAATAATCTCTAAAAACTTCACCGACTTGATCATAAATTCATCATTTAACACAAATGAAACGGCATCTCTATAGCACAACCCCAGTTGAATGACTTCACGCCCTGAGTCGATCAGTGAGATAATATCATCTGAAAACAGATCCTGGCGCTGACAGCGAATGGTGCCAGCAGCATCCTTATTGTCCTGCAATACGCATTGATCGGTGATAGCGAGCGCTTCTGGATATTCTTTTGACTTTATCCAGTGCGTCAAAAGCATACCAACAGGCATAAGCTCAGGAATGCGTATCTTCAGGCTGCCCAAGGCTTTTCTCAAATTAAGCGTGAAGAGCTCGGCTTTTTTACTCGAAGCCGCATTGACCACAAGCCAGCCGCCGCGTGTATCGATATAGCCATAGATGACATTACTACGCGTGAAAGCTCTTGGTAGAAGGCTTTGATAGATCTCCTCTTTCAGCTGATCTTTTTCCTTCTTCTTGATGCGTCTTGACTCTTTAAGCTCGATCTCCTCAACCTTCTCATCCAGCTGCTCTTTAATCACGCCTGCCGGCACAATCTTATCCTGAACCTGAAAAGCCATCAGATGATAACCATTAGCACTGTAGATCAGTTGACCCTCTTTGCCAGCCGGTGAAATCCAGCCCATCGACTGCGGCACCGTTGATCCACATGGCACAAAGCGATGATCCGCCAGTCGCTCTTCTATCTGTTCGGCATCAAGCTCAATCGGCTCAATAAATTCAAATACGGCCAGGTTTTTAAACCACATATCAGATCCTTATTTCTTCTTCACTTAATTCAATAATACTGCCGGTCGCTTCGCCGCATTCTCCAAAGATTTCAAGTAGGCATTATCGGGATAATTTTCTTTCAATACCGCCATCATCTGATTGGAATCATCCGTCATCTTCAAAATATCATAGGACTGCATCAACAGCACTAATGCGTCTTCAATGGCATTGCTCTGTGGATAATTTTTCAACACGATATTAGCACGATTAATGGCGGCAACATAGGCACCTCGATCGAAGTAAAACTTCGCAATATTATACTGATACTGACCGATCATATTATTGATGTAGACCATACGCCTGTCGGCATCCTCAACATAGCTGGCCTTAGGGTTTAAAATGACCGCTTTCTTGAAATCACCGTAGGCCTCAGCATAACTGCTGGGATCATGCTGCGCCATATCATAAGGAAGATAACGTTGCAAAAAACCACGACCATTGTCATAGTTTATCACGCCCATCATATAGTAAACATAACCAAGATGTTTTGAATTGGGATAGGCTTTTATAAACTGTTTAGCCAGTCCTAGCGCCATCGCCGCCTGATTATCCTGATAATAGGCGTAGATCAGATCAAGATTGCCAAGCTCTGTATACTTACCAAATGGATATTGTGCATTTAAAGAGCGCAGGGTGTTGATGGCATCATAATAGTCTTCATCTTTGACTTCTTTATGTCCCATTGCATAGATATAAGCCTCAGAATCACCCTGATAAGGCAGCGTTTTAGTATCAGTGGTGCTGCAGCCGGCAAGAAGCCCAACAGAGGTTGCCAGCAAAAAATAATGCGAACGTGCAATTTTTATCAGCCGTTTTTTCATCCAGATTCCTTAAATGTCATTTTTTCGCTACAATAGCACGCAATTTATTAAAATCATCAAGGTTAATTTTGTGACTCATCATACCGCATTTACCGATATTGAGCAAAGCGTTATTGTACCAGATTCATTGGCTGGTCTGCGTCTTGATCAGGTCTTAAGCGAGCTGTTTGGCGACTACTCCAGAAGCCAATTGCAAAAATGGCTGAAAGCCGGCGATATCGTCATCGATGGCCAGATCAAGAAAGCCAAAGACAAATTGATTGGCGGCGAGAAAATTCATCTAAAGACGCAGCTGATCAACCAGACTCAGTGGCAACCTGAGGCCATGGATCTCAATATTATCTACGAAGATGGCGATATCATCGTTATCAACAAACCGGCAGGTCTTGTCGTCCATCCTGGCGCCGGAAATCCGACAGGAACTCTGTCTAATGCCCTTCTGGCTCATGATCCGGCTTTCCAGCTTGTTCCCCGTGCCGGCATCGTCCATCGCCTGGATAAAGACACTTCCGGTCTTATGGTCGCCGCAAAATCCCTGGCGGCTCACACGGCTTTGGTTGAATCTTTATCGAAAAGACAAGTCAAACGTGAATACGAGGCCATCGCCAGCGGATTTTTAAACAAAGCGGGAAGCATCAGGACTAAAATGGGCAGAAACCCACATCATCGACTCAAAATGGCCGTCACCCCAAACGGCAAAGACGCCATTACTCACGTTAAAATCATCGAACATTACCGCGCACATACACGAATTCGCTGCTGCTTAGAGACGGGACGCACCCATCAGATTCGGGTACATCTGCAACACATTGGTGCCCCGTTAGTCGGCGATCCGCTCTACAATCCCAGACTCAAACTTCCAAAAGGTAGCAGTGAGGCACTTGTTCAAGCACTGAGAGACTTCAAACGCCAGGCACTTCATGCCTGGAGGCTTGGTTTTATTCATCCGATAAGCGGCGAAACTCTGGTCTTTAAAGCTCCCTTGCCGAATGATTTAAAACAGCTGATGAGAGTCCTAAGAGAAGACGGTAAAACTCTGTATCACTACGAAGAAGATGAGTTTGATTTCGATGATGAATTTAATGACGCGTTTACAGGCGATTTTGACGATGATCAGGATGATGATGACATCGAATAGAACCTGATAAAATAAGGCTTACAACAACCTCATTATTTTTTTATATCTCCCTTCGCTATTTTTGATTTACTCCCTAAAAATTTGGTGCTATTATCAGCCGTTTTCTTCAATTTTCACATTGTGGAGGGTTGGCATATGCACCCAGATGATACGCTTAAAAAAGACCTGAAATTAAGGCATATGGAATTGATTTCACTCGGCGGAATTATTGGCTCAGCCTTTTTTATCGGCACAGGCTATGCCGTCTCTCAAGCCGGCCCCGCAATTTTAATCTCCTATGCCTTAGGTGGACTCATCGTCTTTTTAGTGATGCTGTGTCTGTGTGAACTCACAGTCGCCATGCCTACCTCCAACTCTTTTATTCAGTATACTCATGATTATATTTCACCGACCTGGGCCTGCGGCACCGGCTGGTCTTACTGGCTTAACTGGGTGGCCTATATTCCAGCTGAATGCACCGCCGGTGGCATTATCATGCACACCTTTATTCCCGCGGTTTCACCTTTTATCTGGGCGCTGTTGTTTGGACTTGTCATCACCATCATCAACCTAAGCAAAGTCAAAATTTTCGGTGAGCTGGAATTCTGGCTGTCGATGATCAAGATCGCCGCCATCGTGATCTTCGCCATTATCGCCGTTTTTATCTTCTTTGGACTATATACAAAAACCGGCATCAAACCCATTATCGGCACCAAAAACCTTCTGGGCGATGGTGGGTTTTTCCCAAAAGGCCATTTCATTATCATCACCATGATGGTTATTCTACTGGTCAATTTTCAGGGTTCTGAGATCGTCTGTCTGGCGGCAGCAGAATGCCAGAATACCGATGTTGCCATTCCGAGAGCATCTCGTAACATCGCCATTCGTATCGTGCTGCTGTACTTAATTCCCGTCTTTTTACTGGTGCTGATCTATCCCTGGAATAAGATGAGTGACAGCAATTCGGTATTTGTCGATGCGCTTCAAAGCTATGGGTTTAATTGGGCGGCAGGCGTGTTTAGCTTTGTCGTACTCTCAGCGGCCTTCTCTTGCGCCAACAGCGGCATGTATGCCACGGTTCGCGCGCTTTATGGTCTGTCTCGGCAAAATCTCGCGCCCAAAGTCTTCTCCTCACTCAATCGCCATCAGGTACCGATGCCGGCCGCTATTTTCACCCTCATTGGTATCTGGTTATTTCTCATCTTATCGTATTTCTTTTCTGCCAGCACCGCCTTTGCCTATCTTCTCAGCATCTCAGGATTTACCGGAGCCATCTGCTGGATTTCCATCTGTTGGGCACAATACAATTACCGAAAGCGATGCAAGCGTGAAAAAAAAATACCCAATCACAAATTTAAAACGCCCTTTTTTCCGGTTGTTCCCTTATTAGGCATCTGGCTTCAAGTCGCCTGTCTTATCTTTTTACTTTTTAACAACGAGCTCAGACCGACGTTTTATTTTGGTGTGCCGGTAGTGATTTTACCAATGGTTATCTATTGGTTATGGCAAAAACGAAAGTCACCGCCCTCTGACACCCTGACACCCAAGGGTTTTTCAACCCCTGCGTCATGATCATATCTGAAAATAACGGGCTCTTTTACTAATGATCAATCCATAGCGTTTCTCATCAGCTTCAGAACAACGTCAGATCACACCGATAACCGGCAAATTTACGGATATTGATCACACCACAATCAAGCATGAGATACTGCCCTTTGATTCCCATCAACCGACCTTCTACCAGCGGCGTCTTATCCAGATTCAGCGAGGCGATCTTTGTCGGATACTGCAGCACTGGATAGGCAATGTCCAGCACATCGGCATCGACCGCCATCACCGAGTCAGCCCCATATTTTGTCTTAAGCTCGGCGATGATCTCATGAATCTCAGGCATAAGCCTCTCTTTCACCGCGATAAGATCCAGCATCGGTGCCGGCGCTTTTAGCATCGTACGCCAATTGGTCTTATCGCTGATATGTGACTTCAGTGCAACCTCGATGAGCCCAGATAAAAGTCGTTGCTCTACTTTAAGGATTGGCAGAGCCTGGCTGGCACCCTGGTCAATCCAGCGCATCGGTGTGTTTTTAAGCCGGGTGATGCCAACTTTCACATTACCGGTATTGGCGAGATAGACATAGTGATCTTTAAGGCAGTGGCGCTGCC
This sequence comes from Francisellaceae bacterium, assembly GCA_049416425.1. Lineage (GTDB taxonomy): Bacteria > Pseudomonadota > Gammaproteobacteria > Francisellales > Francisellaceae > JBMSHD01. The sequence goes on along the minus strand of JBMSHD010000044.1, from coordinate 9,227 downwards.
CCCACTCAGGCTCTCGACAGCTTCCCTGAGCATAATGACAAAGTTCGGGTTTAATGATACAGCTGTCGCATTCCGCCAGCGTTCTCATACAGGGAAAACAATACCCCTGATTAAAACTCTTGGTGGTTTTACGCCCACAGGCAATGCAATAGATCTCATGATGATAGTCAATTCGAATCATCTGCCCAAGGTAATCATTGAGACAAACATCCTCCAGATAGTAAAGGGCTGTATTATCATCGCTCAACGTCGTTTGCATCTTATGAAGTGAAAGACTCAGTTGCATCATTTTTAAAACAAATCAATTGCTTCAGATTGACTACACCTTAACACAGACAGTCAAAAATCCAAGCCCTAATTTCGACAAATCGAAAGAAAACAGGTATAGTACGACACTGAACCAATTCTTTGACATAAAATCATGATCTATCGCGTAGAAAAATATTTAGACGGATTTTCATGCTGTTTTCGCCAATGGCATGCTGATCATTCACACTGTCGTTTCCTGCATGGCTATGCCATTGCCTTTCGTCTGTATTTCAAGGCTCAAACACTGGATAAGCACAACTGGGTGTGGGACTTTGGCTGGTTGAAAAATCCTGCGCTTCTCATCGATGGCATGACGGCCAAAGCCTGGTTTTCTCACATGTTTGATCACACGGTGATCTTAGAAAAAAATGACCCGGCACTGGATCAATTCCGTGCTTTGGATCACCAAGGTTTATTGCAGTTGCGCGTGATCGATAAATTCAGTTGTGAAGGCATGGCCGAGCTTGTACTCAACAAAGTCGGGCGCCTTATTCGCGAAGAAACCGATGCCCGAGTCTGCCTTTACCGGGTTGATGCCATCGAAAACAACAAATCGCAAGCCTCGGCAGAAATCAATGGCTAACCCTCGTATCGACGATTACGGCAAAACACTGCCGATCATTGAGCTTTATCCCTGTTTGCAGGGTGAAGGTTTTCGACGCGGCCGCCCCACTATTGCCGTTCGCACCACCGGCTGTACACATCGCTGCTATTTCGGTAGCGATGGTGGTTTCTGCGATACCTGGTATTCCAGCATTCATGCCATTAAAGGAAAATACTGTTTTGACGATATCATCGCCTTGTATCGAAACAACCCTAAGATCAAGGAGATGATGATCACAGGCGGGGCTCCGACCATGCATCCGGCGCTTATCAATGAACTGACGCATTTTGCCAAAAACCACACTATTTTCACCACGCTGGAGACGGAAGGCTCGCATTTTGTGAAAACCGACCATCCCATCGATCTTTTGAGCATCAGTCCCAAATTCTCCAACAGCATTCCTATCATTGGCAGTAAAACCCCAAAAGGGCAGATCGTTACCGATAAGCTCATCAAACAACACAACAAACACCGTTTAAATCTTGAAGCCATTGCTCAGATGATCGACTATCACCGCGATTATCAGATTAAAATCGTCTATCAACCAAAACAGGGACTGCTTGATGAGATTCAAAGCTTTCTGATCGCAGCAACCATTCCCGCCGATAAAGTCATGCTAATGCCTGCTGGCACCACGGCAAAGACCATGATTGAGAATTACGCCAAGGTAATGGAGGTTGCACTGAAACAAGGATTTTCGTTCAGCGGACGTGATCATATTATCGCCTATAATGACAAGCCAGGCGTCTAAATTCATCCTTGCAATCTGTATCTATTCATGTTTAGATATCAAAGATTTAAAAATACAGACACTTAAATCGCTGTGTTTTAAAGCGTTTCTGCTATGCTAAAACATTTAAGATAATGCATTTATCTTTCAATCGCTATGAGCGAAATCAATAATTGTGTTCAATAAATAAAGATGAAAATTCGATGAAAAACAGTAAATTAAAAATATGTGACAGTCAGGTCTATCCAGGAGAGCGCGCCAATCTTGCCCTCCCCCTGCCCGAACTTTATTCCTGCGCCCCCATGTATATGCCGATTCGTGTGTTTCACGGCAAAGAATCTGGAGCCACACTGGTGGTATTATCCACCACACAAGGGTTTGAATTAAACGGTATCGAGATCATCAATCGTCTGACAGCCGATTCACGCATCGACAACCTTAAAGGCACACTGATCACCATCCCTGTGCTCAATGTCTTTGCCCTGTCTCATTACCCAAAAACCTCACCCTCAGGACGCGATCTGACCTCCTGTTTTCCCGGCGATGAAAGCGGTTCTTATGGTCAGCGCATCGCATATACATTGACGCATGAGATACTTAAAAAAGCCGACGGCTGTATCGAGCTTCAAACCGGTGAGCTCAATCACGAGATCCTGCCTCAGATCTACTGTGATCTTAAGGCTCAGAGATCCCGACATCTGGCTCGCCACTTTCAAGCGCCAGTGGTTACCGATGTTGAAGTCAAACCCAACTCCTTACGCGAAACGCTGGATAGTCTGCATATCCCCTTTCTCGTCTATGAAGCCGGCGAGGCGCTAAGATTCAATGAAACAGCAATCTCCGTTGGTGTTCAGGGCATTCTAAATACGATGAAGGCACTGGAGATGATCGATGATGCCACGAGCCCCCATGAACCGATCAAACCGGTCTTCTCACAGAATGATGATTGGCTTTTATCGCCAAAAAGCGGTATTTTTCACACCGATATCTCGCTGGGTGAGATGATCACCACTGGGCAGAACATCGGCAGTATCAGCGACCCGTTGAGTCCTGATTTTGCCGAGAAGATCAAATGCCCATTTGATGGCATCGTCGTTGGTATTAACAATCATCCTCTGATCTATGAGGGGCAGCGTATCGTCAAAGTCGCCGCTTTTCTCGATAATGACAAAGCTGAGTTGACTATTGAAGAATGGGAAGAGGCACAACCCGATGAAGAATAAGGATCTGTCCTTTAACGCGATCGGAACGTTCATCTGGGTAATCTGTGCGCTGTTTTTTCTCTATGAGTTTCTGCTAAGAACTATCATCGGCACCTTTCAAACACCGATTATGGCCGATCTTCATTTAAATGCCTTAACCTTTGCCATCATAAGCTCAACGGCTTATCAGCTGGCCTATGGCTTCATGCAGCTTCCCGTCGGCTTTATCACCGCACGCTTTGGGCTCAAAAAAACCCTGACTATAGCCGTTGTTTTCTGTGCCGTGGCGACGTTTTTATTCGGACTGGCTTTCAACTTTCCTATCGCCGTGATCTTACGCGTACTGATGGGAATCGGATCGGCTTTTGGTTTTGTCTGTCTTCTTGTTGCCGTCTATGACTGGATGCCACACCGACATATCGCTCTGTTTATCGGTCTGTCTCAGTTTATCGGCACCCTGGGGCCCATGCTTGCCGCAGGTCCCTTAAATGCCATGGCACATGATGATCATTCAAACTGGCGTATGATCTTTTTTGTTATCGGTGCCAGTGGCATCATTATCGCTTTATTGGCGCTGGCATTTGTCAAGAACAACCGCCATAAAGGCGGTGATGCGATGAGCTTTAAAAAGGTTGAGATTCATGAGCCTGTGCTCAAAAGCCTGATGAAGATCTTAAGCATACGCCAAACCTGGTTTATTGCTTTATTCTCCGCCTTTGTTTATTTCGCCATCGAATATCTATCTGAAAATGAAGGCAAACTCTTTCTGCAATTAAACGGCTATTCCAGCGGTTTTTCTTCCTACATGATCACCTTATCCTGGCTCGGCTATGCCATAGGCTGCCCAGTCATCGGCTTTATCTCTGATCGCATCAAACGCAGACGAACACCGATGATTTTCGCCAGCATTCTGGTTATAGTGGCTTTGATCTGTATCTTTTATTTCACGCATATACCTCTGTTGCTCCTCATCAGCTTTTTTTGTCTGGGATTGGGAGCCAGCGGTCAAAGCATCGGTTTTGCCGCTATCGCCGAGCAGTGTCAGAGCCAGTATATCGCCGCAGGTCTCGGCTTTAATAATGCCATGATCATGATCATTGCCTCCATCATTGCGCCGACGATGGGTTTTATTTTGACACACCTGGCAGGAGGAACACATTTCACGCTGCACGATTATCGTCTGGGCTTTTTATTCATCGTTATATTCGCAAGCCTCAGCCTGTTTATGGCCGTATTCGGTGTCAAAGAGAGTTTCTGCAAATCGCAGCAGGAAATGCATATCTTGGGATAATACCCAAAAACCGCAATAATTACCAATTCTTGCTCGAATGCCGAAAAACATGATGGTATAGTAGTGGCATTAATGATAATGCGCTGATAAATCATCGTGCCGAATGCTCTGAAAAATCACCCTATTACAGATGAAAAAATGAAACGCGAAGCAATGTCAATGCCTGAACATGCCTGCAATATTAAGGCTTTCATGCTTCATGTGCATAACTTTCAGTCTAAAACCGCGTTGATCTATGAAAACCAACATTACAGCTTTAGCTGGTTAGTCAACACCAGTCGAGCACTCGGCCAATTTTTGAGCCAGCGTAAAATTCGCCGTCTGGCCTTTAGTCTCAATAACTCGCCGCTTAACATCTGTCTTTATCTGGCCTCATGGATTGGCGGCATCGACTGTGTGGCGATCAATCCTCGTCTTAAAGCCAAAGAGCTCATCGAGATTTTGAAGACGCTTAACACGGATAGAGTCTATCTCGAATCGCATCAGCTCGATTCTGAATTTATACGGTTTTGTCAGAACCATAAACTTGATTATGAAATTATTGAACAACCTGTCGCCTATCTGTCTGCAGTGATGATCGATAACGGTGATAAGGACGAATCAAAGTCGCCCATTACCAACGACAAACCATCTAAAAAAACCAGCATCACCACTCATATCAGCTCAGGCTCTGGAGGGCGTTACAATCTGCACCGCCACAGCCTAAAACAAATTCTGGATTATGCTTACAAGCGTCCATTTGATCTTGGACTTCACAAAGATGACCGGCTGTTGATGGCACTTTCTGTCAACCATGCCTGCGCCTTTTCCTATCAGTTACTGCCGGCACTGGTCATGGGGCTTACAATCGTGATCCTGCCACAATTTGATCCATACGCCATCAAACAGGCGTTGCAAACGAACTCAATTACAAGCCTCTGCCTTCTGCCGACCATGTATCATTTTTTAATTGAGCTCTGTGAAGAAGATCCAGATTTCCGTTACCAATTGCGTTTTGCCATGATCGCCGGAGATCAGCTGCAGCCCTGGCTTAAAAAGCGTTTTTTTCAGGTCTTTAAAACACCGTTATACAATGGCATCGGCATGACGGAAATCTACGGCTATGGCCAAAACACAGCCGATGAACCCATAAACAATAAAATACGTCTGTTTGATGATATCGAGTTCAAAGTTACGCCCTTTACGCCCGGCTCAGATACCGGTGAGCTTTATCTTAAAAGCCCCATGCATCCGCTTGATCATGACGATGACTGGCTGAGAACCGGTGACATTGCCAAAAAAGTCGATGATGATCATATTCTCTTTCTGGGTCGCCTCAAAGATATCATCATCAAAGGCGGCTCCAATATCTCTCCACTTGAGATTGAAGCGAGACTCGCTGATTTTCCAGGCATGGTCGAGAACGTTATCGTCGGTAAGAAAGATAGAATATGGGGGCAAAAACTTGTCGCCTGCATCAGCATGAATAAAAATCACAACAAACCCAGTCTTGCCATGATTCGTGATTTCTTGCATGATAAAATTGCCGACTATAAAATGCCGGATACGCTTGTTTTTTTTGATAAAATCCCTAAAAATATCACCGGAAAAATCGATAGACATCAGCTCGCGAGAATCATTAATGAACACTAATCTGGCGCCTTTTGCGCTGCTTGAAAATACGCTAGATAGCAAGGCCTGTGACTGCTATTATTTCGATATGCCAGTCTGCGAGCTTATCGCTAATGATGCCGCCTCCTTGCAAAAATGCCTTGGCCGTATTCCCCAATTACAGCAGCAAGAGCTATATCTTGTCGGTTATATCAGCTATGAGGCCGCCTATTATTTAAATCCTGTGCTGTTTCACCTGCAAAGCCCCTCTGACCCAAAACCACTTCTTCATTTCACCGCATTTAAGAACATGAAGAAATACTCAACCTATAAACAGGAAAGCATACCGATGGCAGATAGCGGTGCCATTTCATTGATGTATGACAGACTGGATAAGACACAATATCAACGAGATTTCGACTATATTTTGACCCGCCTTGGCGCCGGAGACAGCTATCAGGTTAATTTTACCAAACGAATAGCGCTTAAAAGCACGCTGAATTCGCAGACACTTTACCAGCAGATCAAAAAACGCCAGGCGGTACGATTCAGTGCCTATCTGCCGTTTTTGCCCAAGCAGATCCTGTCGTTCTCACCCGAGCTTTTTTTCAAAAAACAGGACGATAGAATAACGGTCAAACCGATGAAAGGCACATCAGCCCGATTTTCCGATCCCCAAAAAGACCATGATTCCTATGAGTTTTTGAAACACGATGGCAAAAATAGAGCCGAGAATCTTATCATTATCGATCTGTTGCGCAATGATCTGGCTAAAATCTGCGACAGCGGCTCCGTTGAAGTCTCAAAACCATTTCAAATTGAAGCCTATCAAAGCGTCTATCAGATGATCTCCACCATAGAAGGTCGGCTCGATCAAAACATCGAGCTGAAAACGCTGCTTGAAAATCTGTTTCCCTGTGGCTCCATCACCGGCGCGCCAAAACGCCGAACCATCGAGATTATCCATGAACTCGAGCCGCCGCGCGGGGTCTACACCGGCAGCATCGGCTACATCTTACCGAATAACGATATGTGCTTTAGCGTCGCCATCCGCACCATTGAAATTGAAAATAATCGACTACAATTTGGTGTCGGCGGTGGCTTTACCATCCAATCCAACCAACAGGAAGAATGGCAGGAAATGCGTGATAAACTTCATTTTATTCATCAAAATTATCGCCCTCAATTTCACCTTATTGAAAGCCTCTATGCTCAATATCACCATATCGAGCACCTGCCTGACTATATGGCGCGCTTGAATAAAACGGCCGATTCCCTATGCTGGTCGATCGAGATCAGCGGCATTCAAAAGGCACTGACAGATTATGCATTAACACTGCCAGATGATAACGCCTACAAGGTTCGCATCGAGATCAGTCATGATGGCAGCCACCTCATTGAACACTCAAAGATCATTAAAATCGACCCCTCACGCCCTGTTGAACTGTTTATTTGCCCTGAGCCCATCGACAGCACCAACCCCTTATTTCAACACAAAACGGACGATGATTCCACTCGGGGCTTCTATACGGCGATGCATGAGAAATACCTCGGCAACCGCCCACACAGTGAGCTTATCTTTATCAATGAATTGGGACATATCACCGAGTCACGCTTTCATAATATTCTTGTGATCATCGAGGGACAATGTTATACGCCGCCTGTCGAGGATGGACTTCTGCCAGGTATTGCCCGACAACTTGAAATTAAGCAGGATCAGGCATGCGAGAAGTCCTTGACGGTTACCGATCTTAAAAGCGCCGAGAGCATCTATCTTATCAACTCTATTCGTGGTAAAAATCGAGCCAAACTATCCGATCAGGCCTTGTTATCATGATTTTATTTATCGACCATTTTGACTCCTTTAGCGCCATCTTAAGCGATTATATCACCCAACTGGGTTTAGCTGTCGATAAGGTCACAACCGATCATGTTCAGGGAATCAATATTGAAAAATACACTCATATCATCATCGGTCCGGGTCCCGGACACCCGACTGAATTGCTGCATCTCTATCCACTTCTTGATGTGATCGTTGAAAAACAAAAACCGCTTCTGGGTATTTGCCTCGGACACCAGCTTATCGCTCAGTATTTTGGCGCCGAAATCATTCCCGCCGATAACATCATGCATGGACAGTTAAGTCAGATTTATCCGCAGAATCATGATCCAATCTATCGCGGACTCAATAAGAAGATGGTCGTGACGCGCTATCATTCACTGATTATCGATCCCAATTCCATGACTTACGCACCACAGCTTCAAGTCATCGCCACAACGGCTCAAGATGAGATTATGGCTATTGCACATCAATCACTACCGATCCGTGGCATTCAGTATCATCCCGAGGCTTATTTAACCGAGCACGGTTTGACTGTGCTCCATAATTTTTTCACTTAAAACTTTTCAATCTGCGCTTGGCACAGTGAGGCCAAATCAACGGCCTTAAACCGTTTTTGATCCAAGCAATTACAGCGTTTCTTAAGCTCTTGCTCAAATGATCTGCCATTTTTCGCAAGCTCCAGCATCTGCTGCCAGTATTCTTTGACATCGCTTTTGTACTCTGGCAACCAAAAGGCTCTGGATCCGGCGTCATAGATGGTACAACGCTCCAGCGGATAGGCTGGATTTTCATACTGTGATTCGATAAATTCCGGCGCCATCAATGATTCCTCTGTCCTCAGCAGGTCAGTACCATCGATTTTGATATCAAGATCCGTCTGTTTACTCGCCACGGCAAAACGCCCCTCAAGATAGATGACAACCGACTGCCTATAATCCGGAAATTTTTGCCGACACAGCACATCCAGCTTTTTGATAATCTCTTCAGATCGCTTTCCACCGATGGTAAAAAAGACAATCGATTTCAATGTCGTCTGCTGAGCCTCAACCTCACCCACTAGAATATCCAGCGCATGTTGAAGGCTCGTTCCGGTGGCAACGACATCACCCAGCACAATCGTTGCCTCATCCGGCAGATAGACTTTCTTGTAATCGCTCTCGGTGATATGCCACTGTGAGGCATCGGGGCTTATACGTGCCCGCTGAGCACTGATAAAAGCCGATCCATGCTCATTCCAGCCAAAGGCTTCGGCCAAGGCCTCTCGAAGCCCAAAATTGAGCCCTCCTCTTAATACATTAAACACGATGGCTTCATGTTCTTTCAAAGTCGTAATCGCCAACGATTGCATCTTCTTTAAAATAGCAACAGCTGCCTTTTGCAAAAGATGGGTGTATTCAATACCCATAACCGCTGGATCATTGCATATTGCACGGGTTTCAGGCGTTGAGGCGATCAATGATATCACATCGCTGTCGCTGTTAATCCGATAGAGTGAAATGGCTTGAGATTGCCATAAAGTCGATAACATATGAATAACCAGGTCTGTTTTTCCTGGAACACCACTATACAAGATTTGCACCAAAATGGCGAAAGAAATTTAACGATACTGAAAACTCCCCATTTTTAATAATTGCCTCTTGAGGCAGTGATTTCAATGT
>JBMSHD010000043.1:0-16093 GCA_049416425.1 Francisellaceae bacterium | reverse complement strand
TCTCCGGCTATAGCAGCCTCTGGTGCCATGGAAGTGAAACTGACTTTTTCCTCTTGTGGCAGCGCTTTAGGCCTGACATTTAAGCGCCATAGGATATAAATGGTGAAAAGCAGACAGACAAAACCCATAAAGACGAAGAAACCAAAAGGTCCAAACATCGACATAAACCAGGTGATTCCAATCGGCCCCAGCATAGATCCAATACCATAGCTTATAGTCAGCACACCAATGACTCCTGTGATCTGGCTGTTATCGACATAATCACTGGCGTGTGCTATCGATAAGGGATAGATGGTGAAGGTCAAACCACCGAGAATAAAAGATAAAATACCCAAGGACCAGAAATCATGTAACATCATAATCAAAGCGCAGATCATAACCGAAATCACAGTAATCACCAACAAAACACGTCGTCGGTCATATTTATCCGATAGGCGCCCAATGGGAAGCTGAAGAATCATTCCACCTAATATGGTAGAAAACATCATATAGCTGATGCCATTGGCCTTGTAATCAAGCTGTTTCAAGAACAAAGGGTAAATAGCATAAATGCAACCGATTGTAAAACCACCCACCATAGCGGCCCAGATGCTAAGCGGTGCCTTTTTTGCTAACTTAAACGGTGATAACAGCTCTATGCCTTCTTTTTTGGGCATCTCAAAACGCGTCAGACTAACAGGTATGATTGAGAAGGTGGCAAACAGTGAAATAACAGCAAAGGCCATCAGTGTGGTGGCAAAGTCGATGTTAAGCATAAACTGGCCAGAGGCCTGGACAAAATAATAACAAAACAAATAAATCGATAAAATTCGCCCCTTATAATCGGCCGTGACACTGTCAAGGCACCAGCTTTCAATAACGATAAAAAGCCCTGCCAGAGCATAACCACATAGAAGTCGCAACACACCCCAACTTATCGGCTCAATGATAATCCCTTGCAGCAATGACACCATCGACATCAAGGCGGCAAAGAAGATATAGGCCCGAATATAGCCCAACCTCAGGATCAGCTTTTGTGAGAACAGCGATCCTAACATCATGCCAGCGAAAAAAGCCGCCGAAACGATACCGACGATCCAGTTACTCTCACCCATGTGATTGAGTTCAACTGTGGTAAAAGTCGTGTAAAACGTATTGCCAAACGCCAAAATACACATACTCAATATGGGCGCCACCAACATGGCAAAACGGCTTGATTTCAACAATGCATCTGCCTCACGTATTTTCAATAATGCTACTTAAGCATATTCGTCATCTGAGGGCAACAGGTTTTTGGATTTTTACGAATGATGTGCCATATTCCAAAACATGATGCCACTTCACGGCTAACATTCCATTTCACTATACCATTACAATCTGACTTGTTTTCGTTAAATTACTGTGCAAATCTTATTCTAAAGACGCCATATTTCTTGCGGCAATGGATTACCATCCTTTCATCCAATCGGATTGGCGTGGGTTTTATTCAGTTCAAATAACAAATAGGAGAATCATATATGATGAAGCAGAGAAAAAAAATCCCACTATTATTGATGATGTCATTATTAGCAATGGGGCTTAGCGCCTGTGGTGGCAGTGATGATGAAAGCAGCAACGATAATACTGACATATCAGTCGCAACCGATGGAATTGCTGTATTAGGCGACAGCACTACGCTTACGGTGACGATGCCAGCCAATAATCTTAATCTTGCCTCGGCAGCATCAGAGACAAAAGTAGAGCTACAATTTGATAAAGTCAGTGATGGAGCCAAGTTTGAAATTGAAAAATCGGCCGACTGTAACGCATTAACAAACAGCAACAGCTGTACTATTACCATCACGCCAAACAGTGAAGCTGAAACATTGACAGGAAGCTCTGCTTCCTATACCGTAAGCCTTGTTGATACGGAAGGAAAAACAGTGGCAAGCTCAACCGCTCCGCTTTCAATCAAAGCGCTTGATATCTCGGCACCTAGTCTATCAAAAAATCATCAAAACACCTATGATGTCGTCATCAGCAATAACACCGGAAAAGAAGTTGATCTTAGTGATGGCATGCAGGAGGCGACAGCAGAGAATGATATTACAAGTTTTAGCTCAGATTGTGGCAATAAACTCGACGAGAATGAAAGTTGCAATCTTAGCATCACGGTTGATCCGCAGAGCACGACAGATTTCATCTATACAATTAAGAATGATGCCGGGAATGATTTTCTCTTCATACCTATAAACTTTACCGACCAGTATGTCAAAGTCTACTGGCCAGACTGGGCAACTTACGACAATGCCATCGTCGACCCATCCGATCCCAACTATAACCCCTTCGACGAAGGCTATCAGCCATCGGATATTCCTGTTGGTCGAGTCGATGAAATCGTCTATGCATTCGCCCAAGTCGGCAACTGCGCCGCCCCTTTTGCCACTGACAGCAATCCAACGCTCTGTAACATTGGCGCTTATGCCACTGGAAAGCAAGATTATAAACTCTACGCTCTTGATCCTTACTCTGATTTTGCCACCATCCCTGATGATGGCAGCTATCTAAACGGCGGAGATACCGGTAAAGGTAATATGAAATCTGTTCTTGCACTGAAAAACAGTAATTCAAAGTTAAAGGTTATTCTCTCCATCGGAGGCTATACGCTATCAACGCCCCTTTTTATTGCAATGAATGACGAGAAGCGTACTGCGTTTGTCGCCTCAATTATTGACTTTCTTGAGGTTGTTTCCAAAGATGCTGGTCAAACATTTGATGGTATAGACATTGACTGGGAACCCAATGAAAATGGCTGGACATTTGTCACTAATGCTACCAGTGACACCGCTAAACAAGATGCCTATAATCAACTGCAAGATTATCTAGACTTACTAATTGATCTTAAAGCGGCGCTAGCAGAAAAATACGGGCAAGGCAGTAAAATAACCGGAATTGCTCTACCGGCAAATGTCAATATTGTTAACGCTGTTGAGAACATTTATCCTGGTTTCTGGAAAGCCATGTCCAATTCAGTTGATGCTTTCAATTTGATGAGTTATGACTATCATGGATTATGGGATACCAACCCCACTGTTACCAATTTTAACTCACCATTGTATTTTGATAATAATCAGCCAACCGATGCTCAAGGCAGGGATATATTCAATGTCGATAGCAGCATTGAAGCGTATATATCACACGGTATAGATGCTCAAAAATTATACATGGGAATTCCAGCCTATGGCAGCACTTACCCTAATGTGACTAGCAACACAGACAATGGACTGTATCAAAGCTATGATAATGGTGGTAGCTCCAGCTTCACCATAAGCAAAGACAGCGATGGAAAAACCTATCTTGTCAGTGATACCGGTGCGCTTTTGTATCGTCAGATTATGAATAGTCAGCTTAATAATAATCTCGGTTATAGCTGGAATAGCCTCATAAACACAGACGCCTATCAAGTCACGGCCTATGAGCCCAATAATCAGTGGTTCATAAGTTATGACAGTCCCGCAACAATTGAGGAAAAAGGACGTTACGCCAGAAACAAAGGTCTTGGCGGTCTGATGATGTGGGATATCTCAGGCGATATCAAGTCATCTGAAAGCGCATTTGCCAATTATTCTTTAGCCAAGGCTATGGATGAAAGCTAAGCCATAAAGCTCAACAACACGGCGGCAACCATAGAAGTCGTTGCAATTCCCATTCCCGCCGAAGCAATGAGCTTATCAACCTTATCGAGATGAAAACGTTTTCGCTCAATAATTTCAGGTTGAATCTCTTCATCTTCCATCGCCGCCAGTTCGGAAATATATTCGGGGAAAAGCGGTGTCTCGTCATACTCACCGGCCTCAAAGCCTTCAAGCCAGTAATTATGCTCTACCGTATTTTCAGGAAATGGATTATCCGCCTCTTCTTTATCTTTCTGACCATGCGCATAACCATGCATCCAGATCTTTTCCAACTCATCCAGTTTATCGATCTGCGCAGATAATATCAGTTTGAGACGTCCATCGATATCGTTGACCTGTTCCATTATTTGGTTCTCCTGTGTCATTTATTCATTATCCTTTTTCTCACATCATAGCATTATCAATGGCAAATATCAGCCATGATAGGTCATTTTTTAATCATCACTACCTGTTTTTTGCCTTGCTTTATGTTATATGATGAAATTGTGAGCGACCGTGCTCTGTGTTACAATGCGAGCAATCACTGTATTTAAACCGGAATATGGCCATGAAATTCTTCAATATTTTACTGTTTATCGTCATCGTGGCGGCACTATTATGGTTACTGCCGTTTTCACTGATGCTTGCCTTTTCAATTATCGTTCTGTTTGTCTATTTTCTGCCGAGCCTCATCGCCTTTAAAAAACAGCATGACCACCGTTTTCTGATCTTAATCATCAACCTGTTGCTCGGCGCCACCTTGATCGTCTGGCTTGTGCTGATGATCATGGTCGTAGTCTATGAACCTCGCAAAATCATTATCGAACATCACCACTATCATTGAACACCATGCATATATTACTACAAGATCTAAACCCTGAACAACAGGCGGCCGTCTCGATATCAGATCATAATGCCCTTATTTTAGCCGGTGCCGGCAGCGGCAAGACTCGTGTGCTTGCCCACCGCATCGCCTGGTTATATCAAAACTGTAGCATTTCCCCCTTAAACATGCTAGCGGTGACATTCACCAACAAGGCTGCCAAAGAAATGCGCCAACGTGTCGAGAGCATCTTGGGATTTTCGACCCGTGGCTTATGGATCGGTACTTTTCATGGAATCTCTCACCGACTCTTGCGCCAGCATGCCACTGAAATCAAACTCGACCGCCATTTCACGGTACTCGATCAGGATGATCAATATCAGCTGATCAAAAAGGTGCTAAAGAGCCTAAATTACGATGAAAAATATTATCCACCACGATTGATACAAAGCATCATCAACGGCAAAAAAGATGAAGGACTGCGTCCTGAAGATCTGATAGAATCAGACTTTGATGCCCATTATCTTAAAATTTATAAAGCCTATGAGCTCAAGCGTAAAGCCGATAATACGCTTGATTTTGCCGACTTACTGTTGGCGAGCTTTGAACTTTTACGCGACAATGAGATACTAAGAGCACATTATCAGAACCGCTTTAAACACATTCTGGTCGATGAATTTCAAGACACCAATCATATTCAGTATCAGTGGCTGAAATTGCTGGTCTCAAACGACAATCACATCATGGCCGTTGGCGATGATGATCAGTCCATCTACGGCTGGCGGGGTGCCAAAATCGAGAATATTCAGCATTTTATCGATGATTTGGCACCGGTTGAGATTATCCGTCTGGAGCAGAATTACCGCTCGAGCAAAACCATTCTTGATGCCGCCAATGCCGTGATTGCTCACAATGAAGATCGCCTGGGTAAAACGTTGTGGTCAGATAAAAAGCAGGGCAATCAGATTTCCTTGTTTGAAGCTTTTAATGAACGCAATGAGGCCGAATTTATCACCGATCGCATCTTGACGCTTAAAGCCGATGGCAAAAAACTCAAGGATATCGCCATCCTGTATCGCTCAAACGCACAATCGCGCGTGCTCGAAGAAGCACTTTTGAGTGCGAGTCTGCCTTATCGAATCTATGGCGGATTACGATTTTTTGAACGTGCCGAGATTAAAGATGCTCTGGCGTATTTAAGGCTTATCAACGATAACGCCGACAATATGGCTTTTGAACGCATTATCAACACCCCCGCTCGTGGTATTGGGCTTAAATCTGTCGATGTTATCCGTGAGCATGCTAATTTGCATAATCTGACGATGTGGCAGGCCGCCAATGAACTCATCAGTCAGAAACGCCCTTCAGCCAGAGCGGCAGGTGCTATTGCCCGATTCATTGAGCTCATCGATGGATTCTCTACTCTTAAAGATGAACTGACGCTGTCACAGTAGAAGCGCATGATCATCGATACGTCCGGGCTTTTTGCCATGTATGAACAAGATCGTTCGGAGAAAGCGCGTCAAAAACTCGATAATTTAAAAGAGCTGGTCAATGCCGCTAGCGAATTTATTCCACCTGTTGAAGATGTTGCCAAAGAAGACCTCATGGCTGAATTCTTGACGTTTGCCGTTTTGGAATCTGGTGAGCTACAAGCCGATGAACACAGCGATGCCGTGCAGATGATGACGATTCACAGTGCCAAAGGACTGGAATTTTCCCACGTGTTTATCAGCGGACTTGAGGAAGGCATTTTTCCCTCTATTCGCAGTCATGATTCAAAGGAAAAACTGGCTGAAGAGAGAAGGCTCTGTTATGTTGGCATCACTCGCGCCATGGAGTCGTTGAGCTTGAGCTTTGCTAAAGTTCGCCATCAATATGGTGATGTTCATTATCAGCTGAAGTCACGCTTCATTGCCGAGATTCCTAAGCATTACATCAGTGAGGTTAGACAATCAAATAAAAAAGCCGCAAAACCCGGCTTTGGCATCTCACCGTTTGAGTTTATCGAACAGAAAAGCAATGCATCCAAATTCAAACAAGGCGAATTTGTCAGCCACCCCAAATTTGGCATCGGTGTTTTTATCAAGGCAGAAGGAGTAAATGATGAGATGTGTTATCATGTTGATTTCAAGGCATCTCGTGGGATCAAAGTTTTATTGGCTAAACTCTGTCAGCTCAGCAAACTGTAATATTGCTGTGACGACAATTGACTTACATCCGCATCAAACGTAGCATAACTATGTGTCTTAAATTAGATTAATAACAGGAGCAATACACATGAAAAAAATCAGCGCCCTACTTGCAAGCGCACTGCTGGCAGGATCTATCAGTGCCTATGCCGCTGACGCCTCGACGACCACAACCACCGAACCGGCTAAAGCCATGGCGGCCAAACACGTCAGCATGAACGATGTCAGCTACATCATCGGTTATGAAATGGGTAAAGGCTTCAAAGAGCAAGGCATGGATCTGGATGTCAAATCTTTGGAAGCCGGTGCATCAACTGGCCTGTCTGGTAAGGATGCCAAATTCAGTGAGGCGGAGATGAAAACCATGATGCAGAGTTTTCAGCAGGAGATGATTCAAAAAGCACAGGCTAAACTGCAGGCTGAATCCAGTGTCAATGAAAAAACATCTGTGTCCTTCATGAAAGCCGTTGAAAAAATTCCTGGTATCGTCAAGGCATCCGATGGTGTTTATTATCAAGTCATCACCAAAGGAAAAGGAACCGTTCCTTCAAAAGAAGACACGGTAACAGTTAACTACACAGGCTCAACCCCTGCCAAAGCTTTCTCAGAAAGCAAAGATGGCATGGCGCAGCTTGAAAAAGGCGAACTTTTGGGTAAAGTCTTTGACAGTTCTGATAAGACTGGCAAACCAGCAACCTTACCACTGAATCAAGTCATCCCATGTTGGAGTGATGCCCTAAGTCAGATTCCGGTTGGTTCAACCGTTATTCTCTACTGCGCACCGGCTCAGGCTTATGGTGAGATGGCTCCACCGATGATTGGACCTAATCAGGCACTGAGCTTCAAGGTTGAGCTCATCAGCGCCAAGCCTCCGGCAAAAGCAGCCGCTGAAAAAGATAAAGCCAGCGACAGTAAATAATAAATACTTTTATCATTAAATTCCTTCAAAATATTTCTCAGGCCTAAGACTTATTTCGAAGACAAAAAGTCTGTGGGGCGGTTTTCAAAAAATAGAACTTTGAATAAAGATCGTTATTACCAACAACATAGACTTAACTTTCAAATATGCCAAACTAACTCATAGGCTTAAGAACAACAACCACCAAAAACAATATCAAGCTCTCGGACGGCTTTAACATCATCGACACGTCTGACGGGTTGCGTTATTGGTGCGGCTTTTATGGCTTCTGGATCTTTTTCAATCTGTGCTCTGATCTCAATCATGGCATCGATAAAGGCATCCATCTGCTGTTTTGATTCGGTCTCAGTTGGTTCTATTAACAGACATTCTGCCACCAGAAGCGGGAAATACATGGTTGGAGCATGCATATCATGATCCAAAAGTGCCTTGGCAAAATCATTGGCATTGATACCATATGCCTTTTTCTCAGGCGCCAGTGAGACGATAAACTCGTGAGAGGCGCGACGCTTTGGCAGCGCAATGGTGAAACCAGCTTCTTTCAAGCGAACCATCATATAGTTGGCATTTAAGGTGGCGATCTCAGAGGCCATAGTCAGTCCATTGGCGCCAAGCATCTTGATATAGACATAGGCTCGAATCAGCACACCGATATTGCCCATAAAGGCATGAAGGTGACCGATGCTGTGAGGATGGCTAGTCTCATCCTCGATACAGAATTGACCCTTTCTCTCGACAATCTGCGGCATTGGCAGAAAAGGCACAAGACGTCGACTCACCGCAATCGGGCCGCCACCAGGTCCGCCACCGCCATGAGGCGTGGCAAAGGTTTTATGCACATTCATATGCATGACATCAAAACCCATCTTGCCCGGTTTAGCTTTACCCATGATGGCATTGAGATTGGCGCCATCATAATACAAAAGCCCCCCGGCTTCATGAACCAATCGTGAGACTTCCTCGATTCGGCGCTCAAATACCCCCATCGTCGATGGATTGGTCAACATGATGCCGGCTGTTTTTGGTCCCAACACCTTTTTCAAAGCCTCAATATCGATATCGCCGCTTTCAAGACACGTTGGAATTTCAATCACCTTGCATCCAGCCATCACCGCCGTGGCAGGGTTAGTGCCATGAGCCGCATCGGGCACGATGATCTCATCACGCTCAGGCTGACCATTGGCGATATGATAGGCCTTGATCATCTTCACCCCGGCAAACTCTCCCTGGGCACCAGCACAAGGCACAAGCGAAACCTCCGCCATACCTGTTAGCTCTTTTAGCATCTCTTTTAGCTCATAAAGCATGGTCAAAAGCCCCTGCCAACTTGCTGTATGCTGATAGGGATGGATGTTTAAAACCGATGGATTAAAGGCACATTTCAAGGCAATGCGCGGATTATATTTCATCGTACAGGATCCAAGCGGATAGAACTGCGTATCAATCGAGAAATTTTTCTGCGATAGTTTGGTAAAATGTCTGACGACCTCAAGCTCACCCAACTCTGGCAGTAAAGGCTTATCACTTCTTAATAAATTTGCATCGATTTTGCCTTTGCCGTCGATAGGCCAGCGCTGTGAATTGCTGCGACGACCGGCGATTGACTTTTCAAAACTGACTGTCATGTTAAACCCCCACGGACAAATGTGTTAATGCCTGTTCCAACACGCTGACGAAACGATCAAGATCGCTCTCATTATGTATCTCAGTCGTGCATATCAAAAGCGCATTGCTATCTTCTTTATCAAATCTCGACAGCGCAACTCCAAGCTCGATCTGTCTTTCGCTGGCAAAACGCAAAACATCAGTGGCGGCAACCGGCAGCTCAATCACGGTCTCATAGATAAAATTATGATCAAAGCGTGGCTTGACTTCAGGTAAACGTTTTAGCTTCTCCATAAGCTGAAGTAAATTCTCATGTGATTTAAGCGTAACCTCTTTCAGACCTTCCGCCCCCATCAAAGACATATAAACAGTTGCCGCCGTAACCAAAAGCCCTTGATTTGAGCAGATATTGGAGGTTGCCTTGGCACGGCGAATATGCTGTTCTCTGGCTTGAAGCGTCAGACAAAAAGCCTCTTGACCTTCGATATCGACCGTCTTGCCGACAATGCGTCCCGGCATCTGACGCGATATGGCGGACTTGGCGGTGATAAAACCGAAATAAGGACCACCGGCCGACAATGGCAATCCCAGCGGTTGGCCGTCACCACAGGCGATATCGGCACCGGAATGCCCCCAATGTCCAGGCGCCTTCAAAAGGCCTAAAATCATGGGATTGACCAGGGCGATAACCATGGCGGCATTATCATGCGCCCAGTTGGTAATATCATCAAACCGAGTGATCTGACCATAAAAATTTACCTGAGGCAACACCACCGCGGCATACTGGCTACGATGTTTTTGCAGCATTTCAACCGTTGAAATCCCAAACGATTTATGAGCGGTGACAAAGTCAATCTCAACGCCTTGCGACTCGGTTACCGTTTTCACTACTTCGATATAATGTGGATAGACACTATCGGCGATCAACACCTTTTTCGATTTGGCTTTTTTATTGGCGCGAACCGCCATCAAGATGGCTTCAGCCAATGCCGTGGCACCATCATACATCGAGGCATTGGAGATTTCCATGCCGGTTAAAGACGCCATCATCGTCTGATATTCATAGATGACCTGCAGCGTGCCCTGGGAGGCCTCTGCCTGGTAGGGCGTGTACGAGGTATAAAACTCGCCACGCGTGATAATATCGATGACCGCCGCCGGGGTATAATGCTGATAGGCTCCGGCACCGATGAAATTTGTCTGTGGCATATTTTTGGCGCAGTGATCTAAAAACAAACGATTCATCTGACACTCATTGATACCATTGGCAAAATTTATCCGACTGTGAGATCGAATCGCATCAGGAATTTCATCAAATAGCTCATCAATCCTGCTGACACCGACGACATCAAGCATGTGAGAGATATCATTTTTGGTATGTGGAATAAAAGGCATGGAAATTACTCTTTAATCTGATCGGCGTATTCATCGGCACTTAAAAGGTCATCAAGCTCGGCGACATCTGACATCTCAACCTTAAACAGCCAGCCATCATCATAGCACGACTCATTGACCAAAGCCGGCGAGTTGACCAGCTCATCATTGACTTCAATGATTGTGCCGGAAACTGGTGTATAGACATCGGATGCCGATTTAACCGACTCGATGACACAGACATCATCGCCTTCAGAGACCTTTTCACCGACTTCAGGCAGCTCAACATAGACAAGCTCTCCGATTTGCGACTGGGCAAAGTCATCGATGCCAATCACGGCAATATTGCCTTCGATTCTTACCCATTCATGTGTTTCTGTATACTTACAATCTTGTCTGATTTCAGCCATTTTATGCTCCTGTTAACATTTGCAGTTCTTTATAGACTTTCTTGCCTTTGCGAACAAAGGGGTATTTGACCAGCTGCGCGGCAACCGGTTTATTGCGAATCATGACCTGAATCTCTTTAGCCCCATGAGGCAAGCGAGCCAGGGCAATGCTTTCTTTCAATGTCGGTGAAAATGTGCCGCTGGTAATCACTCCCTTATCATGAGTATTATCTCCAACCAGCACCACCACTTCCTGGCCGTGACGCAACACCCCGCGACCACTTAAAACAACACCGACAAACTCGTGAGTAACCTGATTCATTTTATGCTGTAAGGCGCTTTTGCCAATAAAATCACGATTGCTTGTCAAGGATACCGTCCACATAAGCCCGGCTTCCATCGGCGTGATCCTCTCATCCATATCCTGACCATAGAGGTTCATCCCAGCTTCAAGCCTCAGAGTATCTCTGGCACCTAAACCACAAGGTCTGGCACCATGCTGAATCAGCGATTTCCAAAAATTGACCGCTTCGATCGCCGGCAGCGAAACTTCATAGCCATCCTCACCGGTGTAACCGGTACGCGCGACCATCCACTCCCCCTGTTTCGTCGCCTCAAAAGGTTTTAATCTTCTTACCTCTTCAGTGACACGATCTCCCAGCGCATCATCGACCAGGACTCTTGCATCCGGCCCTTGTACTGCGATGATCGCCAGATCGTCTCTGACGTTGATCACAACATCGAAATTACGCGCTTTTTCTGTGATCCAGTCCACATCACTCTCTCGATTTCCGGCATTGATAACGACTCGAATATAGTTTTTGGCAAGATAATATAAGATCAGATCGTCAATGATACCACCATCTTCATTGAGCATGCAGGAGTACATGGCCTTACCCGGCACCAGTTTCTCAATATCATTGGCTAGAAGATATTTGAAAAAATCGTGCGCTTCATCGCCGATGCAATCAACCGTCAACATATGGCTGACATCAAAAATGCCAGCCGATTGACGAACGATGTGATGTTCTTCGATCTGACTGCCATAATGAATCGGCATATCCCACCCCGAAAAGTCAACCATTTTGGCATTATTCTGAAGGTTTATTTCATAAAGCGGTGTTTTTCTACCCATCACAGTCCTCGTTAAGCTTAATCATTCTTGATAATCAAGTCGCTATTATATCGAATCCATAGCCATTGTCATATCTAAATTTTGCAAAATTTGACACAAAACATTTTTGTAATTTTTCATACACAATACTGCTTTTATAAACTCATTTCGGCTGTTTTGTGTCTTCCTAATCCCTAAAATCAACCTGTTGAAACGATGGTATACGGATCGACATGTGATATACTCAATGGCATAACCTCGGCAATATCGTGAACTATGTTTTTATTCTATAAACTAAATCGTGCCATCTCGATCTATCTTAGCAATGAGGATAGACAGCAAATCGCCAAAGCCTTTCTGGTTGGTGCCGATGCTCATGAAACCCAGATCAGAAGCTCTGGCGAGCCTTATATCACTCACCCACTGGCCGTTGCCACCGTGCTCTCAGGCATGCAGCTTGATCGTGATACCATCATTGCCGCGCTGCTTCATGACGTGCTGGAGGACACGAAACTAACCGAGAATGATTTGACTGAAAACTTTGGTGAAAAAGTATCGGAACTCGTCGCCGGTGTCACCAAACTCACCAAGATTGAATACAGCTCCAAGGCGGAGTATCAAGCCGAAAATTTGAGAAAAATGATGCTGGCGATGGTCAAAGACATTCGTGTCATTCTCATAAAACTTGCCGATCGCCTTCACAACATGACCACACTGGCGCCACTTCGACCCGACAAACGTCGCCGCATCGCCACAGAAACTCTTGAGATTTTCGCCCCCATTGCTCATCGCCTGGGCATGCATCACTTCAAAAACAGTTTTGAAGAGCTGGCCTTTGAAAGCATTCATCCTTATCGCTATCGCATCTTGAAAGAGAAGGTCAAACGTGCCGAGCTGCATCGAGACAAGCTGTTTCATAAAATTCTGGAAAAACTTCAGCATCATCTTGGTGAAGAGCTGCTACCCAAAGAAAACATCAGCGGTCGAAAAAAGCGACTCTACAGCATCTATCGCAAGATGCGTGACCGAGACATGTCTTTCTCTGAGATCATGGATATCTATGCTTATAAAGTCATCGCCACCGATCGACGCCAGTGTTATTTGATTCTGGGTGCCATTCATGAAATTTTTCGCCCGATTCCCGGACGCTTTAAAGACTATATCGCCACACCAAAGGCCAATGGTTACCAATCATTGCATACCACCGTATTTGGTCCCTATGGTGTACCGGTCGAAATCCAAATCAAAACACAGATGATGGAAGATACCGCAGAGCGTGGCGTTGCTGCTCACTGGTTATATAAAAGTCAGAATATCAGTCATGACAATGCCAAAAAGTGGCTGTCCAAACTCTCTGATCTGCAACAACAGGTATCGACTTCTGTAGATTTCGTCGAGAGTGTCAAACTCGATTTATTCCCCGATGAAGTCTATGTATTCACACCTCAAGGCGAAATTATCGAGCTGCCAAAAAACGCCACCTGCGTCGATTTTGCCTATCACATCCACACCGATGTCGGCAATCACTGCATCGCGGCCAAAATCAATCGCCGCATAAGCCCGCTGAGTTATGCGCTGAAACATGGTGATACCGTTGAAATCGTCACTTCTGCCGTGGCCACGCCCAATCCATCCTGGCTCGAATTTATCAAGACTTCACGCGCCAAGCATGCCATTCGCTCAGCACTCAAACGTCAGGAAAATGATCAGCTCTTAAAAATCGGCAAACAAATGTTGATTCAGCTTCTGTCTCAATATCATCTGAGCCTTGAGCAAATCGATGATGAGGTAATGCAGCAGGCTTTGGTCGATTTTAACCAACCCAGCATGAATGAGCTGTATACCAACATTGGCAATGGCAACTTTAATCCTCGCTCTTTTGTGCGTTTAATCGCCAAAAACTCCAATGACAATTCACTCGATATCGATGATCTGGTCATCACCATATCACAGAGCAACGATCGCCATCTGGCAAGCTGCTGCACACCGATTCCAGATGATGAAATTTCAGGCGTTATGGTTCCTGAACAAGGGCTTGAAATTCATCGCATCCAATGTAGTATTTATAAATTGCTGATCCATAAAAAACACAATCAGATCAAAGTCCAGTGGCAAGATGACATCAAGTCACTGTTTAGGACAAAACTTTTGATTTCACTGGAAAACATTCAAGGTGCCATTGCTCAGGTCACCGCCAGCATTTCACGTCAGGACGCACATATCATCAGTTTCAACGTCAAAGAAGCCGACAAGCAATATGGAATGGTCGAGACCGTGATTGAGGTGCATGACCGTATTCATCTGGCACATATCATTCGCGCCATCAAACGACTCAAAGTCTGCCTGCGCGTTGAGCGTCCACTGTCAAAATAGATGTCGCCTTCCTTCAAAAGCATGATTAAGCGTTTCATGATCCAAATACTCAAGCTCACTGCCAACCGGCACACCAAAGCCAAGCCGAGTCACCACAACACCCTGGCGACGCATCAGATCACTGATATAATGCGCCGTCGTCTGCCCTTCAACAGAAGGACTGACAGCCAATATAATCTCTGAAATATTCTGATTTTGCACGATCTGCTGTAGTTTATTGATCCCCAGCATCTCAGGCGTGACACCATCCAAGGGAGATATGCGTCCATTTAAGATAAAATAACGTCCACGGAAAACAGAAGCCATCTCGATCGCCATCATATCCAGCATCGATTCAACAATACATAACTGCCCCGTTGCTCGCTTCTCACTGGCACACACCGAGCACAGCTCACTCTCACACAGAAGCTGACATTGATGACAGTGCATGATCTTAGCCAGAGCCTGCTCGATGCTTACGCTTATCGCTTGAGCCTGATCGTGATGTTTATCCAGAAGATAAATCGCCATGCGCTCAGCCGTCTTCTGCCCAATGCCAGGCAGCTGTTTTAAGGCATTGATCAGCGCCTGAATATTCTGAGAAAGCATGCTCATGAATTAAAAAGGAAACTTAAATCCAGGTGGCAGATCAAATCCCTGCATCATGCCCGACATATTTTGTTTTGAGACAGATTCAACCTTGCGCACAGCATCATTGACCGCTGCCGCCAATAAGTCTTCAAGCATCTCTGGCTCTTCATTCAATAATGAAGGATCGATCTTAACGCGTTTAACATCATATTTTCCAGTCATGATCACCGACACCATGCCGGCGCCCGATTGCCCTTCAAACTCCGCCAGCTGCAACTCTTCCTGTTTCTTTTTCATCTCTTCCTGCAGCTTTTGCGCCTGCTGCATCAACTTACCTAAATTTGCGTTCATAATAAAACCCTTGTTTCTGATTCAAAAAATACACTTAATATTAATGTTATAATACATCTAAACGACGTCCAGCATAGAGACTTTAGCAAAAAAATTCAACTGATTTTAAACGCGCTAGATTATCCATCGCTTGACACTATCAAGTAATTTTTCTGTTGCATCAAGCTTGGCCACGCCTTTAGCATGCGCCGCCATATCAACAAGACTTTGACGATTTAAATCCATGGCTCTTAAAAAGGCGGCAAGCTTCTGATGAGTGAAATGACTCTGCCGCATGCACACCGCCGCACCTGCCTGTGCTAAAAATTGGGCATTGTGATACTGATGGTCATCTACCGCATGGGGAAATGGAATAAAAAATGCCGGCAGCCCACAGGCGGCAACTTCAGAAACCGTCAAGGCACCGGATCGACACACTACCACATGTGCCCAGGCGTAAGCACAAGCCATATCATCGATAAAAGCAGAGACTCGAATATCAATTCCTTCAATGCCTTCATAACTTTTCTGTGTCAGCTCAAAATCCTTCTCACCGCTTTGATGCCAGACGTTGGGTCTTGTCCCGACAATAAGATCTTTAATCACTTCGGGCATCGACCGATTTAGAATTTGGGCACCTTGACTTCCGCCTAAAATCAGCACATTGAGCTCATGCTGATAAAAATCTCGTTTAAGGCTGTTGAGCGCGATAATTTCCGGACGCACTGGATTACCAATGATCCTGACTTTGTTTCGGTTGCGATCGAAAGAG
>JBMSHD010000042.1:0-16105 GCA_049416425.1 Francisellaceae bacterium | reverse complement strand
AACATCCAATCTGTATATTTATTGCGCTGAATTTTAATAAGACAGCCCTGATTGTACTCCTGAGGTTTTGAAATTCGTGTACTAAAAACCGAGGTTAATTCAGCTCAGCTAAGCGGCAAGTATTGAAATACAATGCCAATAAAAATCAACAATCCTACCCAGTGATTATCCGAAAAGGCTCTGATGCAGTCTGTTATCGTTTTTTTGCGATAATCTTTTGCTTGCTGTATAAATAGCGCGACACTGATGGCAAGTGTGGCATAAAAGCACCAGTTATAGTCTTTGATGAAGCCTAATAACCCCAAACTCAATAGCATGAATAGCTGTAACAGGGCAATGGCCATAAAAGTTTTGGCGCCGAAGGTTCTTGCCGATGAAAATAGACCGAGCTTTTGATCATCTGGCAGATCCGCCAAGGCATACATGGTATCATAGGCAATTGTCCAGAATATGGCGCCAATATACAAAAGCCAGGCTGTCGCCGGAATGGTGTTTTGAACAGCCGTATAAGCCATAAGCACACCGAAATTAAATGCCATTCCAAGAATCAATTGTGGCATGGCAAAAAAGCGCTTAAACAGCGGATAACTTAAAGCCAGAGCCATCGCTACAAAAGACAGCAGAATCGTCAAAAGATTAAGCATCAGCACTATAAAAAAACAGATGATAACAATAATCAACGCCAATATAATCGCGGTTTTCACGCTGATTTGACCACTGGTAATCGGTCTATTTTCTGTGCGCTTAACCAGTTTATCATACTTGCGATCGGCGATATCATTGAAGATACAGCCGGCGGTTCGCATTAAAAATGAACCGAGCACGAAGATGATGACATAGTTCAGGTTTGGATAGCCGGAAGCCGCGTCAAACAGTGCCCACAGCGTCGACCAGACAATAAGAAGTATCGGCAGCGGCCGGTTAAAACGCATTAAATAAAGATATTTTCTCACGGTCAGAACCTCAACTCAACTCTCAACTGGCAGAAAGCAGAAATACTCTTCGATAGATAATGGATAATGATTATCAATGGTGAAGACTGACATTCGACCCCACAGCGTTTTTGATATGTGTTGCTTAAAAATCTGGCGACATTCGACGGCATCCAGCCGGCCGATATAAAAGTCTCCACGCTCGATGGTATCGCGACGAAATAAAAAAGTCTCGCCGATCGAGCGATTGCCCAAATGATCAAAAATAGCCTGGTATTTCTTGTAAGTGTGATCAGGAATGACCACGCGAGCCAGCACCACGGGTTTGTCCTTACAGAAATGCCCAATCAGCCGGATCCGTGCCTTTGTCTCATCGGGCTCCAACATGTGGGCAACCCTATGAGGAACCGTGGCCTCAAATGTGGCGAGTTCTTTGATTGACGGAGACTCAAATTGCGCCGATAGTGCCAGTCCTAGTCGCTTAACCTTCAACAGCCAGAATTTTACATCCTCCGGCAAAATCATCGCATTCTGTTTTTCTGGGAGCCAAATTTCTTTCATTACTTCAATATACACAAAAGTATCGAGAACCTTTTTTATTGCCGCCAAGAGTATCATAGATTGATGAATATGAATACAATCTTTGCCAATTTGGGTATAATGTTTTTCCATTGATGACTCTAAAATATTGCAAACAATGACAAGACCTAGCCGGCGTGCCAACGATGAAATGCGCCAGATTACGATTATTAAAAATTTCACCAGACATGCCGAGGGATCAGTATTGGTCTCATTTGGTGACACCAAGGTATTATGCAATGCTTCCGTGATAAAAGAAGTTCCCCGCTTTCTGAAAGATAAAAACCAGGGTTGGCTCACGGCAGAATACGGCATGTTGCCACGCTCGACACATACGCGAATGAATCGAGAAGCCGCCAGAGGAAAACAATCGGGTCGAACTCAGGAAATACAACGCTTAATCGGGCGAGCATTAAGGGCGGTTATTGACTTAAATGCCTTCCCAGGATACACCATTACCGTTGATTGTGATGTGATTCAAGCCGATGGCGGCACCAGAACCGCAGCGATAACCGGCGCCGCTCTTGCGGTTGAAGACGCCATCACTCATCTGCAGAAAACAGGTGTTATTGCCAAAGATTATCAGCCGATCAAATCATATGTCGCCGCCATTTCCGTTGGCATCTTCAATGGTGAGATTGTGTTGGATCTTGATTATGATGAGGATTCGGCTGCCGATACCGATATGAATGTCGTCATGAATCATCGCGGCGGCATCATTGAGATTCAGGGAACGGCAGAAGGCGAGCCTTTTGCACAGGAAGCATTCGATCAGATGTTGAGGCTGGCTAGGCAGGGCATTCATCATATTATCGATACAACCAGAACCCTAAAACAGCCATAGCCTTGGTGAAAATAATATACAAAAAATAATCTGCCAGGTAATGCAATGGTAGATCAGTGATTATCGTGAGATTAAGTGGTTATTGATTTGACATAAAAGCTTCACATCTTTTTTCTTCAGCTCGCTACATGCCGCCTGCATCGGTTCACTGGCAGTAAAAATCAAGCGCCGCTCCATCTGATTGATCTGCTCTAGAAGGTGTCCTCGAAGCTCAATCAGGTGGCGAAGTCGTCCATCCTCCGCGGACAAGAAGTCCAGTGCATTTTGTTGGGATTCGCGGTGTGGTGCTTTTGGATGTTTATGGTGTGATTTTGGTTTAGCGTGATGCTGATGTCTTTTGTCAATTGAGACTGATTTTTTTTCCTCAGCATTCTGTTCGCGTTTGACTTTCAAGGTCAGCGTTTTTCTTGTATGATTATTATCCATGGCAATCTGCTTTAATTTGTTATCAACTTTAAAATTTATTGTAAATTTCAATCTTCTGGCGAAATAAACAGCGATTTTTTTATTATCATGCAGTTTTAATGCTTGATTTAAAAACAACCTGACTTTATAATACACAACTAACTGGATTAGTTTCAACTCCATCACAGTAAAATGATGATCGGGTCGCTAACTAATAATGTAACACAAATTTAATGAAATATATAAGAGGAAAATAAAAATGCCAGCTACTATGCATTACAATCCGGCTAACACGGTTGAGTCGAAGGAAACATTGCCGCTTCGTGATCATATCAAGGAAGTTGTGGCAACCTACTATAAAAACATGCTATCTCAAGGCATAAAGCCAACTGGTGTATACGAGTTGGTCATGTCTGAAGTTGAGCTGCCGCTGATTGAAGCGACTATGGAGTATACCGGTGAAAATCAAAGCCGTGCCGCTAAAATCCTGGGGATCAACCGTGGGACGTTCCGCAAGAAGCTTGCTTTCTACGGTATGCTGTAAAATCTGGATTTAAACATATTTGTCCAGCACCAGAGTTTCCAAATTAGTTTTCTAGTGGTTCATGGAAAGCTGGTGGGATTCTGAAAACTCCCCATTTTTAATAATTGCCTCTTGAGGCAGTGATTTCAATCGCTGCGAGACATGGAGAGCGGAACGCGAGGTCGAGTAGACCCGGGTAGTCTTGCGCTGTAAACAGCAAGCGACGTGCCGTAGGCGCCAGAGCGAAGTCTGTGAAACAGCTTGTACCCAAGGCGTAGAGTAGAATCGGAGACAGTTGCCTGCTCGGAATGAACGCAGTGAATTTGTGAAGGTATGCTGGCGAGGCGGACGTCCCGGGCAAAATTTATGCCGCCGAGGATAGCCGATTCGATTTTGTATATGGATATACAAAATCTATTATGAGGCCCGAGGCACCCAGGTATTGTCATTGAAATCGTAAGGGTAACCATCCATGGTAAACTGGATTGCTGACTTCCTTGTCAACAATGACGACGTCTGACAACGTCATTACGAGCCAGGACGGCGTGGTAATCCAGGACAAAGCTGTCCATGGATGGCAAATTACCCTCTATTTATGGCCATAACAGCAATGGCAAAATTTTGGGGAGTTTTCAGTGGGATTGTTTTTTATGAATCTCATCAGCAGAGCAAGATAATCATTGATAAGTTCATATGGCTTTGCTATAGTTTGCGCGTTTGTTTGAATTTAACAATAGCCTATCGAGGAAATAAATGGACTCCCAGGAATCAGATATCATACGCTTAAGCGACATCGTTATCGTGTTTATGAAACGCTTTAAACTTTGGTTGGCTCTTTTTATCATCGGTCTGATCTGCAGCATTGTTATGGCTGTGATGCACACGAATAAATATCAATATTCTGCCATTGTTGACTCTCCCCGTTATATTAATTACGTTCAAAATGGCAGCAATGGCAGTATCACTTCCATCTTAGATAATAATCAACTCCAAAATTTGCTGACACTGGGTTACAATGGCTTTATGTCCAATACTTCCTCTGATGAACTAGCCAATGATTTGTCATTGGATAGCGATAAAAAAAATATCGGTATCAGCATTGTTACAGCTAAAGGACAACAACAGAAAGTCAGAGCCGTTTTTGAGGATTTTCTAAACTCTCCACTGCTAAAAAAGCAGGTCAGTGCCGCCGTTGATGCCTGGAAAAACAGTCTGCTGTTACAAAAAGAAAATGCTCAAAACAGTTTGAATCAGCTGACGAGTCAAATTCACGAGTTGCAACAACAATTGAAACAACTGAATTCCGTTGATAAGACGACCAGCTTAAGCAGTAGCATTGTGCAGCAGATCTCAGGCTATCAGTCACAAATCATGGAAAATCAGTCTAGCATTAAATTAATCTCGGCCGAGCTTGCCTCGTTAATACCTGATTTATCGATTAGCGGTGATCAGATTGTCATGGCAGAAAAAGCCAAAGGTCTATCGACTTCATTGCTCGGTATCCTTGGTGTTCTTTTGTCGCTTTTTATCGCCACGGTGGTTATATTTATCGCAGAGGCAATTGTTAATATTAAAAAGGAGGTCAGGCAGAAGCTTGACGACCAAGCATAGCGCACGCTTTTAAACTCTGACGATTTTTCTTTTCAGCACTTCTGTTTTTGGCTACACTAAGCCAAACTATCTTGTGAATATTGGTATATTTGGAGAAAAACATGAAAAAATGGATGCCTTTAAGCGGTATTTTTCTATCAGCCGTTTTAGTTACTGGTTGTGCCAGCACGGGTTCTGTCAACTATGTCGATCCTCAAGGTGTTGATACGACATCGATTGGTTTTGGTTCCACCGATCTTCAGACAACAACGCAGAAAATGGTCGGCGGCATGCTAAGCTCGCCGGCGATTGCCAGAATCACGGCTGACGGTAAACAGCCTGTTGTTTTCTTTAGCACCATACGCAATGAAACCTCAGAGCACATCAACACCGGCATGCTGGCCAATACCGTATCGACTGAAATCATCAACAGCGGAAAATTTCAGTTTACCGATATGTCTCAGGTCAAACAGATGAAAGAGCAGATGGACTACCAGTCCGAATCTGGCATGGTCGATCAAGCTACAGCCACTAAAATGGGACAGCAGATCGGCGCGCAATACATGCTCTATGGTAGCATTGCCGATATGCAGGCGATGAATGCCGATCAGCAGTCTCTATTCTTCCTTATTACCTTGAAGATGATTGATCTTAAAACCGGCATCATCGTCTGGCAGGATCAAAAACAGATTCGCAAGGTTCAGAAACGCAGCGGCTTTGGCTGGTAGAAAAACACATTGAGAGAGAAAAATAAAATGAAAAGAATCACTTTGCTGTTGAGCACAGGCTTGCTCTTTAATCCTGTCTTGTCTGTACAAAATAGCTTTGCCGCAGAGCAAAGCGTATCTATTGATAAAAGCAGCAGCCTACAATCTGCCAATCTGAATCAAAGATTAAATAATGTTGTTAATGAGAAAATGCCTGTCGCTAAAACAGTGGCTTCAACACAGACAGCAGCTGAAATCGTCGCCGATTTAAATGCACAATTTATTCAAAAATCGGGTCTGGATCAATCAACGGATGGCGTTGAAGTATTCAGTGCTGTTGCACCAATCCAGCGTAATAGCAGCAGCAGTGAATGGGGAATGGCTCGTCAGCTGGCTTTTGAGCAGGCTTTCCTAGATGCAAAAGCCGAATTTATCCTTTCTTTTGCTGGGCGCACCATTGCTAAAACCATCAGTAATATCGAGCAAGATAATAGTTCGGATGCGCATAAATTTGATGACAGCCAACTGCCATTGAGCGACTCTCTATCAGGCTATTATAAAAAATATATGGCGCTAACAAATGCTAAGTTAGATGAAAAGCTGAAAGATCAAGGGATCGATCCAAGCACATTGACTCGTGATCCTGAGCAACGCAAACGACTCGCCTTTAATCAACTGTTAACCAAAACGGTCACTCAAGGTTTTGGTGATTTGGCTGGTGTCATGCCGGTTAAAACATTTATCGTCGAACATAATGGTGAGCAAGCAATAGGTGTTGTTGCGATCTATTCACCGAAAATAAAAGCGCTGGTTTTGGATTTACGTGCTGGAAATTTGCCAGCGCTTTCAGGGGATGGTGGTCAGGCAGTCGAAACGTTTGTTAACAAAAGCGCTCAAAGTCTAAGCAATGACTTTGGTATTCGTTTGGTATTTGATGCTCAGGGTAAGCCTGTGATATTGTCATATGGACAGGCAGGTTATAATTCCAATAATCAAAATGCGGTAATCTCTGCGGGTCAGGT
This sequence comes from Francisellaceae bacterium, assembly GCA_049416425.1. Taxonomy (GTDB): domain Bacteria; phylum Pseudomonadota; class Gammaproteobacteria; order Francisellales; family Francisellaceae; genus JBMSHD01. The sequence goes on along the minus strand of JBMSHD010000042.1, from coordinate 9,503 downwards.
TGCACAAAATCAGGCGGAACAATTTGCGCGAGCTAATTTCTCAAGCTTTATTAATGGCACATTGAACATAAAAGACAGCTCAGAGATGGGGCAGGAAATTTCCCAGGAGTTAGTTAAGAATCTAGCTACAGGACAAAGTTCTCAGCAAAATAAAAACAGCATTATTAACCGTTTGAAGAATCAAATGACTCAGTTCTCAAATGCCTCGCTTGAAGGTGTTAAAACCATCAAAAAATGGCGTTTTGATGTTGCTAATTCTAACGCAAAATTAACCGGCGTGGTGCTGGCGTGGACGCAAAATCAATATAAAAATGCAGAAAATGTAAAAAATGATAATACTGAATTATTAACTTCCGCGTCTACTGGGATGCAAAATGATGTGACTAACGTCTCTCAAAGTGATGATAATCCTTATCTGCATCAATTCTAAAATAGGGGATTTTACATGATAAAGAAGGTAATTCTGCTGCTGGGTTTTTTGCCTGTTATTGCTTGCGCGCAGCTCTCAAATCTCGAAAAGGAGGTAAGTGGAGAGGCTCAAACACGTAATGGTGCGATCAAAAATGCGTTGATTGAGGCGGCTTCTGAGTTAAATGGCGTAAACATCAGTGCTGTTCAAAGCTCATTGGCAAGTGTCGACAACAGAGAGAGTCTCAATGATAAAAACCATCAGAGTTCCTCAGCAATTTCATCTATTTATACCAATGCCATCACAACAGCAACCAATGGCTATATTGATGGATATAGTATTGTCAAACAGCAGAAAAACGAAAATGGCTGGCGGGTAACGCTTAAAATTAAAACATCAAAATATGACAGTGTTGATGAGCGTGCCAAACTAAAATTATTCTCTATTTCCATCCTTCCTTTTATTGATAAAACGCGCACTATTTCTGTTAATGCATTGGATATATTGCAGCAAAGCATTCAGGATAAATTTACTCAATCGCGTAAATTTAACGTCGTTAGTCGAGATAAAAATGATCAGCTGGCGTATAGCAAAGAAATGGCATTAATACTGTCGCAAAAAGCATCCTCTGTTCAAAAAGTCAGGTTTGGGCAGCAAATTGGTGCGGATTTCATTCTAAATGGAGATATCACCTATGTCGATATCAAGCAGACGCACAAAGACTTTTATGGCACAAAATTCAATAGCTGGAACGCCGTCATCACGCTTAATTACCGCGTTATCGAAGCGGCAACTATGGCGATAAAATGGTCAAACACGTTGACGATTACGCTGCCGCAATCCCTTATCAAGAAAACGACGGAAGACAATCGAGTCGATCAAATAGAAAGTTTACTGCTTGCTCGCGCTGCAAAAACTGTTGCCGATCAAATTATAGATCTCATTTATCCGTTGACGGTTTTAACCGTTCAAGATTCTAATGTTTACTTTAATGAAGGTGGTGAGCAGGTGAAAAAAGGTCAACGCTATGCCATTAAAAGTGCAGCCAAAATATTTGTTGACCCTAGTACGGGTATTCATATTCCTATTGACGGAGAGACTTTGGCAACGGTAGAGATTACTGAGGTAATGCCAAAATATTCGGTTGGAAAGATGATAACCGGCGATAGCAGCAGTATAAAAGCGGGTCTCCAAGCCTATATGATAAACTAAATTATTTTTAATGAGAGAGTAATGAAATCAATAATCAAGTCTGTCCTCCTTGGTATGACGTTCTCATCCATGACTCTTCTTAGTGGTTGTGCCGCCTTATCTGGTGTCTATCCAGCTAAAATGAAACAGACACAAAACGATCTGGCAGATGGTCATATTCAAGCGGCTAAGACCAGTTTTATCAAAGAGATGGGAGAAAAATCAGACTCCAGTCTTTATGATCTGGAATTGGCTCGAATTCAGCAGCTAGATGGTCAATATCAATCATCAAAACAGAATTATGCCAAGGTGATAAACACCATCGCCACCAGTCAGATGGAAGCTAAAGTCCGCGTTTCATCCATGCTGGAGAATATTGGAGCCGTACTGACCAATGATAAATCACTGCCTTATAGCATTCCTGATTATGCCATGACCTATCTGTATCCTTATCAGGCGCTGAACTATCTGGCGGAAGATGATCTAAGTGGAGCTCTTGTCGCCATTCGCCAGCTCAGCAATGCTCAATACTGGGTTTATGAGCAGAAACTGATGGCGGGTGATCTGGATAAAAAGTACAGCAAAGAGACCAAAAAATCAGGGATTGATCGGGATAAGCTTGGGTTGGATAAGTCCGAGAAGATCAAATCCATGTTTGCCATGAGCCATAAAATCACGAACTCCTGGGAGAATGGTTTTGCGCTCTATCTGTCCGCTATTCTCTATGAGGCTTTCGATAACAACTATAACAATGCCTTTGTTTCCATCAAAAAAGCCAAAAATCTACTGCCTGATAATCCTTATGTTGCCAAGACCTATGAAGAGATGGAGAACGGCTTTAACGGCGGTAGTGCCCTTAAAGCTGGCTATGGCCGGCTGGTCATTCTCTATGAGCAAGGCTATGTCACGGCAAAGCAGGCCTTTAAACTGCCTCTGTACCTTGGCAGCCTTGGTTTGCAGGAAGTCGCCGTGCCCTATTATCCTTCAAAATATCGGCTGCTGCCCCCGATCGATATTGACATTGAATCAAACGGCGCAAAAATAAGCTCGGCAAAATCGGCGATTTTGGTTAATAGCACGCTGATGGCCGCTAAATCTTTAACCGAAGAATATCCTGTCATTATTACTCGTGAAGTCATTCGGCTATTGACCAAATCGCTGGCGACGTATGAGGCGACTCAGCAGGCTGGCCTTTTAGGCAATATTGCCGGATCTGTTTACAGCTTTATCACCGCAGAGGCTGATCAACGCAGCTGGCTGTTGCTGCCAAATAACATCCAGCTGTATGAGACTCAGTTACCGACAGGAGACATCAATATAAGTATCGCCGGCAGAAAGTCCATAACGACAAAAATTATTCAAGGGCATACCACTCTGATCTGGGTGGTTAATATCGATCGCTTCAATAAGGTTTATAACCTTCAGCTTTAAATATATAAAATTTTGATAAAAACAAAAACAATAATATATTTTCAATCCTCACAAAAGCCAGTTATAGTAACGGTGTAAGTTAAACAACACTGGAGTAAAACTCATGTTTAAAAATCTTGAAGGTCAAAACGTACCAAACGTTACTTTTAAAGTGATTGAAGATGGTAAATGGAAAGATATCACGACGACCGATGTTTTCAATGGCAAAAATGTCATCGTCTTCTCTTTGCCAGGCGCCTTCACGCCAACGTGCTCATCGGCTCATGTGCCACGCTACAATGAGCTGTTTTCGGTATTCAAGCAGCATGGCATCGACAGCATTGTCTGTGTTTCTGTTAACGATACCTTTGTCATGAATGCCTGGAAGAAGGATCAGCATGCCGAGAATATTAACTTTATTCCTGATGGTAATGGGGAGTTTAGCGAAAAAATGGGGCTTCTGGTTGGCAAGGAAGACCTGGGCTTTGGCAAGCGTTCATGGCGTTACTCCATGCTAGTGAAAGATGGTAAAATCGAAAAGATGTTTATCGAGCCTAACAAACCGGGCGACCCATTCGAGGTGTCTGATGCCGATACCATGCTATCTTATATCGCACCGAATGCGGCTTTGCCAAAAGAAATTTCTCTCTTCACCAAACCTGGCTGTCCGCATTGCGCTCGTGCCAAAGCATTGTTGAGAGAAAAAGGGCTGCAATTTGAAGAGATTATCCTCGGAGAAAATGCTTCTGTTGCCACACTTCGAGCCGTAACAGGTCGCCAGAGCGTACCTCAGGTCTATATTGATGGCAAACATATCGGCGGCGCCGATGATCTTGAAAAATACTTTGCTTAATTTTCTTTTTGATCCGGAAGTCCGTTGAGCGCCTCAATGGCGAACCAAACGCCGACACCGGTGACTTCTGTTGGAATGGCGCCAAGACCATTTTTATTTTTGCAAGATGCCAGATCAACATGAAGCCAGCGAATATTTTTATCGACAAACTGTTGCAGAAATTTAGCGGCCAGAATATGATCGGCATTGCCAATGACAGCACATTGCTTTAAGTCGGCGATATCTGATTTTAAGCCTTCCATAAAGCTGTTATCCATCGGAAATGGCCAGACTTTCTCACCCGATTCGATTCCACATTCGATAAGCTTTGCATACCAGTCATAATGATTGCTGAATATGGCGCTGTACTGAGTACCAAGTGCACGAACAGCGGCGCCTGTTAAAGTGGCAAAATCGATGAGAATATCAGGTTTCTCGCGACTGGCTAAAACCAAAGTGTCCGCCAGAATCATGCGTCCTTCAGCATCGGTGTCGATAACCTCAATGGTTTTGCCGTTTAAGGCAGTAACCACCTCATTGGGCACAAAGGCATGCTCACCGATGTTGTTGCGAGTAATGGCCAGATAACAGTTGATATCGTAAGGAACTTGAAGCATGGAAAGGGCGGCGAAACTGCCTAGCGCTACCGCCGATCCCATCATATCATCATTCATGCCTTCCATGTATTGTGGCTGCTTCAGCGACACACCTCCGGTATCAAAACAGACGCCTTTACCAACTAGGGTTATGAGTTTGCAGGCATTAGCTGCTTTATAACTCAGTTTGACGATACCGGCCATATCCGAGGCTCTGGCAACCGCTGAAAAAGCACCCGCACCCATTTCTTGAAGATCTTTCTTATCAAAATAATCATATGCCCAGCCCTGCTCGTGTGCCAGTTGCTCAAGCGCTTCGATATAGATTTCTGGCGTCAGATAATTCGATGGCAGAATCGTCAAATATCTGGCCAGGGCATTACCGGTGTGTTTGGCCAGAACATCGATAAAATCACTTTCATAATAATCACCAATCACATCGATTTCCACTTGAACCGGCTTGTGATTCTGGCTGTAATTCGGCATGTTCTGTAGATGAGCAAGCAGTACCCTCAGTGCCTCTTGAGCCGTTTTGTCATCACTGTTAACTAGATTCAAAGCGATTTTCTGGCAGTCTTTGATCTTGATGTCACTCAAGCAGTTTGAGAGCTTCTTTAACCACTTCACGACGTCTTTGCCCTTGATATTATTGACAATGATCTGTTTACTGCCCAATTTGTTTGGCAATACGGTTGACCAGGCCTCATGTTTGCTCTTCTTGTTTTTCCCTTCCTGATGAGCCGCTATTACCTCTTTCATCCGCCGATAGCGATGCAACAGCGCTTCAGCATAGGGTTGGTCGCTCAGATTTTCTTCATGATCTATGATCGTGATGATGGCGTCATAATCATCGATATTGTCGATGGATTGATGGAAGTTTAATGGGATGGTATTGAGCTTCGATAACATGGGAATACCCTTTTCATTAAAATTTACAAACTTCACTTATCATAATAAAATTTGAGCGGGATTGCTGTTGTTTTTAGAGCTTTAGGGCTAAATTTCTTATCATTGGTGTTTTTTGTTTATAATGCGTTCAAGCAATCGATAAAATACCGGATTTTAGTAAATTTGTTTGGAAAATGCTTTTCATTTATAAAAATGCCGTTATAATTGTGACTTGTCGGAGAGATGGCTGAGCGGTCGAAAGCGGCGGTCTTGAAAACCGTTGACTGTAACAGGTCCGGGGGTTCGAATCCCTCTCTCTCCGCCATCCGACTTTTGTTCTGTCTTTTTATACCACCAATTTTTGAGTCACCATTTAAGAAAACATTCTGAGAATTTAAGATGTCAAACAGGATCTGTGAGCGCTCTTAAGCGCTGAAATTCTTGTAAAATGCCTTTGAGGAAGTGTATAATTTCCACTTGTTTTTAACTCACTAGGAAACGCATGGCTGACTTAGCGCACTTCGTCTCACAAAACTTACTGTTATGCCTGGCATTTATCGCCGCGCTGTTAATCTATATCATCTTTGAATGGCGGCAGATGACGACCAATCAGTTCAGTATTTCAGCGGCCAATGCCATCACGTTGACCAACCGTGAAAAAGGTGTTTTTATTGACATTCGCGATGGCAAAGCCTATCAGCAGTCGCACCTCATAGGCGCGATTCATGCGCCACTGGAGAATATTCGCCAAGGCATAAAATCGCTGAACAAGCATAAATCTCAACCGCTGATCGTCTATTGTGATCAGGGTGTTACGGCAAAAAACGCCTATCTGTTGTTGAAGAAAGCAGGCTTTGAGAAAGTCTATGTGCTAAAGGGTGGATTGAAACAATGGCTTAAAGACAGCCTTCCTGTTGAGAAATCGTCTCAACAGAGTAAGTCAAAGAACCAGGGAGCGAATGATCAATGATTGAAATTTACACAAAACCGACCTGTCCCTATTGTGTTGACGCCAAGGCATTGCTCGATAAAAAAGGACAGGTTTATCGTGAATATGACATTGCAAAAAAACCTGAGCTTAGAGCCGAAATGATGCAGCGAGCAGGAGGACGGACAACCGTGCCACAAATTTTTATCGATAATCGACATATTGGCGGCTGTGATGACTTGATGGATCTGCAGCAACAGGGTAAATTAGACGCATTATTGAAAAATTAACCGCTATTTTGTATTAAGGATTAAAAATGAGTGATAATACCGAAACACAGCAACCTGAAGTTCAATTCCAGATTCATAAACTCTATATCAAGGACATGTCGTTTGAGGTGCCAGAGGGGGCGAAAATTTTTAATAAGCCTTGGAAGCCTGAGCTTAACGTCTCTCTCAATACCAACATCAATAAACTTGAGGAAGCCGATACCTATGAAATCGTGTTGACAGTTGAGGCCGACGTCAAATGTGACGGTCAACAGGCCTTTAAAGCCGAAGTTCAACAGGCTGGCATTTTCAACATTGCCAACATGGCCGATCAGCAGCTTGATCATGCTCAATACGCGTTCTGCCCTAATATTCTCTATCCTTATGCCAGAGAAGCCGTCTCAGACCTGGTAGCAAGAGGTGGATTTCCGCAGCTTTGTCTGGCTCCGGTGAATTTCGATATGCTATATCAACACAAAAAGCAGGAAGCCAATTCCTGATAGACGTTTTGGTTGTAATTTACGTTTTATTTAAAAATTGCACCAGTTTTTCCTTTATTTCTTGTCTGTTACCGACATGCGTCAGTGCCTCATGATGCTGATTTTGAACATAGAAAATATCTTGTGCCACCTGGTTTAAGGTTAAAATTTTGGCACGCACGATGATGAGCGATTCACGCTGAAAGAAATAACATAAATCAGAGAGAAGCCCAGCCCTGTCAGCCGTCTTTATCACAATGCGGGTATAAGGCTTATCCTTCTCGGCGTACAGGTTGACTTTGGTCTCGATTCGTCTGCTTTCGATGGTTGCCAGATAGGATCGATTGCTGTGCCGATAATAGCGTCTATCATCCTGCAACATTGTAGTAAGCTTTGCCGCAATCCTTCTAATTTTGATTGAATGTAGACTTATGCCTTCCAGATCGGTGACATAAAATGCGTAGAGAATGCGACCATCTTTAGCGGTAAAAAATTGAGCTCCAGTGATGTTGAGACCAAAGTCATATAAGATGCTGGTAATACGGCATAAGGGATTTTGATCACAATAGCCAGTGATGAAAATAATCGTTTTTTCCTCTTCTTTTAGATAAGCACCATCGACGTGAAGCGCTTTCTCAGTATCGATATGTCGCAATAGACATCGTGTCTGCCACCATAAAATGTTTAAAGTCTGTTCTTTAAAATATCGAGCCGGAAGTCTTTGCCATAGCGGTAACATCTTATTTAAGTCTATTTTTGTCAGCTTCTGTTTGAGTTGTTGATAATGAGAAAGGATATTTTTGGGGCTATGATTCTGCTGGAAACAGGCCGTTGCTTTTTGATAGAGTTCACCGATCAAGGTTGCCTGCCAGTTATTCCAAAGCCTGTGATCGGTGGCCTTGATATCGGCAACTGTCAGAATCACTAAACTGACAAGATAATGTAAATTTTTCAACTGCCGACAAAAAGCCGCGATCACCTCCGAATCATCGAGATCCTGTTTTTTAATCGTTCTTGTGATCAGTAGATGCTCTTTGACCAGCCAGACGATGAGCTCGGCATCTTTGGTAGCAACAGACCATTTTGCCATATACTTTTTGGCAATCGCAGCTCCGTATTCACTGTGATCCTGACCGCTGCCTTTACCGATATCGTGAAAAAGCCCCGCCAAATACAGAAGTTCGGGTTTGTCATAGTCTGCCATAAGCGTTTGAGTCAAGGGAAAATCAACAGCCCGACCCGATCGCATTGCCGCAAGTTCGGCGATAATTTCAATGGTATGGCGATCGACAGTATACTGATGATAAAGATCGAACTGCATCTGTCCTTTTGCGGCACCAAATTCGGGAATAATCACTTCAAGCACACCCAGGTCTGTCATCAAACTCAAGGTTTTTCTCAGTTTGTGTGGATGATGAAACAGAGACAGAAATTGTACCGATAGTCGCGCTGATATTTCAATCGAGCTGTTTTTTGCTGATAGCAGCCTGTTGATATTGCGGCAGATATCGGCGCTTAATGCGCTGATATCCTCCCGAGAAGCAAAATAAACAAAGGGTTCGAGTATGTATTTTAGTTTGTGAGGATAATTTTCATGCTTGCTTATAAGCATGCTATCCTGAGTGTAGAGCGTCTGATCAATCCGTTTTACAGCCGCTTTAAAATTATGTCTTAACACAGAAAAGACGATGCGATTGATAAATTTGACCTGGCGAATACATTGATAATAATGCTGCATAAACCCTTCAATTGCCGCTTTGGCATTGTCGGAATCATAGCCAAAAAAAGCGGCTATCTGTCTTTGATCGGCGATTAACAGGCGATTTTCATCGCGCCGATAGAGAATGTGTAGATAAAAGCGTAAGGCATTTAAAAACCGGTGTGCCGCCGCCAGATGATCGAATTCATCTTCATTGATTATATGTTGTTCGAGTAAATCGCGATAGTCGGCAGATGGATCGGCATAATTTAAGATCCAGTGAATCGTATGTAGGTATCTGAGATTGCCGATGGTATTTTTGATATCGGGTTGCTGATTAATCGGAAAACGTTGATCACGTCTTAATTGCTCCTGATATTTGGCTTTCAGAAAAGTTTGCCTGTCAGGCAGTCCATGTTTATGGATAAATTGCTGGTGAATATAGTCATAGATTCTGTGACTGCCACAGACAAAGCGCATATCGATCAGTGAGGTTAAAAGATGCATATCTTTCCTGGCAGCCTCCATTAAACTCACCGGGGTATGCACACTGTAGCCAGATTTTACCTCCAGAGCCTGCAATAGATCGATAAATTCCAACAATTGCTCGTTTTGCAGCGCGATTTCATCATCGGCGAGAAACAGTATATCGATATCCGAATACAGGCAACGCTCTCTTCTGCCATAGCCGCCAATGGCAATCAGGGCCATATTTCTAGCGGTAAAAACAGCCGTTATCAAGGCATCGAGCAAGGCATTCTGTAATAGCAGAACTTTATAAATACTGTGATGACGTTGCAAG
>JBMSHD010000041.1:0-16134 GCA_049416425.1 Francisellaceae bacterium | reverse complement strand
TTTTGTGGTGCTTTGCATCTTAAAAATGCTGTTTGTTTATTTTAACAATTTTAATCTTATCACCATAATGTTCGGCCACCTGATCAAGAATAGGTGCGATCATCTTACACGGTCCACACCAAGGTGCCCAGAAGTCGACAACAACAACACCGCCATCTTCCAGGACTTTGCTGTTGAATTCGCTGTCAGAAATAGTTATGCAAAGAGACATAAATTATCCTTATTCAATTATTTTTGGTTATTCAAACTTGGATTTTAAGACTATGCTCACGTAGATAAGCGTACAGTCTCAGATTCAATGCAGGCAATTGTAGCAAAAAAATGAATGAACGTGAATTTGAAACAGCAATTATTTTGCATATGATGCAAATTAGCGATATAAATAACAAATAGATGATATGAACTAGCATGATGATGACAAGAATAATAGCGACGATCGATTTAGGCTCTAATAGCTTTCATATGCTGATTTCAGCTTTGGATGAAGCCGGTGATCTGACGATGCTCTACAAGGACAAGTATAAGGTGCAATTGCGAGCAGGTCTGACGGAGCGTCTCGAGCTGACGGCCGATTCTCAGGCGCGAGCATTGGCGGCATTGAGACACTTTGCCAAGGCGATTAAAACCCATTCAGTGACGGATGTAAAAGTCATCGGCACCTATACGCTTAGAAAGGCGAAGGATAATATCGGTGAATTTTTGGCACAAATACAGGATATTTTGGGTGTCACCGTTGAGGTCATATCCGGTCAAGAGGAGGCAAGGCTGGTTTATGTTGGCGCCAGCACAGAAAGTGCTAAAGGTTGTCAGAGCCTGGTCGTTGATATTGGCGGAGGCTCGACCGAGCTTGTTATCGGAGTCGATCAAAAAATTAAACAGTCTGTCAGTCTTGAGATGGGTTGTGTCAGCATGCAGCGTGATTTTTTTGCCGATGATCGATTATGTCTTGCCAATTTTAGCCGTGCAATTGCGCATGCTCAATCATTGATTCTGCCGTATAGAGAGCGCTTTTTGCAGACCGGTTGGCAACAGGTCTTAGGTTCATCCGGCACCATAAGAGCAATCGGTGAGATGATTGACGGCGATACGGAAGAAAGACCAATCATGACGGATGATTTAGAGGCACTGGCATTAAAACTGCTCTTAGCTGGAGAGATTAAAAATATTAAACTTAAAGGCATGCGTGATGATAGGATCAATATTATTGCTGGCGGTTTCAGTGTTCTGTATGCCCTATTCGACAGTTTAGGCATCTCTCAGATGCAAAGATCAAATGGTGCTCTTCGTGAGGGGATGCTGTATGAATTTGTGACTAAAATCAAGCGTGGGGATGCATGATGATGCCATTGGCCGCCAGAGTCCGACCTCAAACTCTTAAAGACTATGTCGGTCAGCGGCATTTGTTGGCCGAAGGTCGTATTATTGATCGCATGCTTAAAAATCGGCAGTTAAGTTCGGTGATTTTTTGTGGTGAACCCGGTGTTGGCAAGACGACGCTGGCGAGACTTATCGCTGATGAATCCGGTTATCTATTTATCGAGCGATCGGCAGTCAACGCCGGTGTCAAAGAGATTAAAGAGGTGGTCAAAGCGGCGATTAATCAGCGTGAGCAATTTAATACAGGAACCATTTTATTTGTTGATGAAATTCATCGATTCAATAAGGCACAGCAGGATGCGCTGTTGCCTCAGGTTGAAAACGGTCTGATCTGTTTAATCGGTGCGACGACTGAAAATCCCTTTTTTGCCATCAATAATGCCTTGTTGTCACGCTTAACGGTGTTAAGGCTTAAGCCATTAACACAGCAGGAGCTCAATCTTCTTATTCATCAGGCCTTAAACAAGGATGAGATATTAAGGCAATACCAGATCCATTTTGAAGAAGGAGTGCTCGATCGTATTTATCATTATGCCGCCGGAGACAGCAGAAAAGCATTGAATCTGATTGAGGCGATGCAGCTGATGTCTGTCTCTGAGAATGGAAAGATTGACTTTGATATCGATACATTAGATCTGGTCGTCGGGGAGCATGCGCATAAGCTTGATCGAGGCGGGGATTATTTTTACGATCAACTCTCGGCATTTCACAAATCGGTCAGAGGATCAGACCCTGATGCGGCTATTTTTTGGCTGGCCAATATGATTGAAAGCGGTGGCGATCCGCTGGTAATTGCCAGGCGTATGCTTTGTATTGCCTCAGAAGACATTGGAAATGCCGATCCACGCGCCTTGAATATGGCGCTTGATGCCTGGCAGTCTTATGAGCGGCTGGGATTGCCGGAAGGGCGTCTGCCTTTGATTCAGGCGGCCATTTATCTGTCTGTGGCTCCTAAGAGCAATGCCGCATATATGGCCTATAAAAATGTGCTGAACGATTTAAAAAACCATCGCAGGGTTGATGTGCCCCTTCATCTTCGCAACATTAAACCGGCGGGCGTGGATTACGATAAGAAACAATCTTCTTACCGCTATCCGCACGATTATGAGCATGCTTGGGTCGATCAGCAATATCTTCCCGATGGTGTCGATGGCGGCTATTATCAGCCCACAGATCGTGGGCTTGAACAAAAAATTCGCCAAAAAATGGATTTTTTAAAATCACTAGCCGATTGAAGGTTTCTTTTCATGGTATTTTATGGCATTTTATTACACAAGCATTGAGTTTTATTAACCCATATCAGAAGATAACGAAAACAACGAGGCGAAAATGAAAAATAACTACCAGTGGATTCAAGATCATTTCAAGGAAATTGACGACCTGGAGCATGCGCTGTCAGTGCTTAGCTGGGATGAAGAGGTGATGATGCCAGAAGGTGGTGCACAATCAAGAAATTCGGCGATGGCAACCTTATCCAGTCTGATACACAAACGGCTGAAAGAGGAGGGGTTAAGTAAAAGACTTAAAGATATCGACACAGAACCATTGGATGACTGGCAGCGGGCTAATATTCGGCTAATAAAGAAAAAAGTACTGGAAGCCACTGTGGTACCGGATGATCTGGTTCATCGTCTGACATTGGCGTCAAGGCGTTCAACACAGCAATGGCGTAAACTCAGAGCCGAGAATAACTGGAGAGATTTTGAGCCTTTCCTCAAAGACGTGGTCAAACTCGTTAAGGAAGTGGCGGAAATCAAAGGACAACATCTGGGGCTTGATCCGTATGATGTCTTACTTGATGAGTATTCCCCCGGGTTGAATCAAGCCTCAATCGACCCTATCTTTGACGATCTTAAGTTATTTCTGCCGGTGGCAATAAAGGATGTGGTTTTGCAGCAACAACAGCGCCAACTGAAGCCAATTGCCGGGTTCTACCCCATTGAAAAGCAGAAACAGGTGGCTACAGAGCTGATGAAAGTCATCGGTTTTGATTTTAAACATGGCAGACTTGACGTCTCTCATCACCCTTTCTGCGGAGGGGTTGCCGAGGATATCAGAATCACGACTCGCTATAATACCGGCAGTTTTGTCGAATCCGTCATGGGCGTGTGCCATGAAACCGGCCATGCCCTCTATGAGCGTGGATTGCCGCGTGAATATTTAACCCAGCCGGTTGGCAAAGCCTTGGGAATGACGGTGCATGAGAGTCAATCACTTTTGGTGGAGATGCATGCCTGCAGAAGCCGTGAATTCGTCAGACTGATGTCCGATTTTTTGAAAAAACAATTTGGAGAACTTGACTGTCTTGAGGTTGATAATCTTTATGCCCATTATACGAGTGTCAGGCCTGGGTTGATTCGCGTCGATGCCGATGAGATGACCTATCCGCTTCATGTGATTTTGCGTTATGAGATTGAGAAGGCGCTGTTTGCCGGTGAGATTGAGGTGTCTGATCTGCCGGCGCTTTGGAGTGAGAAGATGAGCTCCTATCTTGATATCGATACCATGGGTAATTACAAGGATGGTGTGATGCAGGATGTGCATTGGCCTATGGGTGCGTTTGGTTATTTCCCCGCCTATGCCTTGGGATCACTTCTGGCCTCCCAGCTTTACCAGACGGCATTAAAGCATAATCCGCAGATTCCAGCACATATCGCCCGAGGCGATTTTGCTCCGCTTATGCAGTGGTTGAGGCATCATATCCACAGTCATGGTTCGCTGGATCAGTTCGATGATCTGGTGAGAAATGCCTCTGGCAGTACATTAAGCGCTAGCGCTTATATTGAGCATATTAAAAACCGTTATTTTGCCACGGAGTTAGTGTGATGCGGCATTTTGCATCACGGTAATTTTTAAGTTCGCCTGAATTCCATGTTTAAAAAAACAGCAACGCATCGACAACCTTTTTTTTATAAATAACTGATGTTACGCTATGTGGGATTATCTTGGTCTATAACAATAAAGGATATAGCGCTGGAATAGTATTAACACTGAGTTTTACTTATTCTCTAATATTTATTTTTGGCAGAGTATCAAGAACCTATATTGAATTTAATCAAATATTGGAAAGTGCTAACCTTATAGCAACGGAATCTTCTAGCTCAGAGATAGTTAAACCCAAAAGTGCAAGATACTTTCATGAGGTTAAATTTGAAAATGTCACCTTTTATCATAACGATTCAAAGAAGAAGCTATTCACTGATTTGTCGTTTACGGTTTCAAAAGGACAAACCCTTATTATAACGGGTGAAAGTGGCTCAGGTAAATCGACTCTTGTTTCATTGTTAGCTGGGATATTAATGCCAAAGTCTGGAGATATATTTGTTTTAGGGGCAAATACGAAACATCATGATATCGTTTCAGATAACATTTTCTATGCTTCGCACGACGCGGTTTTCAAACCTGACGTTTATTGTGAAAACCGAGACAAAAAAGAGCGTATTTGTAGTGAAACATCAATTATCCCCAAAATGGCGCCTACTGAGAATGAATGTAAAGATGTTGCCAATGATTCGTTTAATTGGAGTGGCAAACCTGGATTCAATAAACGCAATAATCAGCCGCTGCGAGACATGGAGAGCGGAACGCGAGGTCGAGTAGACCCGGGTAGCCTTCCGCTGTAAACAGCAAGCGACGTGCCGTAGGCGCCAGAGCGAAGTCTGTGAAACAGCTTGTACCCAAGGCGTAGAGTAGAATCGGAGACAGTTGCCTGCTCGGAATGAACGCAGTGAATTTGTGAAGGTATGCTGGCGAGGCGGACGTCCCGGGCAAAATTTATGCCGCCGAGGATAGCCGATTCGATTTTGTATATGGATATACAAAATCTATTATGAGGCCCGAGGCACCCAGTTCTAGCGATTTCTCTACTTGAGAACAAAAACTATGACTTAATCATTTTTGATGAGGCTTTGGGCATGTTCGATTCGGATCTTTCTAAAAACATTTTGTACAATCTTAGGGAAGAGAATGAAGATGCTATCATCATATGTATAAGTCATAATTGTGAACTAATTTCCTTGGGAAACATGCATCTGAATCTTCATGAACTCAAGCTGTCAAGGGAGGAGTTATCTTATGTCAATTAATTCTTTAGCGAGCCTAAAATAGCAGTCAGAATTTTTTTGATTCTTCCAAGTCAAGGGGATTTTATTTGATTTTTATTCGGCTTTTTGCCAATATATAGCGCTTAGGTAATTAGAAATTAATAATGATTGATGATGCGTTTTTGCAGCACCAGGTTGACTGTTATTCTCATGTTGCTGTCGTTTACGAGCCAGGCTGCCTTGAGCGATCCGGCTTTGACACAAAAGGATGATACCAAAAGACCCTTATCTGAAGTAATGTGGGGGCAAACTCCGCCAAATGCTATCTATTTCGGTATGTTTACCCTTCACATCAACCCTGAAAGCTTTAAAGATGATCGCTGGAATAACAATCTTATCGGTGGTGTCTATGACGGCATTTTTTTCGGAACGCTATTGAATTCATTCGATAATCGCGCCTTTGTCGTCGGTTTGGGTCGTGATGTGTATAACGAGACGTTATCCGAAAATTTTAATTTGCGTGTTGGTTATCGCTTGGGTGTGATTTCAGGTTATGATGAGCGTATGGGCGATATGGCGAAATACAGCCCGGTGATTCCCTTTCCTCAGATTTATGCTGACTTGACCTGGCGTAAGCATCTGGGTTTTGAGTTTACGTATGTCGGTGTGGTGTTTACGGCGGGGTTTTATTGGACTTTTTAATTTATGGTTTGCCTATAAAGCTGAGCTGGACTTCAAGGGAATTTAATTAAGCGAAAATTGCCGAAGAATTAGAATTTGTTACCCGTTACTGCCGCTGTTTACATGGCTCTTGAACCCTCAAGAACCAGGTGGGTGCCTCACTTCTAACATTGGGCTTCTCAGACTTGTGTGAGCATGCACACCGAAAGAGTGTAGAAGGCTCCCAATATATTACGCATCGGCTCAAGAATGTAAAACTGGCCAACAGCACAGGCAACAAACTTCTCATTGCAATCATAGAATAATTTGGTGGTGTATGGCAAGTAGTTTATTTCATAAAAACGGATCTATTTCAATTGACATGATTTAAAAATGGATTATAGGGTTTTAAAATGATACGATATCTGGCAATATCATATTGTGAATTTATGATCAAATTCAATGACAATAAGTAATGAAAAAAAATGGCCGAGTTATGATGAGGTATCAGAAGCGCTGCTTCGGATTTCGGGGCTCTCCGAAGCCGCCGAAGCACATGGACTCTTATGCGCACTTTTTACGGCAGGGGCTAATATCAGAGTCGATGCCTGGATAGACTCATTGATGGAGGGGCAGCTAGAAGCCGGCGATATTATGGTAACAGGGGCGCTGAAAACGCTGTCAGATATGTATCAATATACAAAATCGCAGTTCAATGAGAGTCTTATGACGTTAGATTTACTGCTGCCATCAGACGATGATCCTTTCTATAGACGTATTGATGCTTTGGCAATGTGGTGTCAGGGTTATCTATCTGGACTTGGACTGATGGAGATTGATCTGTCGGCTGGCTCAGAAGAAGTCAAAGAGGCCATCAATGATCTTTTGGATATATCCCGTTTACAATATGACGAAGAGGAAACGGGAGATGAGAGCGATGAGAAAGCTTATGCCGAGCTGGTTGAATATGCCAAGGTTGCGGCATTGCTGATCTATAGTGAATTTGCCATGAAAGCACCAGATAATGAGCGGGTTGATGGTAGAGGCTGAGCCTGTCGACTCGGTGATGGAAGCGTCGACACAGATCACCATTGTCGGTGGTGGTGTGGTTGGATTGATATTGGCCAATGCCTTGTCACGCCTGGATGTTACGGTTACGCTTATTGAAAAAACGGCCGATCAAGCTTGTGGTGATGGGCGTGCCATGGCGCTGTCTTATTGCAGCATTGCCCTTTTGAATGCGCTTGATCTTTGGGCGCCAATTGCCGATTTCTCAGCAGCCATTTCAACCGTCAGAGTCTCAGATCGAGGTCATTTTGGTCGGGTCTGTTTGAATGCTGCCGATGAAGGACTGCCTTTTTTGGGTGCTGTATGTAAATTGAAAACATTGACTGCCGCCGCCGGTGACGCCTTGCAAAAGTGTCAGAATGTTCGGGTGATAGCGCCGGCGACGGTAGCGGATGTCATTGAAACAGATTCTTCTTATGCCTTATCGGTAGTGAGAAAAGGGCATGCACCGAGCTTGATTCGCCCTGATGCGATTATTGCCGCCGATGGTGCAGATTCCTTTATTCGTGAAAAACTGGGTATTGGCGTGACGGATCATGTTTACCATCAATCGGCGGTGGTGTTTGATATCACCTTAAGGCGTGATCATCAGTCTCAGGCTTTTGAACATTTTACGGACGATGGTGTCATCGCACTTTTGCCGGTGGCTCCCAATCGCCTCTCCTGTATATGGGCAATGGCAACGGATAAGGCAAAAAGGTTTATTCATAAATCAAAAAGCCAGCTGATTACGACATTTGAACAGTATTTTGGTTATCGACTGGGTAAAATAATGGATATAACAGCGGCACAATGCTTTCCGCTTAAGCTGGTCTACGCTGATCGGTTGTGGGATAAAAATGTGTTGTTGTTTGGCAATGCGGCTCATTTTCTGCATCCAGTATCAGCGCAAGGATTAAATTTGAGTTTGAGAGATATCGGTGCTTTGTATGATGTGATCAGTCAATCGCCAGGTGAGGGTTTCAACCTGCTGTTTCAACGTTTCAGCGACAACCGTCTTGCAGACCATAGGCGCACCATTGCCTTGACACACCAATTGATGAAACTTTTTAATTCTGAACATACAGCGATAAAACATCTAAGAACCTTGGGTTTGCATTTTCTTCATCGAAATCAGCGCCTTAAAACTCTGTTTAGCCATCTGATGATGGGAAAATGGACCGCTGGATCGACATTATTAAAGATGAAAGGATTGATGGAAAATGGCGAGTGAGGCAGAAAAAACCATGAATTTTGATGTTATCGTCGTTGGTGGTGGCATGATTGGGGCATCGACAGCGCTTGAGCTTGTGCGACGTAATTTTAAGGTAGGGTTGATTGAACGGAGCAGTTGTTTGGCAGAACCTGAGCCTGGACGGATAGAACGCCGAGTCAGCGCGATATCACCTTTGTCTCAATCAGCTCTGGCACAGTTGGATAGCTGGCAAAATATCGAGTTAAACAATCTGTGTGCCTATAAAAAAATTGAGGTCTGTGATCAAAATACGGATCAACAATTGCATTTCAATGCCCATGACATTCATGAATCTGAACTGGGGCACATCATCGAAAATGATCGGATTACTCATGTTTTACAGCAGCAGCTTTTTAAGCGGGATGTGCCCTGTTTTTTTAACCTTACGATTGATCATATTCAACGTATCGATGACAGACGTAAATGGCGTCTTGAATTAAGCGATGGTCAAGTCGTTTTTTGCGATCTTATCGCCGCCGCCGATGGCGGCTTATCGTCGATTCGCCAGTATTTTGGCTTTGGTTGTATTGAAAGACCTTATCAGCATACGGCAATCGTTGCCACGATTGAAACGGAATATTCACATCAGCAGACGGCCTACCAGCGATTTTTAAAAAATGGGGTGTTAGCTTTTTTACCGCTGAGAAATTCAAATCGTTGTTCAATTGTCTGGTCATTGTCAACGAGTGATGCCAAGCGTCACATGAATCAGGATGCGTCGAGATTTCTCAATGCTCTGAATCAGGATTTCAATCATCGCCTGGGCGAATTATCACTGTTATCACCGGTAATGTCATTTCCGCTGATTGAGCGGCATGTCGATCAATATTATCAGGATGGCGTTGTTTTAATCGGTGATGCGGCGCATACGATTCATCCGCTGGCGGGTCAAGGGGTCAACCTCGGTTTTAGAGATGTCATCGCTTTGTGTCAGACGCTAAGTGAAGCAAAAGAACAACATCGTGATTTCTCGCATGCCAGTACGTTGGCGAGATTCGAGCGTATACGAAGACAGGACAACAGTATGATGATTCTGAGCATGCGTGGTTTTAAGGAGTTGTTTTGTAATGATAATCCATTGTATGCGGCAGTTCGTGGCTGGGGTATTGATAAGGTGAATAAAACAGTATGGTTAAAACGATTTTTTATGTATGAAGCAATGGGTAAGTCTCTGAAAGGACAAAGGCGATGAAAACGGCACAATTTGATTATGTGCTTCCGGAGCATTTAATCGCTCGTTATCCGGCGGAAAATCGGGAGGGCAGCCGTCTTTTAGTATTGAATAAAAAAACAGGTGAGCTTGATGATCATCATTTTCATGAGATTCTTCAGTATGTAAATCCTGGTGATTTAATGATTTTTAATAACAGTCGGGTGATGGCGGCAAGATTATATGGGCAGAAGTCGACAGGTGGGCAGCTTGAGTTTCTGATTGAGCGGGTCATCAGCGATGAAGAATTTGTAACGCATATTCGTGCCAATAAGGCGCCTAAAATTGGTTCACAGATGATAATCGCCGATAAAATTGCCAATGTGATGGATAAGGTTCATGGTCTATATCGCGTTAAGCTTCAGCAGGCGAATATATGGCAGCTGATGGCTGAGAAAGGCCATATGCCACTGCCGCCTTATATGAGACGTGAAGATGATAGCCATGACAAGGAGCGCTATCAGACGGTTTATAGTGATCCCTTGGGATCAGTGGCGGCACCAACGGCTGGACTTCATTTCAGTGAGTCCCTGCTTGATGCTTTAAAAAAGAAGGGTGTCGAGATGGCTTTTGTCACGCTGCATGTCGGCTCTGGCACCTTCAAGCCGGTTCAGGTGGATGATGTGGCGACACATGTTATGCATAAGGAGCTTGTCGAGGTTTCTCAAGAGGTATGCGATCGCGTTAATAACACGAAATCACGAGGTGGACGTGTGATTGCGGTGGGCACAACATCGGTTCGATCTCTGGAGAGTGCGGCATTGACGGGTGCCATTAAACCGTTTTATGGTGAAACCGATATCTTCTTATATCCGGGAAAGCCTTTTCACGTGGTCGATGCTTTGATAACCAATTTTCATCTGCCTAAATCAACGTTGATCATGCTGGTCAGCGCCTTTGCCACTAAAGCATCGGTGATGGCAGCCTATCAGCACGCCATCGATAATGACTATCGTTTTTTCAGTTATGGTGATGCCATGCTGATTCACTAGAGTAATTATTCGGTAAGGAAAAATGATGAAATATTTAGGGATAATAGCTGGAATTGTGATCAGCTTTGTTGCGCTGGCTGATAATGTACAGGTTTACTCCTCGGGTGATAATGAGCTGTCACTCAATCAGCAGGTCAGCTCGGCCCATGGAGATTTGTTCGATCAGAAACCGGCTAAATCAAACAACGATGAAGACAAAAGCGATGGTTCAGGGCAACAGACGATGAAGCCAATTTCGGCTGCGAGTGTGGATTTGAAAGCTGAATCAACCGGTTTTGAGGGTGAAATCCAGTCTCTGGGTCAGGATGTCAACACGATGTTTAAAAACGCGAGCAAAAATATTAACCATTACAATCAGGCGGATGGTTTGATGCTTTATGTGTTGTTTAAACAGGCACAACAGAACCAGATCCTTTTAGCGCAGAATAATGAGATTTTGAGTCAGTTGACGCTTTTAAATCGGCGATTAGCAACACGATGAGAAAACTCGAGTAAAAAATTTTATTTTTAAACTATAACATGGCTTGAGCTCACCAATATCCTGAGTTAATGTAGTGGAGTGTCAATCAATAAGGTAGATCTTGATGAAAAAATTAGGGATATATGGCGTGGTTCTGGGCTTGGTCACGATGCCGGTGTTGTCTTTGGCGATCGATAAAGCGGCAAAGGAGATGAATCAATCGCCTGTTGGTTATTGGTTGCAATACAGCGATGATGGCATAGGGCAGTCGGTTATGGAGGTGATGCCTGGGGCGAAAAATACGCTGGAGGGTAAAATTTTGGTGCCTTTTGTCAATATTGTTGATGATAAAATCGTAGCTCCAGACGTGGCCTGTAAGGAGTGTGGCAAAGGGTCGAAAAATGGCTACAGCTACGATTATACCAAGATGCCGGAGGCTCAGGTTCAGGACTTGAAGATCATGTGGAGCTTTACTAAAGACAGTGATGCCGATGGATCACAAGGGCCTGTGTATGATGATGGTTCTATCCTTGATCCCTCTGATGGTAAGGTATACAGTTGCAAAATGTACACCACGGATTATGGAAAGTGGTTAAATGTCAGAGGTTATATTGGTTTCTCGCTGTTTGGTCGCACACAGACCTGGCAGCGCATCAGCCAGGATCAGGCGGAGCATTTCGTTAAGATGTGTGGGCTAACCAAAGAAGGTCATTATACCTATACCGATAAGAATGGTAAAATCGTCAATCAGGCGCTATGGGAAGCCTGTTCTCATGTTAATCTTAAAGACAAGAAAAAATAAAAAGCGCTAATAACACTAAATGTAGGGCCAGACTATGCGCATCAAGTCATTAATACCTCTGCTAGCCCTCTTATTTTCCTATGTTTTTCTACCATGAACCATCCGGATGTCGTAGAGTATCCTGATTCCAATAAAATAGGAGTGACGGCCGGAATTGCACCTGGTGGAGATGAAACAAAATTATTACTGAAAGCCTATTTCCATAAACAACATAAAGCGGATTATTTTGACAAGGAAGTTTAACAGATAGGTGAAGTTTGCATATTAAGTGTTCATTTTGACCAAGTAGTAAGGGAGTTCGACAACAAGTTTACTTCTGATAAAGACGGCTTGCGCAGTCCCTTGGTGTGCTGCCGCTATTTATACATTGCTCTATCTTTGCGGATCGCTCTTCAAATTGCTGCTGGCAGTTGGCCTCAGTGAGTCCACGTGATTGACAGCTCACCATAAAATCCGCCTGACGAGACGCAGAGTTTGGACCACGGGAGTAGCCGCTGCATGAGACCAAAAGAAATCCCAAAAGTAGTGTGATGCTAAAATTGACTGATTTCATTCGTTACACCTTTATATGTTATTGTTTATATTAACTTAATATAGTCAAGCAGTGAGATAATAGTTAATCTAAAGCCGATATTCCACAGCTTTGCTTTTTTTGTAAGGTATCATTAGGTGTAATCATCGTCATCATCGCTTGGCGATGATCCATGTGATTATTGTGAGAGCGGCAAAAATCGTATGTGCTTAGGCAAAAGCCGTTCGCACTACTGCCAATGTTACATTGACCACGTAGATTGCCGCCTGTCGCGGCAATGACGAGAAACAAGATTCCAAAGTGGTTATATATGGGCAGTTATTTTGCACATGTTCCTAATAGTGATTAAATTTTAATGCCAATAGTGGTAAACTAAGCCATCTTTAAAAATTCTGATATAAAACCATGAATACACACTCGTCTCTTGAGGCGTTTCTAACCCATAAATTTGAGGTGGCATTCGAAGCCCTGGGCCATGATAAGAGCCATGCTAAAGTCCAGATATCAGTGCGCCCCGAGCTGAGCCAATTTCAATGTAACGGTGCCATGCCTTTAGCAAAAATCAGGCAAAAGGCCCCTTTTTTAATCGCCGAGGAGATTGTCAGACAGGTCGATGATTCGGCGGTTTTCAGCCTGTTGAGCGTGGTAAAGCCGGGGTTTATCAATATTACCCTAACGGATCATTTTCTGGCTGGCTGGGTTAATGATATGGCTGTCGATAGCCGGCTTGGCTGCCAAAAAGTTAAAGAAGCAAGAAATGTGGTGATTGATTTTGGCGGCCCCAATGTGGCCAAACCCATGCATGTTGGTCATATCCGCTCGACATTGCTGGGAGATTGCCTGCAGCGCATTTATCGTTTCTGTGGCGATCGGGTGATATCCGATGTGCATCTGGGTGACTGGGGTACGCAGATGGGCATGTTGATTGAAGAACTTAAACGCATGCATCCAGATCTTGTCTATTTTGAGGCTGGTTTTGAGGGGGAGTATCCGAAAGAATCACCGGTTACGGTTCATGAATTAGCCGAGATTTATCCAAGAGCGTCTAACCGTTGTAAGTCAGATCCTCTTGAGATGGAGAAGGCAAGAAAGGCTACCGCTGAGCTTCAAGCAGGGCGAGCCGGTTATCGTGCGCTTTGGCGCCATTTTGTCGCTGTCTCTATTGCCGAGCTCAAAAAAGATTTTGCCAGCCTGGGTGTTCAATTTGATCTGTGGAAAGGTGAGAGTGATGTTCAGCGTTTTATTGAACCGATGGTTGGGACATTGAAAAAAGAGGGTATCGCCGTTGACAGTGACGGTGCGGTTATTATTGATGTCAGCAAGGATGAAAAGGACAAGACCCCGCCTTTGATTCTTCTGAAGTCAGATGGGGCGGTGATGTATGGAACTACCGATTTGGCCACGATTGTTGATCGGGTGGAAAATCTCGATAGTCAGCATATGATTTATGTGGTTGATAAACGCCAGAGTCTGCATTTCAAACAGGTGTTTGAGGCGGCAAAAAAAGGCGCGCTTGCTCCGAATGTGACATTCAAACATGTTGGTTTTGGCACTTTGAATGGTAAGGATGGCAGACCCTTTAAAACCCGATCCGGTGGAGTTATGCATTTGAGTACCTTGATCGATGAGGCAAAGACGCGCGCCGCCTTGAGAGACAATACCGATATTCAAGAGGATATGAGAGCCGATGTCATCGATAAGATTGCCATGGCGACCGTTAAATTTGCCGATCTTTCCAATGTCTATACTTCTGATTATATCTTCGATCTGGATAAATTTTCTCAATATGAGGGTAAAACCGGTCCTTATATGCTCTATTCTGCCGTGCGTATCAAATCCATTTTACGCAAACTCGGTCAATTCAATGATAGCGTCTCCATTCTTCCTGCCAGCAATGAGGTTGAGCGCCAATTGCAGCTTGTTGTAGCCGATCTTCCCAATGCCATTTATAGAACCTATGATCGCACCGAGCCCCATCATCTGTGTGAATTTGCCTTCAAACTGGCACAAGCATTCAATAAATTCTATGCTGATTCTCCCATCGCCACAGAAGAAGATAGTCGCATAAAAGGCTCAAGGGTCGGATTGTGCCTTATCACATTGCGCCAACTCGAGTTGGTATTAGGGCTCTTAGGGATCGAGATTCCTGAGCGGATGTAGTCAAGCGACGACACTGATGTCAACAGAAGGCCTCAATGTGGAGCAAACAGCCAAAGCCTGATGAACCGGGTGAGAGAAGAAGGCATCAAAGGCGGCGGATCCTTCACTTGCGGCTTGATATAACTTTGGTAGTGCCTGTTGCATCAGGTTATAGTCAAACCTTGCCGCCCATTTTCGTGCGCCCAGGCGTGCCGTTGTCGAGCAATTATCCACCATATAGGCGATGCCTTTATAATGCATGTAAGGATTGAGAGAATCAACGGCCTCAATGATGGATTCATTGACAATTTCTGAGTAGCTGTGCCCTTTCTCGGTGAGCACATCAACCTGTGCCATGATACAGGCCAGATAAATTCCGGCGGTTATAGGATCGATTCTTGTGCTGGTTTGATCACGACTGGCACGAACCTTCTCTCCAATTTTCCACATTTCGGTATCATCGATCTTACCCATCGGCAGCCTGTTGTGTCGCTGTCCTGCCAGGATGACCGAGCGAATCTCATTGCCATTTTGAACCTCTTCATAGATTTCAATCAGAATATCAAACAAAGGCGTATAGGCGGCATTATAGGCATTTTTAAACGTTTGTTTTTCTTTAGCACTTAATTTCTCATAAACGGCTTTAAGCCCCTGAGTTGAAATTGTTTTTGAAATAGCTCCTGTGATCGATTCAGCGGTCTTATTAAATGCCTCTTTATCGCTGATTCCAAGTCCAGTGAAATAGCGATACAGCACCTCGACGATCCCATGAACGGCGCCGAGCAATACACCTCGTTCACCGAAGATATCAGAGCGGTACTCCATCTCCATAGTGGTAGGAAAAACAAAAGGAGCGCCACAGGCAATGGCCCAGGCAAGGGCGTAGTCTGTCGCCTTGCCATTGATATCTTGATAGACGGCAATGCTGCTGTTGATGCCGGCGCCATTGACTTCTTTTCCTTGTTCATATAGACGTCTGACCGATGCTCCCATGCCTTTTGGGCACATGGCAATAATATTGATATCGTCACGGATTTCGGTATTGGTGGACTCTAGATAACCAATCAGAAATCCGTGTGAGAAAGCCAGTGTTGCTCCCGGTTTTAGTGCCGAAAAGATCGCTTTATATAATTGTGCCTGGGCAGCATCAGAAATAAGAATAATGGCCAAATCTGCCTTTTTTAAGACAGCGAACATCTCTCCGAGCGTGCCGTCTTCTTCACAAAACCCAGCCGATTTTGCCGCTGACCATGAAGGGGAATCAGACCGCAGTCCAACGCATACGTTGATATCACTGTCTTTTAAGGAGTCGCGAAGGTTTTGAGCCTGAGCCGGTCCTTGAGATCCCCAGCCGATAACAGCAATATTCTTAATGCCTGAGAATGCTTGCGGTAACTTATCAAAAAGATGCCGGCCGCCGGCAACAATGGTCTCAGATTGTCCGCCGAGCTCATAGTGATCTACTGTAAATAAATTGCTTTTAATGTCCATCGTTCTTCCTTAATGTTTCTGTTGTCGCCATTTAACAAAGATAAAGCTCAATTTGTAGCTTGCCTGATTTTTATAGGAACGCGCGCAAAATAACTTCCTTTTTTTCATGGCGAAATATCTTCCAAT
>JBMSHD010000040.1:0-16225 GCA_049416425.1 Francisellaceae bacterium | reverse complement strand
TTAAGCCCTTATGGTTGCTGACTTCTAAGATTTCAACTTACCAACTTGGGTAAAGGCCCCGACAGTGGACCGATCATGACAACAACCGCAATCATCGACATCGCCGCCATGATTCTGCCTTTAAATACCTTCAACATCATAAGCACCGGGGCGGTGAAGGCACCAAACATCCCCTGAAGCGCCCGAAACACAACAAGCATGGACAAATTCAGCGACAGCCCGCATAAGATTGAACTCAACACGAATCCTGTAACCGACAACAACAGCACCCGTTTAAGCCCTAAGCGGTCAGCCAGCCAGCTCGATGCCGGAATAAAAAGCCCCAGCGTCAAAAGATAAACCGTAATGGCCACCTTCAACGAGATAGGTTTGACATCAAGACTCACAGCCATCTGTGGCAATGCCGTATTAAGCGCACTGGCATCCAGAAATTCCATCAGCATTACCAAACCTATGGTGTAGGCAATTAATTTTTCTTTCATCGTCATATCTCGTTAAGGCATTGTCAATCACAGCCCAATTATGGCAGAGCGTCACAGACAATATAAGGCATAAAATCTCAATGCCTGTATACTTAAACTAAGCCTTCAAAATCAAGGCTTAAAAGCGCATGATAGAGAATGATGGCCACGGCATTCGACAGATTTAAACTGCGACTGTTGGCATACATCGGAATTTTAATCTGCTGTGCGGCAAATTTTTCTCTGATGTCTGCCGGCAGTCCTCTTGATTCCGGGCCAAACAACAGCATATCGCCAGACTCATACACCACCTGATGATAGAACTGGCTGGCCTTAGTGGTGCAGGGAAAAATCCGTTTCTTGCCATGTTCTTTCAAAAATACATTAAAATTTTGATACCGCCTGACATCGACAAATTCATGATAATCAAGTCCAGCTCGAAGCAGACGCTTATCCTCCCAGCCAAAACCCATAGGCTCGATCAGATGCAAGGCCGCACCACTATTGGCACATAAACGGATAATATTACCGGTATTTGGTGGAATTTCAGGCTCGTATAAAACGACATGCAACATGCGTTTCTACCTTCTGTATTGCGGTAGTCATTCATTCTATCGAACCGTGATGCTTGTATCCAGCATTATCAGAAACCAAATCCCTATTTTTTTGGTTTTAGTAATCGTTGAATTATTTTAAAAAATAAATTCTCAATTTAATGCTTGAAAAAAGCATAATAATTCAGTATATTGATTTTTTATTCATGAAATCAGGATATGATCACAAGATGGCACAAAAACCGCAAACCCCAAAAATTGGACTGATTCTTCTTGTTTTATTGATGACCGGTGCCATCGACAATATTCGAAACCTGCCGGCAACGGCGACCTCCGGCACCTTTATCTTTTTCTTCTTCGCCATTGCCGCCATCTTTTTTCTCATTCCTGTGGCAATGGTCTCCGCTGAGCTGTCATCCAATTACACTCAACGTGGGGAAGAAGGGATTTATGGCTGGGTGAAAACGGCATTTGGTCCGAAAACTGCCATGTTGGCCATCTGGTTTCAATGGATTAACACCATGATCTGGTACCCAAGCATTTTGACCTTTATTGCCGGCACCACGGCTTTTTTAATCTCACCGGATATTGCTCAGCATAAAGGTTATATCGTAAGCTTTGTCATCACCACCTTCTGGATCATGACCTGGATCAATCTCAAGGGTCTTAGAGTATCGGCACAGTTTGCCAGCTTCTGCACGCTTATTGGCATGATCATTCCCATGATACTGATCATCGTCTTTGCCATCGCCTGGCTGATTCTAGGCAATCCAACGCATATCGCCTTCACGCAACACAATCTCATCCCCAACCTCTCCAGCTCCGATTCATGGATGGGACTCACGGCCATCATCACCTCATTTCTGGGGCTTGAATTAGCCACAGTCCACGTCAGATCCGTCAACCGTGCCAAGGCAATTTTTCCGTTGGCTTTGGCCATCGCCACGGTGTTTATGCTCATCACCATGATCTTAGGCGCACTCGCCGTCAATCTCCTCTATCCGGTATCGGCCATCGATCTGGTCAACGGCACCATCTTGTCGTTTAAGGTCTTTCTGACAGCCTATCATCTTGCCTGGGTCTTTCCGGTGCTAGTCATCATGGTGATTATTGGCTCCATCGGTTCCATGGTCAACTGGATTATCTCGCCGGCCAAAGGACTTCTACAAGCGGCTGACAGTCACTTTTTACCCGGCTGGCTTGATCAGCGAAATGCTCATGGCGTGCCACAAAATATCATGATCATGCAGGCGACTTTAGTCACTCTGATCTGTTTCTGCTTTATTATTATCCCAAGCATCAATGGTTCATACTGGCTGCTTACAGCCTTGAGTACCGAAATTTATATCCTGATGTACATGATGATGTTTGCCGCTGCCTTTTATCTGAAGTTTTTTAAACCACAGCTGGCCGATAAAGAAGTCGGTTTTATCATTCCTGGTGGAAAAATGTCAATGCTTGCCTTTTGCCTACTCGGTCTTATCGGCACCGGTTTTACCTTTATCATCGGCTTTCGCACACCCGAAGGATTAAGCTACACCAACTGGTTTGGCTTTCAGGGAATTTTCACCCTGGGATTGATTCTTGCTACCCTGCCGGTTTTACCCTTATACTGGTATCGCTCCTCCTGTCTTAAATCACAAAACAAACCGATCACCAAAGCATGAATTTGCCTCTCTGCTATGGCGATGCCTGTCATATCACGCTAAAATATAGGCATATCATGATGAAACCTTAATACCATTGCCATGCTTATTGCTGTTTTGATCTTAATTGCACTGATTGCGGGTTATCTTGTCCATATGCCGCTATTGAGCAGCCAGTTTATCAATAAACTGCTGAGACTCATCATCGGTGTGATCATCTTTGTCATGGGTTATAATTTTGGCATCGTGTTGCTTGAGATGACAGGACAGATCACAGGCATGATCTGGTTTCTTACCGTCTTTATTTTTATTCTGCTTTTGGCCAATATCATCTGTATCAAAGCCTTTACCCTTATGAAGCCCGCCTATCGATTGGCGATAGGCAAAAACACACAAAAAACATCCAATCCATTTATTCATATTCTTCACAGCTCAAGCTATCTGCTGTATTTGGCCTGTGGCACCATCTTGGGAGTGGAGTTGAACTATCCTGTTGATCATATAGGCGGCATTATCGATGCCATCCTGCTTTTAACGCTGTTTCTTATCGGCATACAGCTCAATCGCGAAGGCCATAGCCTCACTCAGATTCTTAAAAATAAAACAGGCATTGCCATCGCATTGATCGTCATTATAAGCTCACTCATCACAGGAGCCATAACCGGTATCCTCTTTGGTATCCCCTTAAAAACCGCATTGATGATCTCAAGCGGGTTTGGCTGGTATAGTCTATCGAGTATCTTAAATGCACAGCTGATCAATGCCCACTTTGGTACCATCACCTTTTTTATCGATTTCTCGCGTGAAATACTGGCCATCATCTTGATTCCAATGTTGGCCCATAAGATGCCGACAACCTTAATTGGCTATAGTGGCGCCACAGCCATGGACTTTACCCTTCCTGTAATCAAGGAACATATCGGCGTTCATGCTATTGCCGTGGCCATCAGCAGCGGATTTGTGCTGACGCTGGTGACGCCGATTTTGATCCCGCTTCTTAATCTGTTGCCGATGTAACCACCCGTAAGATATTATGTTTGCCAAATGCACGTATTTACAGTAACATTCCGACAAAACAATCTGATGTTTCAGGTGTAAGGGAAATCCGGTGTAAATCCGGCACTGCACCCGCAACGGTAAGTTGGTTTACAAGCTAAAAAGTCCTTGTAGATTAAGAGTCACTGAGTTTAGCATCATGGTTAATCTGAGAAGGCGCTTTATTTTTATCGCAAAAATAGCACAACGAGTCCGAAAACCTGCCTGAAACACACCTTCAAAAAAGACTTACGGGCTGTGAGTCAGGAGATAAAAATGAAACCATTTACATGGGCAGCGCTGTGTATGAGCCTCCCTTTCTATGCCATGGGCAATGACGAAGATATCGTCTTGCCGACGATTAAAATTCACTTCAATCAAAAACAAGATCAAGGTAATACAGGCTCCAAGACGGACGGTGCAATGAGCATTGAGCTTCTGCCACAAACGGCCAATACCTCGGTTGAGACGACGCTGTTACAATCGGCCTGGGTCCAAAGCAGTAATGCCGACACGGCAAATCCGACGTTTACCTTGAAAAATC
The DNA here is from genome assembly GCA_049416425.1 of Francisellaceae bacterium. Taxonomy (GTDB): domain Bacteria; phylum Pseudomonadota; class Gammaproteobacteria; order Francisellales; family Francisellaceae; genus JBMSHD01. The sequence continues at coordinate 11,985 of JBMSHD010000040.1, read as the reverse complement.
AGCGCGCCACCGTGCTGCTCAACGGCGCCTCACTCAATCAATTCAATTCTCAGGCGCAAAATATCGCCCTTATTCCCACCAATACCATCTCAGCTATTGAAATCAGTCCCATGGCCTCCAGTGTCTTATACGGTTCTATGGGACTGGCCGGCGTGATCGATATCAAACAGAAATACATCGATCATGATTTATACAGCATCGGTGGCAATATGGCCTATCAACCTGGAGGAGGCATCAATTATTTTATCAATCAGCTGATCGATAATGACAGACAATGGGCATTGCAATTCGCTGGAGATACCGCCACCACCGATGGCTATCGTGATTATAGTCGGAATTTTACCACCGTTAATAGTCTGGCTTTAAGGCAGCACAACAGCATGCAAGATTTCACCCTGAGTTTCGCCGATAGCTACCAATATCTCCAGTTCCCTGGTGCCGTGAGTGACTTATCCACCCCCTGGGCTGCCACCTCAGGGCGTGAAAAATACATCAATCACACCACAATGACCAAGCTTGATTTTAAACGCCAACTATCCAATAACTATGGCGCCGGCATTCAAGCCTTATATCAGCAGCAATGGGCCAAAGTACACTTTCCAGACTACCACTCCAGTTCAACACAAGACAGTCTGCTGCTAAGCCTTCGCCCAACCCTTGACTATAGCGACAAGCGGCTTGATAACACCTTCGGCAGTGATTTTAGCTATCAAACCTTCAGCCAATCCGCCATCATTGATCGCTCATCACAGACCAATGCTGCCATCTTCGATCAGCTAACGGTCAAATTCAATAAGCGCTGGCAATCAGGAGTTGGTGGCCGCTATGAATACAGCTATACCCACGGCGCCTGGGTCACAAATGGCGTCAATGCCGATCAACATTTTAACCTGTTTGCCACCGACATCTTTACCCGCTATAACTGGAATGACTCCGCTTTTTCCCGATTTTCGCTCTCTTATGCCTATCAACTGCCTTTTATTGATCAATCCAGCTATACGCCGCAACTGATTTCAGGATTTGGGCTCGACCCACAGACAGCCTGGATCTACCAACTCGACAATGCCTATGACAACGCTAAATTCAAACTCAATGGCAGCCTCTATTGGATGGAGATTAAAAATCAGATCGCCTATGCTCAGGATGGCAACACCGGAGAATACTACAATATTAATCTTGATCCAACGGCAACCATCGGCACCCTTTTAAGCCTTGATTATACGGTTAACCACAGCTTCATACCAGGCGTGAGTCTGGCCATCAATGATAATTTCTTCACCAACGGAATCCACAAAGGAAATGTGGTTCCTGGAGCTGCACCGATCAATGCCGATATGCATGCCACCATCCATTTCAACGATCGCTGGAAATTGTGGCTGCAGGAGCAATACAGCTCATCGCAATATGCCGATAGCGATTACAGCAATAATCTCGGCAAAGAAGTCGGCTATTTTCTGACAAACCTGCTGTTAAGTTATGAGATAGACAACTGGCATTTCAATCTCAGAGTGAATAATGTATTCAACAAGTATTACTACGGTTATGTGACCAGCTTCAATGAAACCAGCAAAAGCTACTATCCAGCCGACGGCATCAATGGCTCGCTTAGCGCTCAATACACCTTCGGATAAAAACCTTGAAAGCCTGGCTATTATCGTTGCTCTTCCATGGTGGTATCGCTCTGGTTATCCTCTTTTTTTCGCTTTTCCTTCAAAAGCCCCCTCAATACCAGAGTCAGAAAAATGCGCCGCTTCATGTTCATGCCGTTATCTTTATTCCACAGGTCCCCTCTCATTTCAGTCAGAAAAATACCAAAACCACGCCTGATACAACTGATGTCATTAAAGCACCTGAAGCGAAACCGTTGATCTCAATGCCGGCCACAGAGAAACAAGAGATAGTGAAAACACCGCCTAAAACAGAACCCATGAACAGATCATCTTCGCCACAAGCGGCTATATCAAGAACGACATTGAGCAATCCGCATCAAATTCAGGCCGCTTTTGCCGAGCTGGAGAATCAGCTGTTCCAACAATTAAGCAGACACCGTGTCCATGCCGATTTTACCTTTTCCATCCGTATTCTCTTAGATATAAATGGTCAAATGAAACGTGTGACATTTACGCCATCACCGCCGATAAGCATTCGCCAGCTGATAAACGCCTATCTGCAAGCACAGACCATCACACAAACACTTCGTTTCAACAGAGAAAAAACGCTGATTATTCCGGTAGAGATCAGCGTTTAGCCAGGATGCCACATCACGGCAATCAGGCTTCAGAGCTGACTTTTTCAGCTAATACTTGATGTAAAGCCTGATAAAGCTCAACTGTTTTCTCAGGCACAAACAGCTGTCTTTCCTTATCATTGATATCAAGCACGGCCAATACACCAAAGGATGCCAGTTGTTCATGATCTGAAAGATGATAAGCTTCATCGGCAAAAAAGACGCGAATGCGAGACAGGCTCTCGATCTGAACATCGATGATGCTATTCGCCCCACCCAATAAATCAATCAATAATCGGGCTTTATCCAGCATTTTATTATCAAGCACAAAATCTATATCCTCTGGCGTATTCATCATGACTTTTGAAGCTTGAGCAGATGACTGAGCCTGACTGTCTTCTTCAACATAAGGCAGCGCTTCGTTTATTTGACTCGAGACAAGCTCGGCCTGAGGTCCCAGAATAACCTGAACCGTGGTGCTATCGGGAGTCAATATGCCACGAGCACCCAGTTTTTTCAACACAGCCTGATTGATTTTGCTCGAGTCAACCACAACCAGTCTCAGGCGAGTGGTGCAGGCGTCGACGTTGACAAGATTCGACTTGCCCCCCAAAGCATGGACAAACTGAACCGCTGTTGATTCATCATTCACCACTGGCGCCGTTTCATCGACTTCTGCCTCAATGTCTCGACCAATAGTCATCAAATTAAATTTGCGAATGAAAAAGCTAAACAGCGTATAGTAAACCACGGCGGTGATTATTCCTATCGGAATCAAATACAGCGGATGGGTATCCATCTTGAAAAACAGCACATAATCGATAAAACCGGCCGAGAAGGTGAATCCAAGCTTCACGCCCAGAATATACATCACCACCATCGACAGACCCGTGATGGCGGCATGAAGCAGATAGAGCACCGGCGCTAAAAACATGAAGCTGTACTCAATCGGCTCGGTCACCCCGGTTAAAAAGGCCGTCAAGGCAATGGAGAATAACATGCCGGCAACGGCTTTCTGACGATGGGTATGCGCATTTCGATACATGGCAAAGCAGGCCGCAGGCAGACCAAACATCATGATCGGAAAGAAACCAGCCATAAACGAGCCTGCCGTTGGATCTCCAGCCATGAAACGGGCGATATCACCATGGACGATGCTGCCGGCGGCATCATGAAAGCTGCCAAACTGGAACCAGACCAGATTATTCAAGATATGATGCAGACCAAACATCAGCAGTATGCGGTTGAAAAAACCATATAAAAACATGCCGATGGAGCCAGAACCAATGAGCCAGTTACCAAATATATTGATACCCTCTTGCACCGGTGGCCAGACAAAACCAAACAGAAAACCAATCAACACCGCCACAATCCCGGTGATAATCGGTACAAATCGCCTGCCACCAAAAAAAGCCAGATACTCCGGCAGCTTGATGTCATAGAACTTATTATAGAGATAACCGGCCAGTCCACCGATAATAATGCCACCTAAAACGCCAGTATTGACACTGGAATCAATGGTGGTGATCACCGCATTCATAATGAAAAAACCAACGACAGCAGCCATGGCTGCCGCACCATGATTAGCCTTGGCAAACCCTATGGCCACACCGATGGCAAACAAAATTGGCAGATTGGCAAAAATGGCATTGCCGGCATCGGCAACTGCCTTGATATTTAATAGATCGGGTTGACCAAATCGAAGCAGTATTCCAGCAATCGGCAATACCGCAATCGGCAGCATTAACGCGCGCCCCAGCTGTTGAATATTCTGAAAACTAAATCGCTTATGTTGCTTTGTATTTTTAATCGTCATCGTCTGGCTCATCACACCACTTCCTCTGTTTTTACTAGTTCGTCCTGAATCATCTTCCGCACCGACCTGGCATCATCACATTCCACGACCTTTAATGCCAACTGTTGACAATCTTTATGTGTCAGTGTCCGAATCCACGATTTATTCTCAGCAATAACACTCTCACGCATCGATAGATGCGTGATGCCAAGGCCGATCAAGATGGCAATCGCCAGCTTATCACCAGCCATAAGACCACAAACCGAGATTTTTTTATGATATTTATGAGCGGCATCGGTGATAATTTTAAGCGCCCGAATAACCGCCGGATGCAGATAATCTGCCACACTGGCAAGTTCGGCATGCTCTCTGTCCATCGCCAGAATATATTGCGTCAAATCATTCGTACCCACCGATAAAAAATCAACCTCTTTGGCAAAAAGATCCGCCTGCATGATTACCGAAGGCACCTCGACCATGATTCCCAAGGGATGATCAACTCCTGTATTGAGTTTCGCTTTTTCTTCAAGATATATTTTTTTGACCTGACGATATTCATTGATATCGCTGACCATCGGCAACATGATGGCGGCATTGGCATTGCCCGTTTTTACTATCGCCCGCAGCTGCTCGCGAAGCAATGCTTCTTTACCCAGACTCAGGCGAATGCCTCGAACGCCCAAAAAGGGATTGGCTTCATCGGGCATATCTAAATAGTCGATCTTCTTATCACCGCCGGCATCCAAGGTACGGATGATAACAGGAGCCCCACTGGTTTTCATCAAAACCTCATGATAAATATCCTGCTGTTGTTCAACCGTTGGTGCGCTTTGACGATCATAATAGATAAATTCCGTCCGAAACAGTCCGACACCGTCTGCCCCACTTTCAGCGAAACGATCACAACCATCCGCCGATTTGATGTTCATCAAGACATCGACCACGACACCGTCTTTAGTCACTTCCGGCAACGATGCCTTTGATTTTGCCGCCGACAGCGCCGCCTGTCTTTTTTCCATCTGATGCGTAAACTCAATTTTCTCATCGTCATCAGGACAGACGGTTACTTGCCCACTTAAGGCATCTAACAATAAAACCTCATCCTCATGCTCACAAATTCCAGGATCGATGCCGACCAAAAAAGGAATATTCTTAACATTGGCCATAATGGCAACATGTGAGCTGATACCACCGTGATGGGCAACGAGTCCCACGACCTGCTGATCTAAAGACAACACATCCGATAAGGTAAACTCATCACTGTAGAGCACCACAGGCTCGGCAAACGACATGCTATTGTGCGCGGGATCGATATGTAAAAGCCGTATTAAAATCTGATTTTTCAGATCTCTCAAATCGGCAACTCTATCCTTAAGCCGTGCATTATTGGTCTTATTCAGAATCTCGATGGCCTCATCAATCGCCGTCTCCCAGGCATATTCGGCACTGAATCCGGTTTCAAGGCTTTGATCACTCGAAGTTTTTAACAAACTGTCAGAAAGCAGCGTATTGTGTGCCGCCAAAAGCATGGATTGTGTTTTATCTTTCGTAGCGTTTAACTTTAAGGCAATGTCCTGCCTGTAATCCGTTAACGTCATCTCAAGGCGTCTCTGTTCTTTCGTTTTATCCGACGCCTTATCTTTATAAACAAATTCCAACCGCCCCAATCGCTTGAGCCGGGCACAGGCCAGTCCACTCGAGGCAATCGTGCCAAAATAATGATTGCCTTCTACTCGAGCCCCTCCATCAATAAGTCCTGTTTGAGGACTTGTCTCTATGACTTCATCCTCCAGCGAGCCCAGCAATTTCAACAAGGCCCGCATCAACTTATCAGCCTGGCGGCCTGTGACAATTATCTCAATATTGTCACCACATTCAACACCAAGCCCCATCAGCGCCACTACACTGGAGGCATCCGCCTTATTATCCGCTTTCACAATCACCGCCGCCGTATCGGCAAAATCGCTGACCAGATCAACGATTTGCGCTGCCGGACGCGCATGAATACCGTGTGCATTTTTCACTACGACATCGCATTTTTTTATTACGGAATCAACGTTGTCTATCACCAGATTAACAGAAGGTTCTGCTGCCGTCAGATCAATGCCTTGTAGCTTGATTACAGGTTGGCCTTTTTTGATCAAACCAGAACCGACTAAAGACTCAATAGAACCGGAAAAATCAGTCGCTAAAACTGGCGTGATCAAGGATTTAGCCCGTTTCGATACCACATCCAGATCAACCCGCATCATCGGATCTCCAGCACGTAAAACATCACCGACTGAAACGTTTAACTCGATCCCTTCACCATTGAGCTTAACCGTCTCCAACCCGAAATGAATCAAGATATCAACACCCGCCTCAGTGCTAATGGTCACCGCATGATGCGCCCTGGCAATCGATTTCACTCGACCTGAAACCGGTGAATAAACGTTATCCTCCAGCGGCTCAATGGCAAAACCATCACCAACCATTTTCTCGGCAAACACGGCATCAGGAACTAAGTTTAATGGCACGATGTAGCCATCCATTGGCGCATGTATGATCAAATCCATAACAATTACTCTCACAAGTAAAAAACATTTTTACAGAATATCGAAAGCCTTATTCTTAATCAAGCAGAAAAATGCTTTTATTTGGATAATTGTAACTCATTAACTGTGTTTTTTGATACGCCTCAAGATGTAGAATCAATCTTCACCTTTGTCCAAGGGAGAGGAGACAAACGATACCTCCTCTTGGGATCAAGGGTGAAACGGATCACGAGCCGCGTTTAAGCGGTGAGCCGTTGAACGACATTTTCCACGGATAGGAAAATGGCTGGGTTTTGTGAGAAATACAGGGAGTATTTCGATAAAACGGTTAGGTGGGGTTGGTTTAATAAACCGAGGTTGAAAAGCTTAAAAAACCCCTCCCTGCCTTCACCTTTGTCGAATGAGGGAGGAGTCTGGCATTTTATGTGATTTTTTGATTTTATTTTAAACGATATTACATCTTTATTCATTCTTAAAATTATGTAAAAATCATATTTTAAATTTATATTCGCAAGGAGTTTAGCGTGAAAAAATATAGTCGACTCCGTCTTATTGCCTTGATGATGAGTTTGTTCTTGGCACAGACAGGTTATTTGAAACCATCTATTGACGCAACGAGGGTTTCACAACTCGTTAAAAATACACTGCCTGAGCTGACGCCCAGCAGCCGAAACCCCTATAGCAATAATCGACGCGTCTTTACCATCACCGACACTAAAGACGCCAGCATGAGCTTACACGCCATCGCTTCAAGCCCCTATATCAAAAGTGCCGAATTTCGCTTCAATGGTGATAAAACGCTATTGATTCAAAACCCGTTTGCACACCAGTCTTTTAACGTCGTTGACATCCATCATTTTGTCAAACCCGGTCAAAATACCTTACAACTTGTCAGCATCAACGGCATTAATCTTGAGAAAATCAGCGACTATGATCAGCTGCCGCATCTTGAAATCAACATCCCCTATCCCACATTACAACCAGCCTCACCACAGGATGTAAGCACATTTTCGACAAAAATGTTGAAAAAAATCGATGCGATTATCGATAATGATGTCGCTCATGGTTTTGGTGGAGCGGTGCTTTTGGTCATTCATAACGGCAAGATTATCAAGGCCACCCCTTATGGCTACCGTGATACGTTTAGAAAGTCCTGTACAACCGATCAAAACCATCAACTCAAATCCAATTGCCTGTTACCTCACTCTAAACGCATACCGATGACGCTTGATACCGTCTTTGATCTGGCCTCATTAACTAAGATGTATGCCACCAATTTTGCCCTGATGAAACTTGTCTATGAAGGCAAACTCGACGTTGACAAACCCGTTGTTGATTATATTCCTGATTTTCCTTATGAAGATATCACCGTACGCCAGGTTGCCGAACACACGGCAGGCTTTGCTCCTGAGGTTTTATTCTACGATCCAGACAAGGCCGGTAAGCTGTATTCTCAAAATCGTCAACAAACAATCGATTTTCTCACCGGCGCCAACCACAGTGGCCTAAATCCCGATCATCTCGTTGTTCCCAGAGCCTACCAGCCTGGAGTAAAACATATCTACAGCGATACCGACTATATGCTTTTGGGCACCGTCATCGAAAGTATCACCGGACTGAAACTCGATCACTATGTCGAGAACGAAATCTACAAACCACTGGGATTGAGCGATATCACCTTTAATCCACTTGCTGCCGGTATTGATCTTCATAGAATCGCCCAAACCGCCGTTGGCAATTGGGCTGATGTTCCCTACCCAAACCTTCGCACCACTCCAATACAGGGAGAGGTTCAGGATGAGAAAAGCTATTACAGCATGAATGGCATCTCTGGACATGCCGGACTCTTTGGCACCGCGCATGATCTGGCTATTTTAATTCAAGTACTGTTAAATGGTGGCGGTTATGGCAACGTTAAACTCTTCGATCAAAAGACGATTGACCTGTTTACCAAACCCTCCGATAACGATGAAACCTATGGCCTCGGCTGGAGAAGAAGCGGAACTGAGTTAAATTACCGCGCCATCCTTGGCGCCTATTCCAGTAATCTTGCCTATGGGCACTCCGGCTTCACCGGCATGGTGACGCTGATCGATCCCAAATACAACCTGGGAATCATTCTGCTGACGGATAGGCTGCAAAGCCAACAGCTTTCTAAAGCCGCTTTTCAATCCAATATCGACTACATCACACCGAACTATGGCAATATTATTACCCTGGTAGAAAGCGCTCTGCTCTAGATTTCCTCAAGGCTCTTACCGTTGGTCTCAGGCACAAAATAATGAATAATGATAAAATAGAGAATGCAGACAACGGCACAAAACAAAAACACCGCACCATAGCCGAAAGCATCGGCCAGATCGAGGAAACTCGCCGAGTAAGAGCCGGCGACAAACAGCAGAATACAAAGCGACAGCGACATGCCAATGCCTCTGACCTCATTGGGCACAAGCTCACTTAAAAGAAGCCAGATCATCGAACCAGGTCCTATGGCAAAAAAGGTGACAAACATCAAGATGGCGCCGAGCACTACATAGCCGCGCATCGGTGATTCAGCCATGAAATAGGCCGATCCGCTCATGATTAAACAGGCGATGATCATGCCGACTAGCCCCGTTTTCAATAAGGGCTTGCGCCCAACTTTATCGACCAGCATCACGGCGATAAATGCCATCACAAAATTAATACCGGTGATGATGACTGTGCCAAATACCGAAAAGCGCTCCGATTCGATTCCCATCTGCTTTAATATTACCGGCGCAAAGGACAGTAAATTATTGATGCCTGTAAGCATGTTTAAACTGCCTACGGCAATCACCAGCAGTACCGCCAGAAGATTTTTACGCCTCCACAATGCCGAAAACGCATTTGTCTTATGCCTGGCATGCGATTTTTTAATCACCGCTAACTGATTATCAACCTGTATTTTATCACCAAAGCTTGCCAATACCACTCTGGCCTCATCCATTCTGCCTTTTCCAACCAACCAACGCGGTGATTTTGGCAAGCTGAAGGCCAGAAAAAACAGCATCACCGAGGGAATCAAGGCATAGAAAAACATCTCTCGCCACAGCCCTTCCTGGCTCAAGAGATAGGCAAAAAACGCCGCCAACAGAATGCCACCATTTAAAAAAAATTGAACCGTTGTCGTGCCGGATCCACGGACATGAGCCGGCGTACACTCGGCAATATACATGGGAATGACCAGTGTGACAAAACCAACACCCACCCCTTGCAGCAATCGTCCCCATAATACACCGTAATAGCCATCGGCCATGCCGATCGAGATGAGTCCCAGCGAGATTAAAAACGCACCGAAGATCAGCATGCTTTTCCTGCCGATCCAATCGGCCAGAGGGCCGGCTATCAACATCGACAGGCTGGCACCATAAAAAGCGGCGCCCACAATAAAACCGTGTTCGGCACCACTCAACACAATGCTGTGTTTCATCGCCGCCATGGCACCGGCAATGATACCAATTTCATAACCATGCAGCAGATTCCCCAATGCTGGAATGCAAATTACCATCCATAATAAGCCATTTTTTTTCATTCTCACTCCTGTAATCATTGATTTTTGATTGACTTTGATTCGACAGAAACTGCCGATTAAATGTTGTAAGCTATTTATCTGCGGCAGAGCGCCTCATAGGTATGAATGACGATGGAATCGGTTGGCGGCATATCAAGGCTTACCTTATAGAGCATTAAGGCGATCTCATCATAGGCGATATCATTCTGATGATTCTGCGCCAAAAGATATTGTACATAGCGAATGGCACGATCGATTAATTTGTTATTAGCCGGAGAGACATAACTCATGATATTACTTTGATAGCGGCCAAGAAGCGCCGCCACCAGTGTTGAATGTGTGTTGAGTATGATTTTCAGCAACGCCTGAGCACCGGATAACGACAGTTTGCGACCATCCAGATTCAGATGCTGATGCTGAAGATCAAGGCTATAGATACCGTTATCTGCCTTAATTGAAAATAAGAGATGGTTGTTATATCGCTGACGTCTTGTAAGTGTGGCTTTAGAAATATCGAAGCCGTAGAGCCGCTCAAGCCCCGTGTTTGAACAACAAAATGACCATTCAAGCGTCCTTGGGAGACGCCCCAGTATTTTATTCCAGGCGGCTTCAGTTGTTTGAGCATCCTCGACGATCAGATAACACAAACAGGGCCTGTCATCGCCAAACACATTTTCAAACGGTGTCAAGCTAAACGTGGGGGCACGCTCGGTAGTATCCGTTAAAACCGTCAGACCATTGACATGATCACAGATATAGCTAATATAACCACCCTGTTTATAAGTGTGCGCCTCGGTCTCAATGAGACTGGCCTGCATTTTTTGATCGACAGCATGAAGCACATCGATAAGATTATTGATCTCATTTTGCAGATCGACCTCGAATAGGGCACTGGCAATGAAGAGCATCTGCGCCGTTGTCGCCTGCATTCTTGTGCTTCCTGTCAAAGCCATACTTCCGGTTTCAAGACTGATACTTCTGACACCAGAATTGGATATTAAATCCCAGGAACGCCTGACAGAACGCAAAGAGTGATCCGAATTGCAATAGATAAGCCAGGGCATTTGTCGACTGATTTTCAATGCCGCTTCGACCGTCGCCAGCACAAATGGTGTCTCACCGCCTTCGGTCACTGCCAATAACAGATCCTTCTCGCCAAAGCCCAGCTCTTTGATATGCGCACCGGCATATTCGGGGTGATCCTCAAAACCTTCGATTGACTTAACCAGTGCAGCATCCCCTCCTGCCATAAAACCAATGACACAATCCTTGTTTTTATCATTTACTTCTAGCCGCCATAATTTCTCAAGCACGATAGCAAGCCTGCCGGTGGCGCCACAACCCGAGATAAAAATACGCCCCCCTGCTGATAAAACTTGTCTTATCTGTGTAGACAGAGCCATCGCCTGTGGTTGAAAATTTTTGAGCTTATGCAACATCTCAAGATCAACGTCACGAATCATGTCGATGGCTTTGTCAACCGATTCATTGGCCGTCTCAGCCAGACCTATAGTATTGATATGCGGCATCTCAGTCGCCAAAGAACCCAAGTGAAAGTCATGCCGATTGTGCCAGAAGAAATCCCAATCCTTGATAACACCCATATATTTATACAATCCTTTTCGTTATATTTAAATTTATTACATTCAAATCAATTTAAGGATAATATTTTCTCTTATTATTTCAAATTTGACAAGTCATGTCACAAACGGATGATTTCTGTTGTATAACCTTCCGCCTTATAAGCTTTATATTTCAGACGCATGGGCTTGATTCTCTCAGGATTCTGGTCTGAAATTTCAATAATGGTTTGACACAGATCCAGGTTTGCCGGCATCACCTTCTTTACGTTAATCAGGATGTCTTTTTCTACTCGAGGCTCACCACTCGTTAACAC
>JBMSHD010000039.1:0-16297 GCA_049416425.1 Francisellaceae bacterium | reverse complement strand
TGAAAAAAGAGTATTTTGATGAACATTTAATCAATAATTTACCAACTTGGGTATGCTCTTTATGGTGCCTATACAGCTCTGGTTTATGTTACCCCGATTGTTGGAGGTATGATTGCCGATCGTTATCTTGGCTATTACTGGGCCAGTATTCTGGGAGCTTCAGCCATGGTGGCCGGACATTTGGTGCTTGGGCTTGATAATTCCGGGCTTTATATGGGGCTTGCACTCATTATCTGCGGCTATGGTCTTTTTAAAACCAATGTTTCCTGCCTGTTGGGAGCGGCTTATGATCGGCGAGATGTGCGTCGAGACAGCGGCTTTGCGCTTATGTATGTTGGTGGTAATATCGGTGCCTTTATCGCGCCAATTCTTTGTGCTTGGGCGGCTCAGAGTCTTGGATGGCATTATGGATTCTTGCTGGCGGCCATCGGCATGAGTATCGGTCTTGTCATCTTTATCGCCGGCAGAAGTCATTTTGAGAAAGGCAATAATCCGCAGTGGCAGGCGCTTAAGAGCAAAGGACTTTTTAATTTTAAGGTGCTGCCGATTATTGTTATTGGCATTCTTGCCGCCGCCATCTTCTTTGCCGTGGTGCTTTTTAAGCTTTTTGCCGGTTGGATTCTAGCTATCTGTGTCATTGTCAGTCTACTGCTATTGATTTCACTTCTGTTTAGACTGCAGGGCATGGACAAAAAATCGCTGTTGGCCATCTGTCTATTTATGGTATTTGGTCTTATATTTTGGAGCTTTGACCAACAGGGCGGTAGTTCGATCAGCCTGTTTATCGAGCGAAACGTCATCAAAGATTTTCTTGATTTCCATATTCCGGCGGCCTCATTCCAATCCATCAATCCCTTTGCCGTGCTGATCGGTGGAGTTCTGGTATCCTATTTGTGGAGGTTATTGGCCAAAATGGGCGTGCGTCCCGGCGCCTTGGTGAAAATAAGCTTCGGCATGGTTCTTATCACCATCGGTTTTTATCTGATTATGATGGGGGCTAAGATTGCTGCGGCTTCTGGCGGTCATGTCTCGATGATATGGGTGATTATGGGGCTTGGAATCATGGGAGTTTCCGAGCTGTTTGTCGACCCTGTGGCCTTATCCGAGATCACACGCTTAAACCCAGGTGGCCAGGTTGGTTTTCTCGCCGGCGTCTATATGCTTATCACCGGCGCAATCGCCAATTATGCGGCGGCAGAAATTGCAAAACTCACCGCTGTTGATGAGGTTAAAACAGCCGTAAATTTTCTGGAGACAAGTGCAAAAAGCTATGCCGATGTCTTCGGTGGTATTGCCGCATTCGCCGCGATCACCACTGTGGTACTGATCGCTATCTGTATCACATTTGCCATCTATGGTCGCCTTCGGGGAAAAATTTAATCTGGCAGACTGGCGGCAGATGGTTTATGATAGTGCCAATTCGATTTTATGAATACCTGACACGTGACACAAAAAGGCAATAAACCATTACAACTGTTGATCCTGTTGATTCTTCTGTTCATCCTTGTCGGCATCGTGTTCAACGCCCTAGATCATTACCGCCCATATCAAGGTTTCAACAATAGCGATCAAAGACAGATTCAGGCGAAAGTGCAAAAATTAATCGAAAATGCACAAACCTCAGCAGACTCAAGTGCTGCAGATTATAACAGTGCCTATGCCCATTTTGTCGCTGGCGACTTTAAAGCGGCTTATGATGAGATGTTGCCTTTAGCCTTAGCCGGTAATATCAATGCGATTCTGGTGATCGGCTATCTGTATGAATTTGGTTGTGGTGTGGATAAAAACGAACAAACTGCCGCCCTTTGGTATTACAGTGGCATTCGTCGCAATCAATATAATCACAAAGCCATTCTGCGCGGGCTTTCAGCCTTTTCACAGCAGCAGTATAAAATGGCGGCAGAGTGGTTTCGCATGGCTGATGAGTTAGGAATTGATCGACCATGATAGCAACAGCACACAATTGGACAGATCTTTTAGCCTGTGAGAAACAACAAGCCTATTTTCTTGAGATTTTAGGCGTTATCGCCGGGGAGCGAGCGCAAGGTAAGACCATTTACCCCAAAGATGCGGATATCTTCAATGCCTTTAGATATTGTGCCTTCGATACGCTTAAGGTCGTGATTCTGGGGCAAGATCCCTATCACAATCACAACCAGGCACACGGTCTGGCCTTTTCGGTGCAAAAAGGCATTGCGCCTCCGCCTTCGCTTATCAATATCTTCACGGAGATGAAAAATGATGTCGGTGTCGATTTGCCGAATCACGGCTGTCTGACCGATTGGGCGAAACAGGGCGTTTTTCTTCTTAATACCGTACTCAGTGTTGAGGCGCATAAAGCGCATTCGCATGCCGGTATTGGCTGGGAACGTTTCAGTGATCTTGTCATCTCAAAAATCAGTGAACACAAGGCACATGTAGCGTTTATGCTGTGGGGAGCACATGCACAGAAAAAAGCCGCTTTGATCGATGATCGTAAACATCTGATCTTGAAGTCACCACATCCATCACCGTTGTCGGCGTATCGTGGATTTTTTGGCTCAAAACCTTTTTCCAAAGCCAATGATTGGCTTAAATCGCATCGATTGCAGCCGATAAACTGGTCGCTTGCTGACTAGCCAGACCAATATAGCGCGCCGGAGTCAGTGCCTTTAACTCGGTTTTGACTTCAGCAGGCAAGGCAAGTCCATCGATAAAGTCATTAAGATCATCAAGGCTGATGCGTCTGCCACGGGTTAATTCTTTGAGTTTTTCGTAGGGTTTTTCAATACCATAACGGCGCATTACCGTCTGCACGGCTTCACCTAACACCTCGACATTGTCCTCCAGATCTTGAAGTAAAATCGCCTGATTCAGCTCAAGCTTGGAAAGCCCTTTCTCGATAGATTGATAGGCGATAAGACTAAAACCAAGAGCCATACCCATATTTCTTAAAACGGTTGAGTCACTTAAATCTCTCTGCATGCGAGAGATTGGCAGCTTGGCAGACATATGCTGCATAATGGCGTTGGCCATACCGAGATTGCCTTCGGCATTTTCAAAATCAATTGGGTTGACCTTATGTGGCATAGTTGAAGAACCAACTTCGCCGGCGATGGTTTTTTGTTTGAAATAGTTGATGGAAACATAACTCCAGATATCACGACAGAAATCGATGAAGATCGTATTGATCCGGCTTATGGTATCAAAACATTCGGCAATATAGTCATGTGGCTCAATCTGAGTGGTGAAAGGATTGTAATCGAGGCCAAGCTTGGTGATAAAACGCCTGGATATATCTTGCCAGTCAAGCTCAGGATAGGCACTTAAGTGAGCATTAAAGTTACCGACAGCGCCGTTGATTTTCCCCAGGTATTGTTGTGTTTTTAGCTGTTTGATCTGGCGCGCCAGACGATAGCCAACATTGGCCATCTCCTTACCCATGGTCGTCGGTGTTGCCGATTGGCCATGTGTGCGCGACAACATAGCATCATCTTTGTATTTTCCAGCCAGAATCGCTATGACACTTGAGAGTCGCTCAATCTCCGGCAGAGAGATATCGACAACGGCGCTCTTTAGCATCAATCCATAGGAAAGATTGTTGATATCTTCTGAGGTGCAGGCGAAGTGAACAAATTCAGAGATGGCATTTAATTCAGGATGAGTTTCGAATTTTTCCTTGATAAAATACTCAACGGCTTTGACATCATGATTGGTTGTCTTTTCGATGTCTTTGATTCTTAGAGCATCGACTTCTGAGAATGTTTCAAGCATATTCTCCATAAATACTACGGCATCGTCTGATAATGCAGCGATTTCGGTGATGGACTGCTCAGCGCTTAAGTGTTTAAGCCACTGAAGCTCAACCAACGTACGATAGTAGATCAGACCATATTCGCTTAAAATCGGACGAAGTTTATCAACTTTTTGGGCATAACGGCCGTCAACAGGAGATAGTGAGAAAATGGTGTTCATGCAATAATGGGCTGTCAATTTTCAAGTGCCTGTAAGTATAACATTGGCGAGCGTATTTGCGAATGCTTAATGATACTTAATCGTTGGCAGATGCCAGTTTTTAAAAATAGCCATAAGTCGGATGATAAAGCCAAAGGCGATAATAACCAGTGCCGTGATCAGATTATCCATTTGCAGATAAAGCGTCAGGCTATGCAAAATACCGACGATGGCAGCGACAATGGCATAGAGCTCAGCGCGAAATACCAACGGCACATCGTTACATAAAATGTCTCGAATCACGCCACCGCTAATTCCAGTAATAATGGCCATAAGCATGGCAACAATGAGGCTGCCGATAAACAAAAAATGAGGCGTGCTGATGGCTCCCATCGCCACTTTATAGCCGATATCACTGCCAAGATAGGCAAAGGTGACCAGTCCCAAAGCATCTAAAATCAGAAAAAACTTATGCAGACGAATAACATGATGGGCAATGATGATGGCCAATATAGCAGCAGCAAGAGTGATAACGATATATTCCGGGTGAGCGACCCAGGTCAAAGGATAATAGCCAAGCAGCACATCTCTGACGCTGCCGCCGCCAAGTGCCGTGATAATGGCGATGGTGATGACACCGAAAATATCCATGTTTTTACGCCCCGCCGAGACGCTGCCAGACATGCTCTCGGCGCTGATGCCGATAATATAGAAGATCTGAAAGATAATGATTTTGTCTGTCAGTAATGCCATGTTTTGATGAAGATGAATAAAATAATCTGGCTATAATATAGTAAGTTGTCGTTTCAGGCAAACAATCCTTTAGCGTCCAGAATGATATTTCTCGTTCCCACTTTCCTGCTCATAACCGCGTCTATACCATTGTTTACACTCGCTGAAAAATTGCCCAACAAACACTTCGCATCGGCTAATATAGTGATTATAATATCCGAGGATTAAAATGACGTATTATGGTTTTGGCATCTGCCCTATTTTGAGTTTCAAACAAAAATTTTCACAAAAAAATAAAGGATAAAGACATGTGGCCTTACAGACCGCTTACAACTGTATTTTTGCTGGCACCTGTGGTGTTTAGCTTCGCCTTGGCGCTTGATACTTATATGCCGGCAATTCCAGAAATGCGCCAGGCATTAAACACCAATAAAGAAATGGTGCAGCTTACCCTATCGCTGTTTTTCCTTATTACAGGCTTCGGCCAGCTGATACTGGGGCCGATCTCGGATCAGTTTGGTCGCTATAAAACGCTTATAACCTCGGCTGTCATCTTTCTCATCGGCTCTTTTCTATGCACTCAAGTCAACTCCGTCATGCTGTTGATCGTTTATCGCATCATTGAGGCCATTGGCGCCTGTGGGCTATTTGTCACGGCTTTTGCCGTTGTCAGAGATGCCTTCTCTGGCAATAAAAGCGCCATGATCTACAGTTTTCTAAACGCCATGATTTCGATCTCCCCGATTCTAGGTCCTATCATCGGCGTCATGCTCATCCGTTTTTTTTCCTGGCATTCCGTGTTTTATTTTTTAACGCTCTTAGGCATCATCACCCTGCTGCTTCTTATCTTTCTGGCAAAAGAGAGTCTACCGCTTAACAGGCGAAAACCCATGAATCTCGAGGTCTTTAAACGTTATTTTATCATCACGCGATCGCTGACTTTCTGGGCCTATACCTTACCGGCAACAGCGGGGGTTTCAGCCTTTTTCACCCTGTTCTCGATGACGCCCTATATCATCACCACACTACATGAATCAACCGATAAAATTGCCATTTTCTTCGGCATGGCCGGTGCTGCATTTCTGGTCGGATCGGTTATTGCCGGCAGCATTGTTCATAAGCTTGGCATCATGAAAACCACCCTTATCGGCACACTCGCCATTTTTGCCTCGGCCGTGATCTTATTGATGGTCTTTTTTATCGACGGCTTGAGTCTATGGGGATTTTTTGCACCTTGTATGCTCGCCACATTCGGCTGCGCTTTGACGGCAGGAGCTGGTGCCAGCGGCGCTATGGAGCCATTTGGTGAATTTCCAGGAGCGGCTTCGGCCGTGTTTGGTTCCATGGAGATGGGAGGAAGTGCCGTTATCGGCTCAATCGCCACACTTTTTCCGCTTAACACCTCCATGCCTCTTGGCTTTACCATGCTGGTTATGAGCCTGTTAAGCCTGCTCTTATTGCTATTGTTATCGGCGAATAAAAAGACGTCTCTCAAGCCAGCGTAAAAAGGCAAAAAAACCCTCCTGAAAGGCTCGACGGCGAAAATTCCGAAACGGTTTCATCACCAAAATTGCAAAACTGCCAGCCTTGATGCAGGCCAGGCATCCCGTCAAGAGCCTGTCATCAACCAGTGCCAGCTTATCAGCCGGTGATGCCGCTAGCTCTAGAATCTTCTCCAATCCATCGGTATAAGGCTTTTTCCTCACCCCACTGATAAAACGAATGGCTGGAAAATACCGGGCAAAAAAGGCACGACGCTCTGCTGTTGGTTTGTTGGAGAGAATAAAGATGTGATCGGCTGAAAAACTCTCACAAAAAGTCAGAAGCCAGCTTGTGATCTTATCATCTGGCAACGCTTGACCATGAGGAGCCAACACACCATCAAAATCAAGCGCCAGATAGACAATACCCAGATCTTTTAATCTCAGAGCCGTCAGATCCGTAATCGTCGTCAGCTGATGTTCAGGACGATTGATGGCATCGATGGCTTTTCGGTATTTGAATGTCTGCTTTATCGTATAGATCATCCGTGTTAACAT
Source organism: Francisellaceae bacterium (assembly GCA_049416425.1). Classification (GTDB taxonomy): domain Bacteria; phylum Pseudomonadota; class Gammaproteobacteria; order Francisellales; family Francisellaceae; genus JBMSHD01. The sequence goes on along the minus strand of JBMSHD010000039.1, from coordinate 9,593 downwards.
GATTCTTCACTTTGCATCTTAAGCGCCTGCTCATACAGCGCATTTTTCTTAGCACCAGTTATCTTCACCGCCAGAGAGACCGCCTGTTTCACAGGAAGCTCAGACAGCAAAACCGCCAATATTTTTTCATGATCAAGCTCGCTCTTATTTTCACCCTTTGCTACGACTCCGTCAATAAGCAGCACAAACTCGCCTTTGCTGAGTCTATCATCCTCCGCTAAAAAGCTCAGGATCTCATCGGCAGTGCCGCTGAAAAACCGCTCAAACTGCTTGGTCAACTCTTTGGCTACCACAATCCTCCGCGCTGGTATCACCTTGCTGATATCGCCCAGAGTATCGATAAGACGATGTGTCGACTCATAAAAAATGCTCGTCAATTGTGAGCTCAACACCGATTCGATGACACGCATGCGTGCGGATGATTTTGCTGGTAAAAATCCCAAAAACTGAAATCCGCCAGCGTTAAGACCAGATGCCGAGATAGCGGTAATCACGGCGGAGACGCCAGGAATCGGTACCACCTGATAACCCTGCTGTCTCAACTGGCGGACGATCACAAATCCCGGGTCGCAGATCAGTGGCGTTCCGGCATCGCTGACCAGCGCCACATTTCTGCCCTGATCCAGGTAACCGGCAATTTCAGCGATACGTGCTGACTCATTGTGGTCATGGCATGAAAGCAGCTTCGGCATGGAAAGCCCCAAGGCCTTGAAAAGACTTGCCGTCACTCGAGTATCTTCCGCATAGACCACATCGGCATTTTGTAATTCTTTCACGGCTCTATAGGTGATATCGCCTAAATTGCCAATCGGTGTCGAGACGATATAAAAAGTACCGCCTGCTCTATCTTGCTGCATCGATTAATTTTCCTGTAAGTCGAGTGATATCTCCGGCGCCCTGTATCAACACAACATCACCTTCAACCACTATATTATCGAGTATAGATTGTGCCATTTCTAAATTTAAGGCGCCATGGCAGTTTTGTTTTTCGGTTGCAATCGCAATCAGCAGGTCTTTCGCCTCAGCACCGGTAATTTTCTCTTCACCGGCCGAATAAACGTCGCAAAGAATCAGCACATCTGCCTGTTTTAACGCCGCTATCCAGTCGACAAAATAATCGCGGTTACGCGTATAGCGATGAGGCTGATAAATATGAACAAGCCGTCTGCCAATAAATCGCTCCCTGGCTGCCGACACCGTAGCTAAGACCTCCGCTGGATGATGGCCATAGTCATCAATGACAGTAATATGACTGCCATTATAGATGATATCACGACAATCAAAACGGCGCTTAACCCCTTTAAACGTCGATAACACCTGCTGTATGTTTGCCTCAGCCACCCCCAATCCTAAGCAAAAACCAATGGCCGCCAGCGCATTATTGACATTATGACGACCCGGTAAATCCAGTTTATACATCTTCTCTTCAAGGGTGAAGGTAGTGATACCATTTTCAAACCGGTACTGGCGTGCCTGAAGATCCGCTTTCTCGCTAAAACCATAACTTTGACAGGACTTTAGCACCTTGTTTATGCATTCATTTCCAAAAGCCATATCCACACCGATGAGTATCTGCCCACTCACAGAAGGCTTATTGATAAATGCCAAATAGGTATCGATCAGCTTTCGATCTGAATAATCGTAGGTCGCCATATGATCGCTGTCGATATTGGTTACAATAATATGCCTGGGAGATAGTTTTATCAATGAAGCATCAGACTCATCGGCCTCAACCACCAGCCACTGACTATCACTGTAGCTGGCATGGCTCTTTAAGCTGTGCACAATTCCACCGACAATGTAGGCCGGGTTAAATCCAAGCGCTGTAAGCATATGAGCGACCATAGCGCTGACCGTCGTCTTGCCATGCGTACCGGTGATAGCAATCGTCTGTGGATAGTCAGAAGCAATCGCCGCCAGAAGATCGGCGCGATGCAAAACATAATCAGCAAACCGACGAGCCGTTATCAGCTCGATATTGTCTTCCTTCACCGCAGAAGAATAGATGACCACTTGAGCACCTTCAGCATTGCCAGTGTGATGAACACGACTGATATCAATCCCCATTCGCTCAAGTTTTAGCAACATGTCTGAATTTGAGCTATCGGAACCTGAAATCACATAGCCCATCTCGTGCAAAAAGATGGCCAATGCCGACATGCCAATTCCACCGATACCGATAAAATGATAGCGATAGGCTGGATTCAGTTTAAATCGCTCGAAAGTACTCATTGCGAACTCTTGTCTTTTAACAAATGTGCTTATTCTATACCAATTGCGACTCATTTTGTGGACTTTTTCAGCCGAGCCACCCGATAACCGTTTATGGAAGCTCATCGCCAAATCCAGGCTCATCGGAGCTAAGCTAGAAATGCGTTGCGCTATTTTCAAAATCAGCCCATAATGAAGCTAATGTAAATTAATTGATCGTAAGTCTGTTGAGACGAGGATAGCTTAGCGCATAGGTACAACATCGGCAATTAACCCATTAAGGAGGCAGTAAAATGGATAACAACAAACACGTGGAAATAGTAGAACAGGTAAAACGACTTCTGGCTATGGGGATGCCGCTGAGTGTTATTGCGAAGATGATGAGTCTTCCTATCAAGGAAATCGAGCATCTGGCAGACAGGTCGATGACCTCTAAATAAGAATCATGAATATTGATCCGATTGAAATTGAAAAATTCAGCCAGCATGCTCAAGATTGGTGGGATAGTAACGGTGAGCTTAAAACCCTGCACCAGGTCAACCCGCTACGGGTTCAGTTTGTGCTAAAAATGGCAGGCACACCAGATGGAAAGAAAATCCTTGATGTCGGTTGTGGTGGCGGAATTCTAACTGAGGCTCTGGCTAAGGAAGGCGCTATCGCGACGGGTTTAGACATGGCAGAGCTGTCGCTTGAAGTTGCCGCTAAACATGCTTGCGAATCCGGAGTGTCTATTGACTATCTTTGCGACACCGTAGAGCACTTTGCATCATCTCACAACGAACAGTTTGACATTGTCACCTGTATGGAAATGCTTGAGCATGTACCGGATCCTGTCAGTGTTATTAAAAGCTGTGCGCAGCTTGTTAAAAAAGATGGCTGGGTCTTCTTCTCCACACTAAACCGCAATCTAAAGTCTTATTTCCTGTCGGTCATTATGGCCGAGCATGTACTGAAAATACTGCCTAAAGGCATTCATGAATACGGCAAATTTATCAAACCTTATGAGTTAGTAAAGGCGGCATCCAACTATCAGCTTAATCCCAAAAAACTCGTCGGCATCAAATACAATCCGCTGACACAAAAAATGACGTTCTCAGACAATGCCGATGTCAACTATATCATCGCCTTTCAAAAAGCCACCTAGACTCATTCTTTTTGATCTTGATGGTACCCTTATCGACAGTGCAACAAGCATCTTTGCCGCTATTGAACACGCTTTTTCACATTTTGGACTCAATATTGACTTTGATCGCCATCAACTGGTCGATGTCATTGGCAACGGAGTTGGCTTTATTCTTAAAAAGATCAAACCTGAGCTTGATCAAGGCGATATCGATAAATTCAGAGCCATTGCCTTTTCCCACTATCAACAGCATGCCAAAACCCAAACTCAGCTCTTCTCTGGCGTAGAAATGCTGATTAACACCTTGAATCGCCAAAAGGTTTTATGGGGAATCATCACCAATAAAACACGTCTGTTAACCGAGGCTGTCATCGCCAGAATACCGGCGTATCATAGCGCTGTCATCGTCTTGTGCGCCGATCTGGGTGCCTCGGGCCTCATAATAGATTTTGTATATCCATATACAAAATCGAATCGGCTATCCTCGGCGGCATAAATTTTGCCCGGGACGTCCGCCTCGCCAGCATACCTTCACAAATTCACTGCGTTCATTCCGAGCAGGCAACTGTCTCCGATTCTACTCTACGCCTTGGGTACAAGCTGTTTCACAGACTTCGCTCTGGCGCCTACGGCACGTCGCTTGCTGTTTACAGCGCAAGACTACCCGGGTCTACTCGACCTCGCGTTCCGCTCTCCATGTCTCGCAGCGGATGTTGCACATCCAAAACCACATCCAGAAGCCTTGATAGAAGCCATGAGCAGGCTTGAAATTTCGACAGCTGACACCCTGTTTGTCGGTGACAGTCTTGCCGATATGCAGGCAGCAAAAGCCGCAAATGTAATGGGAATTTTGGCAGAATATGGTTATGGCGCTGCCAAAGTGCCTAAGATGTATTATAATGCCTCCATTGAAACCCTGAACGATCTCACGGCATGGATTATCCATTCTCAATCGAACAATATCGACAAATAACAGCTGGCAGCTTTTACTATTATGCCTATCGTAAGCTTGATTCAATCGTGGCCGAAAAACTTTTTACACTGGAAGCGCTTAAATTTCAATGGATTAAAACCTCTGAATTTTATCAGGATAAAACGCCAGCCACGCATAAGCTTATATGGTGGCAACAGGAGTTAAGCAGGCTTAAGGCGGCCACCCCATCCATGCCTTTGAGCGAACGACTGTTTCATCATTATCACAATGATAATCAGCCGTTATGGTTCTCTCTGATTGAGTCACTCGAAGAAGATCTTAACTATGCCCTGGAGACACTGATGCTTGGACGTCATGACCTTCATGAGCACTGCCGGCAGAATTACATCGGCATCGCCAAAATTCAAGCAGCTGTCGTCGCTAACATCGACAAGGAACACATTTATCAGTTTAATCGCTGTAATGAGATTATTCGACATCTGTTTTGTATCCGCAGACATAGTCATCGTGATATCTGCCTTGATAAACAACTGAGACCTGATATCCATAAAAACACGTTTAAGAACATAGCCAACCACTGGTATCAAGAGGCACAAAATGCCGCCGGGATCTTTAAGCAAGCTGAGCCGGATGCAAAGTCGCTACATAAGCTTAATAAAATGCATCTGAAGCTGGCAAAAAAATGGATAGCCAAGGTGAATAATCCATTTAAACAAGGCGTCACATTTTCATCACTAAATTACCTGTTTGCCTCTTTATAAAAGAATAATAGCGATGTGCATTGTGTCACACTACAGGACACTAAGCCATTTTTGAATACCTGCCTTTGATGACGACTGCTTGAAGACCATCCTCATGGAAGCTATTATGTTACGGGGTTTGATGGTTATAAGACTAATGGCTTTGGTAATGGCATCTATACCGATACGGACAATGGAATGTTGAGGGTAGCCGTGCTTTTTGGGTTTCAGCAAATGAGGTTTGGCTGCCACAATAATGTCACCTTGTCTATATCCCCAGATAAAGGCAATGCTGACGACAAAAAAGAGATTGGAGAGTCTTTCAGGTTTAACGATATGCGTGCTTTCAAGGTCAAAGCCTCGCTTTTTAACAGCACTAAAAAGCGTCTCGATTTCCCAGCGTATTTTGTACTTATCAAAGACATCGTTGAAACGGTGTTTAGACACAAGGATCAATAACTCACCGTCTTTCAACCTTTTGGCAGAGATATAAACATCAGAACCCAAGAGACTTCTTTGATGCTTCAAATGCTTGGTTTTACCAGGCGGAAGTGTTTCGAAAACCTGCGCTAGACTCACAGTAAATCCTTGAGAATTGCAAGTGACAAAATTCTCTTTAGCCCTTATTACAAAAGGGATATTCTTACTATGAAGATAGGCGATGGTATCTTCGCTTAAGAATTCACGATCCGCCAGTATCACCTCAATTCTGCTCGGATCTAAGAACGTTAATAATCGATCAATAAGCCGCCTTCTGTCATCGAAATTGGAATTGCCGCACTTCTTATCAATCAGAAGACTCCAGATCACTGGAGTGGCAATCCCTTTATAGGCAATACTGATCACCAGATAGTTGATGTGAATCTTGCCAAATTTCCAATTGGTTCTATCCATGCATAAATGGAGCTTCTTTCCTTCAAGTTGAAATACATCAAAGATCATATTTAAGAGCTGTCCCGGGGTCACATTAAGCCCTTTTATAAACCGTTGCAGCCTCTTATACGTGGAGTCTTTTTTCGTTTCTGTTTGAAACGTGCTGGCAATTTTGGACAAATTGACGCATTTGACGATCATCAGACCCAAAATAAAGCCGCTAAGACATTGCAATTTGTGTGGGAAAAAGGGAAAATAGGTCGACAGTAGCTGTTGAAGTTCTTTGATGTGCCTCATCGATCGTGATTATTTTTGTTTTTAGCACACTTAGAATAATGGCTATCCCTGAATAGTCAAGGGCTTTAGCGTGCTGCTGTCCTGTAGTGTGGAACCGAGGTAATTATTATGAATAAAAAATATATCGCACAAATATTATGCTTTTTTATGATTTCGCTTTCTTTTGGCTTTGCACAGTCCACCTCTCAAAAAAACCATATTTTGGCAAAGGAAAAGTCATCGCTAGTAAATCTACAGTCTACGGATAGTACGGTTGAATCTTCACCTGTATCCCAATTTAACGATCATTTAGCCTCATCACAATTTTCAATATCTCCTATTTCTGGGGCTGTTTCTGCTGGGTATATTGTTGACAAGGTAAATGACTTGTATGGCTATGGTATTAGTCTGCCGATAGGCGTTACTTACCAATCAGGGAATAAATCATCCATTTACTTGAGTGATGGGCAAGACTCTTCATGGGACCTGTCTTTTCCAAGTGTATCTGTAACTACAATACCAGGCTCTATTGTTGACAAAGTTGTAACTGTAAAAATTAATGGCATAACATTTACTATAAACCCTAAATATGTAGATATATCTTCAAACGATACCATTACATTAAAAGGGTTGCCATTTTCAACTGAGAATGGTGAGAATATGCCTAATGATTTCTTTATTTATTCACATGTTGATGGCAATAAAGAAGCACCAGATTATCAAAAAATAAAAATGGCATATACACCATCAGGTTCAATAGAAATTTCCACTTCAAATGGTACGATATATACATTAAAGCAACAAAATTGGCAGCTCAATTCTAAAGCTTACTTGCTTTCAAGTATCAGTACGCCATTACAAGGTGAAGGAAAAGTTTTTGGTCTTGGTGATGTAGCAAGGCAGACGATAAACTTAGCTTATTTATCCAATCAAGGTCAATCAAGTATTACAATATTTGATACAACATTTACAAATGGTCAAATCACCAATACCTCTGGGACACTTGCGAGAATAGTCTTATATTATGATCCCACTGATGGTGGTGTTAGTTATTTAAATAGTATGGAAATATCTACGCCCAACTATTCAAATAATTCTAATAACTTAAGTAATTCTACAAGCTTTAGTTTTAAAAAAATTGACAGTGGTCCTGATAAGGCTCAAATAATATCAATTACTTCACCAGATGGGAGGACAACAAGATATAGTTATATTACTGAAGGCGATTATAACTTAATTTCTAATATAGAAGGCCCAACCGAATCACAGATAAATATATCATATGTAAAGCAAAGTTATGAGCAAGGCGTGGAGGATATTAGTTCTGATGGTGACACCTCTGACAAAAATATTCAAGTGGTTGCTTATGTTGCTTCAAAAGTAGTATTTGATGATGCTCAAGGCAATGTACTTAAGCAGGTAAATTATGATATTGCTGCTAATGATAAAAATACTTTTATGGGGCCTAACCTTTATCAATACGACCCAAATTATAATTATGATATTCAAGATGATGGTACCACCACCCCCATGCCATTACAAAGTTATTGGCTAGACCCTTTATTTAGAGTTGATTCAACGAATAATACAAAAGGTAAACCAGATGCAAGTGTTGCTGATAAAGTTGCTAGCCAAACATTTACAAATAGTGTGTTAGTAACGATACCAGGTCGTCAACCAATATTAACCACTACCACCTACGACGCCTTAGGTCGACCAACTATAGAGACAGAATCCATAGTCTATAACAGCCCAACCTCACCATTTCAGTATTTGAAAAAAACATATCAATATGCGGTAAAGGTTTCAGATATTGGACCTATTACAGATCCAAATACTGTTTATCATTCCTTTGATGAGTTACCCATGTCATACAATAAGCCATCTTTGGTCACAGTTGATCAAACTACACTGCCCTATGCGCTTGAAGGTAGCACTTTACCTGATACAGGTAATTCTGGGAAAACATATGAAACGCAAACAAGCTACCAATATAATCAATATGGCCAGATTTCATTTAAGCTTGATAAGACTCTAAATTTATTCCAAAAGGTTACTTATTCAAGCCCTAATGCTAATTATCCGTATCAAAGAACACCTTTATCGGTTGAAAACATATCTGGTTACTACCCTGATTATGTTAAAGATGGTCAGGGATTTTATAAAAAAATCACATACTCACTTAAAAGCATTAAACAAGATAATAAGGGATATCAGTTTACGTTACCAGCTACGAGTGAAACTGGTTACACAAAAATGCAAAATGGTGTGGAGACTAATTACCCGCAATTAACAAATACGTTTGGTTATTCTGAACAAGACCCAATTTTACATGTAAGCAAGACATCACAGCTTGGGGAATATAGTACTCTAAGTAAAGAAATAGAAAATGTTAAGCAAGGTATAACTCAAAATTATGACAGTACCAATGGCTTATTAACGGTTACAACGACTACATCAGGGAAGTCTGAGTCAGGTGAAGACGGAGTAACTAGTACGACAAAAGTGCTTAACCGCTATGGTTTGCTTGTTTCAGGTAGCAACTCACAAAAGCAAAGTTATGCGTTAACTTATGACAACCTAGGCAGAATAGTGCAGGCTAGTAATACATCTAACCCTGATTTTCATATTACGAAATCTTATCAATATGTGAATTTAGGAAATGGTAGAGCAGTTATTGTGACAGATCCATTTGGTTGGAAATTAAAGACAGTTTATAATTCTTTTGGCAAAGTTTCAGCCACTTACATGGCTACTCCAAGTGCCCCCGATACCTGGTATGAGATGTCATCATATACTTATAAAGGCAACCAGTTATTTACAAAAGTAGTGTATAAATATGGACTGGATAGTCAATTGTTAAATAAACTGACAACGTACTATACTTATGATGTCCTGGGAAATCTTGCGATAACTAGAAACTATAGTTCCACGAATGGTCCTACGAATCTTTCAACGGCTGTATTGCAAATACAGGGAGTACACGCTTCGGTCTCATTTTCTTTTAAAGAAAATAAAGTGTATGGGGATATTACCGTTATACAATATGACCCATATACAGGAAAAACGACATCCAAAGCAACTTATAATCCAAGTTTGGTATTTAATTCTGATTCATCAGAGAATATTTCAGAACAAATAATTAAATCTGAATCAGATAGCAATGTGCCTAATCTATTTGCACCGTTGTTTACTTTAAACTCTGATGGTAATTACACTTTAAGTGATAGATATATTGCTAAAACAACATATACCTATGATCATCTTCTACGTGAAACTTCAGAGAAAGTATATTTAAGTGGTTCAAACGAAGAACCTGGTTCGAGTAAAGTAACAAAAGAAATGACTTACAATACAAATACAGGCATGTTAGCAAGTATTACTGCTGAAAACTCCCCAAAAAATTGAAAACCTTGTACAATGGCGTTGAACCATT
>JBMSHD010000038.1:0-17188 GCA_049416425.1 Francisellaceae bacterium | reverse complement strand
GCCCTTTATACCATGTCCATAACAGCAATGCCAAAATTTTGGGGAGTTTTCAGGATTTCATAGTGGTTATCTATGGGAAGTTATTTTGCACACATTCCGAATAGAATTAAAAACAGTTGAAAAGATGAAATATCGGATTGCTGCCTGCTTTGATTCTGGTAAAATGAAACTGTTTTAACCAAATTTTTTATATATATGCTGATTTTGTCGCTGTTGACGCTGTTTGTAATTCAAATGCTGGGGGTGATGTTGCCGGGTCCTGATTTTTTCATGGTTTTGCGTTCATCGCTTAAATATGGGCATAAATCCGGTGTTATCGTCGCCCTGGGTATCGCCAGTGGTGTTCTAAGCTATGTGCTTTTGACGGTGTTGTTCCTGGATTATCTGAACACAACTTTTATGATTATCGTTCATTGGATCGGCTTTTTTGGCGGCTGTTATCTTCTGTATATGGCCTATAAATGCGCCACGGCATCGGCTCAGCCACTTGATCTGGAGCAGACAAATAATGAAATTCGCCTATCAAAAAAACATCTCTATACCACGGGGCTTTTTTGCAATCTTTCTAATCCCAAAGTCATCATCTTTTTCTTGAGTTTTCTGCCTATTTTTGTGATGAAGTCATCAAAGTTGTGGTATTTATGTGCCATCGTGGTGATTATGTTTTTAAGCACATTTTTATGGTTCACGTTGGTGGCATTTTTGATGGGAAGCCGGCGAGTCAGAGCGATTTTTATGAAATATATGGCGGCTTTAGAGCGGATATTTGCCGTGATTTTGGTGTGTTTTGCAGCTGCCTTGTTTTATGCTTTTTTCAGCGGCGTGGCACTTTGACAAAGCATAAGGCAATAACGGCCAGAAAAATGCTCACAGGCAGGATGCTAAAGGCAATCTCATAAGCGTTGACACTATAGTGGGTGCCTGTGACTTGAGGCTCCAAAAGATCTAGAATTTTCCCGACCAGCATCTCAAATATTCCGCCAAATATCGGCTCGCCGTTGTTGATTAAAGCCGCCGCTGTTGCCATGACGGCAAGTGGATTTAATTTGCGGCCGACGACAAATACCAGCATGAATGAACTGGTCATCGCGCCATAGATAAAACAGGAAAACATCAAAGTCGGCAGGGCTAGATACAGGTACAAAATGGCAGCCAGACTGAGTAGTCCGACTAAGGCACAGACCAACATGATTCGAATGCTGTTGAAATGTTTAGACAGCTTACCCATGATGGGAGCTCCGATGCCCATGCCGAGGAATATGGCTGAGATGTAGAAGCCAGACTGGGTCGTTGTCAGGTCGTATTTGATGGCGAAAAAGCTGTTACCCCATAGTCCACCGAAGGCGTCAATAGTGGTGAAGATAAGCCCGGAGTAGATCATCAACAGCCAGTTGTTGGGATTGACTGTGATCGTTTTAATGACCTGTAGGGTGCCGGTTTTGCTGTTGATGTTGGTGTCGATATTCTGTTGTGAATCATCACGAATCACAAGCCAGTAGACGACAGCGGCGATAACACCGATAATGGCGCAGACATACAGCCCGAATTGCCAGCCAACCGAGCTAAATAACATCGACAACGGGGCTTGACCGGCGATGGCGCCTAGCATGCCGGCGGTCAGTAACAGCGTGCTGGCGATGGCAAAATTTTTCTCATCAAACCAGGTTGATACCGCCTTCATATAACTGACGGTGGCAAAAGCCACCCCGATTCCCATCATGGCTCTCCCTATAAAGGCTATGGTCAGGCTGCTTGATATGGCAAACAGCAACATGCCCAAGGCGGTGATCATCAGTGATATTGTAGTGACGTTGCGACAGCCAAATCGATCCAGAAGAAGACCGGCAAAAGGCTGGACAAGCAGAATCAGATAAAGAAACATGGCCGATAGGGCGCCGATCTGTGCCGAATCAATGCCGAAGTGAAGTTTGATATCGGTGGCGATGAGGCTGGGAAAGACTAAGGCGACATATTTATAAAACAGCAAGAAGGCACTAAGAAGAACGACTATCCAGGCATAGGCAGACGATTTTTTGATAGACATAAAGTGAATGATTATTTTTCATTTGCTATTGGGTTGTTTCATCATATCATCGCTGGAATTTTTTTGGGAATTTTTTTATTAGCCATCAATGATGAGTCAGCGGTCTTAAATCGGGTAAAAGTCTTTTTTTGATCGGCATCAGCAACAGCCAGAAAAGAATGAGGCAGAGAATGCCACAGCTGCCGATGATAAAAAGCACAGGGTCGGAATCCTTGATATCGAAAAAACTGATTAAAATACTAAACGCGGCGCCGATAATAAAGACGACACTAAGCCCCATGGTGGTCACCAAGGCGATATGTTGAGGAAAAAATCTCGGCACCTCAACAAGGGTGATAATCAGGGCAATGCCGCTTAAGTACATGATGATCAGCATCATAAAATAGATTAAGGTCAGTTGCAGGCTAATGGAATCGATGAAAGAGCCGATAACCAGGAAAAGGCTGGCGATGGCCGTGAGATATACAGCAATGGAGAAGAAGCGAAATGGTCTTAGACGCTGGTTTAAAATAAGGCAGGTGACAAGACCTAAGATATAACCCAAAAGCAGACTGGTGTAAAGGTAACCAAATTCAATGGCATTTAAACCGCCATGATAGCTAAAAAGATAAACAGCACCGGTGCAAAACACATCAGTTGTCGACAGAATCAAGGCAAAACAGCTGACATAACCCCAGAAAATGCGGCTTTTTAAAATGGCAATGGCATTTTTGCGAAAATAACCTGGCATCGGTTTTTTATAAGCTTCGAGGCTGATATAGTTTAAAACTAAAAATAAGCAGACAACGCTGGCAATCGTCAGAATAATAAACAGCATGCGCCAGCCCCAGAATTCGGTGACATAACCGCCTAAAATCGGCAGTGCTATTCTAAGCAGTCCCTGGATAAAAAACACCAGACTCAACATTCTGGTGGCGCTGTTTTTACTATACATCTGATTCATCATGCTGAGCTCTATGAGTACCAATAGGCTGGCGCCGATTCCCTCTGCAATTCTGCCGGCAAGCAGCATCAGTGGGTGGATGGCGCCAGCACAAGTCAATGAGCCGATAATAAATATAACAACACCGATCAAAAGCCAGGTTTTTGGGTTGAGCCGTTCAATAACAGGCGCATAAAGCAGCATGCTGATGCCTTTGGCAAAGATATAAAGACTCACAGACAGCTTGGCCAGCGTGGGAAATGAAGGGAATGAGTTAAAGACGGCAGACAGAGCAGGGGTGTAGAAGTTGAAAGCCGCGAAGCTTAAAATGCCGGTGATGAGTAACACGGTGCTGTTGCGTCTGTGCATCTTTTTGGTTATGGCGATCGTTTATAGAGATCAGTGTAGATAAGGGACTGTAAAATATCAACGGCGACTCAAAGAAAGCTGTTAAATATAAGGCTTACGGTATACAATAATCAAGGATGTTGATTAATTCTTTGTGAGTATAAACGATGAAAAATTACAAGCATATTTTGCTGGCTACAGACCTTCAGGGTGATAATGAAGCGGTGATCGAGCAGGGTGTTGGGCTCGCCAAGAGCAACGGGGCGGCGTTGACTGTGGTCAATGTTTTGCCAAATATCCCTTATTATATGGCCTCCGGTGTGCCATCGGTTGCCGATCTTGAGGATCACCTGGAAGAGGAGAATATGAAACACTTAAAGGCATTGGAGGCGCGAATCAATATGAATTGTGATTTTCACCTTCTGCATGGCTCGCCAAAGCGTAAAATTGTGCAGCTGGCCAAGGAGATCAAAGCCGATCTTATCGTTATCGGCAGTCATGGTCGTCACGGTGTTGAGCGTTTTTTAGGATCAACGGCAAATGGCGTTTTGCAACGGGCGCATTGCGATGTTTTGGTGATTCGAATCGGACAGGTCAACAACGACGACAGCAATGAATAAATCCTTGCCACTTGGGCTATATATTCACTTTCCCTGGTGTGTGAAAAAATGTCCTTATTGCGATTTCAACTCGCATCCTTTGCGTGGAGATATTCCGGCTTCAGACTATGCCGGCCGGCTTTTAGAAGATCTGGCAGGGCATGGTGAGGATATCGCCGGGCGTAAAATTCAATCGGTTTTTCTAGGGGGTGGCACCCCTTCTTTGTTTCCATTGCAAGAGCTTGAATCGGTGATAGATCATCTTTTTGGTCAGGACATGCTGGCGGCTGATTGCGAAATCACGCTGGAGGCCAATCCCGGCACCATTGAGCGTGGTCGATTTATGGATTATCAGCGCATGGGTATCAATCGCATATCGCTGGGGGTGCAGTCATTACAAAATGAAAAGCTCAAGGCCTTGGGCAGAATTCACAGCAGTGATGATGTCAGAGCAGCCGTTGATGAGATTTTTGCTGCCGGCATTGAGAATTTCAATATCGATTTGATGCACGGTCTTCCTGATCAGAGTGTGAATGATGCACTTTATGATCTTAAAGAAGCCATGGACTTGAATCCGACGCATTTATCCTGGTATCAGCTGACTTTAGAGCCGCATACGCTTTTTGCCGCTCGCCCACCGAAGCTGCCGGATGAGACGCTGTTGTTTGAGATTGAAGAGGAAGGAAAAGCCTTGATTGCGGCCTCTGGATTCACTCAGTATGAAGTCTCGGCGTATGCCAGATCAGCATCGTTGCAATCACGGCATAACCTCAATTACTGGCGGTTTGGTGATTATATCGGTATCGGTGCCGGCGCACACGGCAAAGTCACCGATGCCTCAGGGAAGATAATACGCCACGCCAAACATAAACACCCGAAACTTTATCTTGGCGGTCGGCATCTTATGCAGTCACAACGCCAGGTGGTGATTGATGAGCTACCTTATGAGTTTATGCTCAATGCCTTGCGTTTAAATGACGGTTTTGAAATTGAGCTGTTTGAGAAAAGAACAGGACTGGCTTATGCGACGATACAGCAAGATATAGATAAGGCCGTAGCGAAGCAGCTTATAGAAGTGCAGAATAGTCGTATTTATCCCACCGCGCTGGGGCGACGTTTTTTAAATGATATTATCAATCTGTTTTGAGTGGATTAACGACCATGAAATGCTGAAAATAATGGGGATATGGATGGATTTTTGTTACAATATTCTCCTTTACTATACGAATTAATTTAAGAGATGGCGGCCGATGTGCGGAGTGGTTGGTGTTATCAGCAGTTTGGAGGTCAGGCAGAAACTTTTTGATGCCCTGACGATGTTGCAGCATAGAGGGCAGGATGCAGCGGGTATTTTGACCTGTGATGGCTCTCATATTTCGATGCGAAAAGCCAAGGGGCTCGTGGTTGATGCGATTCGCAGCCGTCACATGCAGCGCTTAAACGGCAATCTTGGCATCGGCCATGTCAGATATCCGACGGCCGGCTCAGACAGTGAATTTGAGGCACAGCCTTTCTATGTCAATGCACCTTATGGTATTGCGCTGGCGCATAATGGTAATCTGACCAATACCGATGAGATCTATGAGCATCTGACTCACAAAGATTATCGCCACATCAACACCGGCTCGGATTCTGAACTGTTGTTAAATGTGCTGGCGGCCGAGCTCAGTAAATCTCGAGTAATGGTGGAGAATTTTTCCGATCGCCTGTTTTTTGATGCCATGAAGGCGCTTTATCGACGAGTCAAAGGTGGCTATGCCGTCGTTGGTGTTATCGCCGGAGTCGGGCTCTTTGCCTTTCGTGATCCCCATGGCATACGCCCTTTGATTATGGGTAGAAGCGTAAGCGATGATAAGCCCAATTATATGATCGCCTCGGAATCGGTGGCACTGGATTGTAATGGCTATGAAATCATCGGTGATATTGAACCCGGCGAGGCAGTATTTATCGATATGGCGGGAAATGTGTCGCGAGAGACCTGTGTCGAGATCGTGGCAAAAACACCCTGCATTTTTGAATATGTCTATCTGGCGCGCCCGGATTCGATTATCGATGGAGCATCGGTTTATGCGACCCGACTTGAGATGGGAAGGTTGATCGCCCAGCAAATCCTCGAAAAGTATCCACATCATGATATCGATGTGGTCATTCCGGTTCCGGATTCTGGACGACATGCCGCGCTTCCTGTGGCGCAAGTTCTTGGCATCGCTTATCGCGAGGGCTTTGTCAAAAATCGCTATGTTGGCCGAACCTTTATCATGCCGAATCAGGTCGAGCGCCAGAATTCAATTCGTAAAAAATTGAATACCATCGATCATGAATTCAAAGATAAACATGTGTTGTTAATCGATGATTCGATCGTCAGAGGTAATACCTCAAAGCGCATCGTCGATATGGCCAGAGCCGCCGGCGCCAGAAAAGTATCCATCGCCTCGACAGCACCGGTAATTCGCTATCCTAACGTCTATGGCATCGACATGCCGACGCATGATGAGCTTATCGGTTATGGACGTGATATCGATGAGATTGCTAAGTGGATCGGGGTGGATCATCTGTTTTATCAGACGCTTGAAGATCTGGAGCGCTCGGTGAGCAATGTGGTACCAAATCTGACTCAATTTGATACCTCTGTGTTTGATGGACGCTATGTGACGGGTGATATTGATCAGCATTATTTCAAAAATCTGTTGGATAGACGTCGTCTGGCAACCGATGCCATCAAAAGCGGCAGTGTTGAGCTGCATAATCAGGAATAAGGAAAGATGATGGAGCATAATAATCTGGCAATTTTCGATCTTGATCACACGCTGGTGTCAATTGACTGTTCTGGTGGCTGGATCGATTATATGTGTGATCAAGGATTGATCGATGATCCGCAAGATTTTCAGCGTCAACGGCAGGATTTTGATCGGGCCTATCGAGCCGGTATGTCTGATATCGGTGGCTATACCCATTTTATCTTAAGCCCGATGCGAGACTGGGATATCAAGGATATCAGCGAGCATATCAACAGCTTTATCGATAAAGAGGTGTTGAAATGCATCTATCCCCAGGCTCAGGTTTGTCTGTCGAAACACAGGGAAAATGGCGATGAGCTGTTGCTGGTCTCGGCCAGCATTGAAGATCTGGTCAAGCCCATTGGGCTTAGACTTGGCTTTGCTCCCAATAATATTATCGGTATTGAAACCGAAAAAAAGAACGGATTTTTTAGTGGGAACTATATTGAACCAACTAGTTTTGGTAAGGGAAAATGCCTGCACGTCGAGCGATGGCTTAAGGCGCAATCTCAAGATTATCAGTCACGCTGCTTTTATTCGGACTCGTTCAATGATCGATTCTTACTGCAAGCCGTCGATATGAGTTTCTGTGTCAATCCGGATGAGAAGTTAAAGACGCTTTCGGATCAATCTGGCTGGACGACGCTGAACTGGCAGCATTAGCATCGGTGGGAATATCGACAAGCTGCAATATCAGTTTGTTGATATCATCTTCCAATTCCTGATGCAGATGAAATTGCGCCTTGCATTTGATGGTTACAGCCAGAAGGCTGGCATTTTCCTTATCCAGCCGACATCTGACCTTGGTGCTGTTGGCGATGAGCTGTTTCAGGCTTTTGCTGGCAATGGAGCTGGCATGACTCTCGACCAGCTGGCGAATCTCATGATCCAGTCGGGCGACAAATTCGGTATAGGTTTTATCAAGCTTTATCTTGAAGTCGATGACGATATCAAATGGGGTTTTCTTCTGTGAATAATTGATGATGATCGAGTTGATGATAAGACCGTTTGGCACGCGGATCACTTTGCCGAGCTTTATGTTCTTTTTCGGATCAATCTCAGAGAGAGAGAAATAAAAAGGACCGGTTTTGATGACATAACCGCTTTTCGACGCAATTTCGATATAATCACCCTCGGCAAAGACGTTACGCCATTGAATGACCATGTAACCGATGAGGTTCATGATGCTTTCCTTATTGGTGACGACCAGACCGGCGGCCACCAGACTCAGCATGGTGAAGATATTAGTCAGACCATCGACCCAGACGCGAATCAGCAAGATAAGAAAAATGATGATAAGCACATAACGAAAGCGCAGACGGATAATCTTGCGCCTTTTGACATCATCATATCGATAGTGGGAGAAGATACGAAAAGCGATAAAAAACAGCAGAAATAATACCAGCAATATGGTGGTGTTGAAGATATGCTGATAGAGTTCAGCAATAAACGGTTTTTCCATGCGAGTTTTGAGAAAACATCATACTATTAAACCTAAGTGTATACTATGGATGATTTTTCTCATAGGCAATTTTGATGCCCTGAAGCACGAGATCGGTGAGGATAATATCAAATAATTCCGATTCGTTGAAAAGCTGAGAAAAGCCTCCGGTGGCAATCGTGACGACTTCGGAGCTGTCCTTACCAATTTCTTTGAGCATAACCTGCTTTAGCTCTTTGATGGCTCCCAGGTGGCCGAAATAAATACCGGATTGCAGATTGGTGGTGGTATCCTTGCCGATAGCCAGATTGGGTTTCACGATGCTGACGGAAGACAGCTGAGCGGTGTTGCTGGTCAATGCCTCAAGTGAGAGTTTCACCCCAGGCAGAATGGCGCCGGAGAGATATTCTTTGTCTTTGGTGACGACATCGAATACCGTTGCCGTTCCCAGATCAACAAGAATGATATCTTTTCCCGGAAACAGATCCACGGCGGCAATGCATCCGGCGATGCGATCGGCGCCGACTTCCTTTGGTGTGGCGACTTGCATCTTAAGTCCCATCTTGACCCCGGGTTGCAGAAAAAAGGGCGTGATCTTGAAATATTTAATAAATGCCGCTCTTAAGGTATGATTTAATACCGGCACCACTGAGGCGATAGCGATTCCTGTGATATCCTTTGGATCATAACCATTTTCACGCACGGCCTGGCGCATGAAAATCCCCAGCTGATCTGAAGTTGCTAGCGTCTGTGCCGTGGTATAGCGAATCTGCATGATAAGTTCATCGTCTTTAAATAAACCGGCATGAATATGGGAGTTGCCGACATCAAGAGTAAGTAGCATATTTTTTAGGTCACTATTTGATTTTCATGAAATCATATCATTGATTGAGAAAATAGCCAATGTTTGCAGATAGGGTGGGTTAAAGTCTCTTAAAAAATACATGGTAGGGCCAAGGTAATACTTTTCCGGTATTTCGATGGTGGCATAGCGAAGACTCTGACTGATCTTGCAGTTTTTGCTGATTATAATATTTATTCACTGTCGCTGCGAGACATGGAGAGCGGAACGCGAGGTCGAGTAGACCCGGGTAGTCTTGCGCTGTAAACAGCAAGCGACGTGCCGTAGGCGCCAGAGCGAAGTCTGTGAAACAGCTTGTACCCAAGGCGTAGAGTAGAATCGGAGACAGTTGCCTGCTCGGAATGAACGCAGTGAATTTGTGAAGGTATGCTGGCGAGGCGGACGTCCCGGGCAAAATTTATGCCGCCGAGGATAGCCGATTCGATTTTGTATATGGATATACAAAATCTATTATGAGGCCCGAGGCACCCAGTAATATTCACACTACAGGACATGATCAGGGATTGGCGTCCTATCATAGCCACAACATGCTTGCCATTGTGGATACTTGGTTTGGTATGTTTTATCAAAACACCGCTCGACAACCCAAAAATGACCAAAAGTCATGGCGTTCAGTGGATAATGCCAATGGTCGTTTAGCAAAAATTGGGAAAGTTCAGCTATAGAATATTAATTTTATTTCTATGATAATTTATTATTTAATCATTTGCTCTAATTACAAACCATTTCTTCTCTTGTAAAATGTTTTGGTTACGATACGGTAACCAGGATCTATAGACATCATTTCATCCTAAACGTGATGTCAGGATAGACGTTATTACTATTACATTCATAAAATAACAGAGGTTCACATGAAGCGGATTTTGGCTTACTGCTGCATGCTGGCCAGCAGTGGTATACTCACCAGCACGCCAGGCTTTGCGGTTGTATCATCTAAAGTAAAAGCCTCCGCCACATTGTCTCCATCGATGTCCGACGATATGCAATCAACGGCACTCACCACCAACAATCCTGGTGAGAGCGCCGTATCAGTACCACAAACACCACAACAAAATGCCTCACCGGCATCACTGCTGACTGGCGTTTCGGTATCACCCAGCGGATCGCTAAGCTACAGTCAAACTCTATGGCTCGTCAACGCCAATTATGGCTATACCAGCTTTCCATTGAGTGTCAGTATCAATCAATCGGCACCGGCAAGCTATGTGGGCGGTTTCAGTGGAGATGATCATTCTCATCAGCATCCATTTGGGATCAGCGCCTATCTGCCCAATTTCCCTGGCTATATCAATAATGCCAGCGGCAACGGAACCTCTGTTGATCCGGATACCTATTATTATCTGGATCCAACTGAAAATGCCGGTGCAACCGCCAGTTTTGATTTACCGGCTCTGTATCTGAATACAGCACGTCCGAGTAAATACTACGGTTATGATAAGGATTTATATGACGGTGGTTATCATACCGCTAGTCTCTCCTTTGGCGATCAGTCTTTTAATTTCTACTTTAAGGTTGATGATTCTCTTTTCAACGGCGATCCGCATCAGATTACAAACAGCGACTACACGCTTTATGCTATGATGAAAGGCTTTGTTGATTCCGCTTATGCGGTCTATTCCAAAGACGGACAAAAAATTCAGCTGTCGTTGATCAAGGATAAGCAGACACATGAATACTACATCAAAGCCGTCACGCCAGATGGAACCAGCTATTACTTCCAGTTTCAAAAATATCTGGGGGGTAATGGCATTAATTATTATAACCCCGATGCTAAAGAAGATGGCAATGACAATACCGAGCTTCCCGGTGTTTTTGTCTTCTCCATCGCCCGCATTGTTTATAACACCGGTCGTTATTTACAGTTTGATTATGATTTTGATGGCTTAGATGCGTTGAGTCAGATCAGCATTAAAGACGATAAAGATCGTGTCTTGGCCAAGATCCAACAAGAAGACATGAACTCCTCCACACCTCATGCCACCGTATATGGTCTTATTAATCAAACACTGACCCCCGTCTATCAGCTTGATTATGCGCATACAACCTCCGGCAATTTTATTCTTCAGCTGCCACGCATCAGTAAGATCACCTATCTGCCGGATCCCAGTATTCAAACCAGCTTCTCCTATACCGATGATGAGCATGATTACAGTGATGGCGGCAACAGCACTTTGCTCACCGGCGTCAGCGATGCCAAATCGGGGGTATCGGCCACCATTTCTTATACCCGTCTGGGGCAGGAAATGCACACAGCCAGCCTTAATACCGCATACAATGGCTATAATTATGTCGTCAGTCAGGTTGACTACCAACGACAAGGCGATCTACTGGCGCGTCAACGCTATAACTATATGAAAGATCCTAACAATAACTATGGCGATAATGTCAATTATCCCTATCAGGTTCCCAAATATAGTGGCGATTATTCCTATCCGATTGGCTCTGGATTTGATGCCTGGTATGACACCCTGTTTTGGGGACAAAATCAAGATGATGTCGATACCGCCCAGTATAATCTTACAAATAGCACCTATATAGTGGCCATCAGCAATAGCCTCTATCACAGTACCGATAGCAGCAAGCCCTATCTCACCACCAAAAGCCAATCAACCTATGATGCCCTAAGACGACTTATTCACGTCCAAAACTGGGTCAATGGTAATTATGTCTCACAAACCGGCTATACCTACAATCCTGGTATGGCAGAGATTGGCAGCGCACCGGATGAAAAAACATACCCTAGTTTTGACAGCCTGCCTGAGAGCTATAATAAACCAATTCAAGTCAAAAGCGATACCTATAAAAGCACGGTCAACGGTTATATCGTCAACAGCAACCCAACACCATTGACAAGCACCAGTAACAGCGTCTATGATACCGCCGGCAACACAACGGAGACGACCGCCTACGTCAATGGCTCTCAAGTCGCGCATAGCACGATCAGCTATTTACCGGCGGCGTCAACCTATCCTTTGCATTATGAGCTCTTGACACAATCAACAAAAACCTACAGCAACACCGATGATCAATATGTTGAAACACGCAAAGATTACGGTCAGTTTAGCAATCCCATCGATAGCAATGCTCTCTTCCCTGCCGTGGCATCGATATCCGTATCAACATCGGCCTCGGCGTATCAACCGACAGCGGCCTCACAAAGCCAGCCAATACTAAATTATCAGAATCAATTCAGCTATACTCAAAGCGCTGATGTCAATCAAAATGGCATGGAGAATTTAACAAAAACCACCTTCCCAGCAACGGCTCAATCCAAGCTCACCACGTTCTCCAATGTGCCAATGCTTAGCATCGATACTGATGAAGGAACCTTTAGTGGGTCGATCAGTGCTCAAAATGAAGATGAAACTCTGAGCGATAAAAGTGGCAAAACCGTTGTCGATTTCACCGGTCAGGTGATCAAAACCATCAATAAGCTGGGTCAGGAGACCGATTATCACTACGATGATCAGGGTCGTATCAGCACCACTACCTATTTAGCCGGCACCGCTGATGCCTATACCATAACCGATAAATACAATCAGGCGGCCAATCTGGCCTTAAACGCAGATGCACTCTACAGCCATACCGTTATTGATGGCTATGGCAATCAAAGCATTACGCTCTATAACTGGCGTTCTCAAGCCATTGCCAGCTATCAACAGGATGTAGGCCAAAGCGCTCCTATTCTGATTTCAAGCAACAGTTATAATGACCTGGGACAGCTCATTAAAACCACCTCCTATGTCAAAGGTGGCGATAGTGCCACAACAACACCGTCAACGAGTACTCAATACTACTACAATCAATTCGGCAGTATGGTTGCCGTGGTGCCTGAAACTGGCCTGGCTCAGGGGACAATTGTTGATCAGCAAAATGGCAATACCTTAAGCTTTAGCTATGAGCCTGCCAGTGATCAGCCCACCGTTATCGCTAAGATTATCGGTAATGTCAGTCTACAGCAAATGAATAAGACAACCTCCACCTTAACCTTACAAGCCACCATTAAAAACAGCCTCGCCAATGCCGTGCTGGATGGCATGGACCTAACCATCTGGCCATCCACGGCGACAGAGCAGGTGATTCAACCGGCGGCTGACAGCAACAATCCACTGTTTCAAGGTATTTCAGATGGAAGACAGATCTTACAAACAAAATCAGCGGTTGCCCTTTTAGCCAAGCTCTATGACAAAGCCGTCTTTGGTGACTCACCTTATACCAACTCAGGACTCATTAGTTTAACCACCTATCAGTATGACAGCTGGCAGCGTGCTGTTAACATCACAGAGCAATTTGTCCATAACGACACCGACGATGCCACAAATAATAAACGGGTGAGTCTGGTGACTAAACTCTCCTACAGCAGTGATGGCAAACACCTTATCGTTATGCAACCTAACGACAATGTCATCACCACCGATTATAACCACCTCGGTCAGCTCATAAGCAAAAAGCTGTCCATCATTGATAGCAATAACCAGGCGAAATCAACCACATTGCAGGACAACAGCTATAATGTACTGGGTTATCTGGTGAACAGCACCACCTTGAGTCATGGCAAAAGCAGCTATCTGTATGATGATAACTGGCGACTTACATCCACTACCAATGCCCTTGGCGTTAGCACCAGCATTCAGTATGATCCAATCACCTCTGCCATTGACAGCATTGCTACCGGCAGTAACAAGACCCAATATCAATACGATAAATATGGTAATGTTATTCATATTCAAGACCAGGCTGGAAATAGCCTTTCAAGCAGCTATGATAACAGTGGTCAGCTTATCAGCAGCAGTGAAACCCATGCCGATAATGGCAAAACCTTCACCTGGAAATACAGCTATAACCCTTATGGTGTTATCACCCAGATCTACAATCCGTTTTTGCTGCAATTCTCCAGTGATGGCGCTTCCGTTTCGCTTGGCAATACCATTGCCTTGAACTATGACCAATACGGGCGCTTAATCTCACAAACCAATGGCGTAAATGAAGATTCATACAGTGGCAAAATTGAATATCGCTACAACAATTATAATCAATTGACACAAAAGAGAATGACAGCTTATGTATCAGACCTCACAACCATGGACTTTAGTTATAATGATCTAGGACAGATGACACAACAATATACTTCAGAAACGGGGGATTCTTATTCACAAGATCGTTCACTTATTGATTATACCTATAATGACTTAGGTCAACTGCAACAAAAAAGTACTGTTGTCGGTCATAAACTTAACGAAATCACTCCAAATCTACCTGTTGTTAATGATTATTACTATGACCAATACGGACGATTGACGTCAATGTATCAATCCGCTCCAGAGGCAAAAACACCCACTGATACCATAGGCTGGGTCAATGACTATCTGGGGGATGGCATCCAATCCCAACGCTATAGCTATGATGTCTATAACAACCTCGTTGAGGAGACCACTGCCACCTTAAACAGCAGCAATGCAGTGAGTAAGCGCTATCAATACAGCAGCACCAATCCCTTCCAGTTAAGCACCATTGAAACTCAACGTGGACAACCGGCCACCACGACAACGGCAAGCTTGAGTTATGATGCCATGGGACGTGTGATTCAAAATTATGACGGCAATCAAATCAGCTATAACGATCTGGGTCAGGTCGCTACCATCACCACCGCAAACGGCATCACTGAATCCTTTGGCTATGGGCCGCTGGGACACATGCTCAGTGAGAACAGTTCAAAAACCGGGGTCACCAGTGAGAACTACTACATGGGCAATACCTTAGCCGCCAGAGGCTATAACATCGGTACCGCCAATGAAGTGATCACCGCCGTTACCCCCTATGGACAAGCTACGTATAAAGCCGCTAACGCAGATAAGCGTGATACCAGCGCCTGTTATGATCAGCTTAATATTAAAGCCAACAACAATATCATCGTAGGAGCCTGTCCAGGCTCATCATCCAGCATCACCCGTTTAAACAGCTATACCCCTTACGGTGTGCTCACCAATATTACGCAACAAACACAAACGGGGTATCCGGATAATCTTAACACCCCTGACTTAAATGAAGATAAAAATCTCAATACCGTCTTAGGCTATCAATCGGCTATGACCGACAATGTCACCGGTTATCAATTCCTCGGCAATGGCACGCGTCTCTATGACCCGGTTATCAGCCATTTCCTTCAGGCTGATCCTATCGGTGTCGGCTATGATTATGCCTCCGGCAATCCCATCGCCTTTAATGATCCTTCAGGCATGAGCTCCGAGAATATCGATAGGAACTATGGTCATCGAGCACCTATGCCTTCATATGATAGTTCAACCTGTGATGACTCTCCAGCATATTTGTTATGGGCCTGTGGTGGTAATTATATTGATGGAAACCCTCAGATAGCTCACGGTCCTCCTGGGAACCCTTCTTCTGGAAAAGGTGGCTGGGAAGCAATAGTTTTAGACACTGCAATCGATATACCTGCCTATGCATTTGGTGGTGGTCCGTTGGTAGGAGTACTTTTAGGAGGACTTGTCAATCATTATATTTTAGGTATTGACAATAAGAATTCCTATAAATATGCAGCGGAAAATGACCCTCTTTTTGGTGAAGGTGTGACAGCAGGAGTGGATTATTCTGAAGGTCAATACATAGAAGGTTTCAATGCAACAATAGCTGAGATAGAACTATTGGGAGCTCTTGCTATTGACGCTAATCTTTTTTGGACTGATGAAGACTTCAAGTTACAGGAGGCAACCACTAATGAAATTACCGACTATTTAGAAAATTCTTCTAAATCTAAATTAGATGAGCCGGAGGGATGGGCGAACTATAAAAGACTTGCGGATAGAAAAGCCTATAGAAACTCTAAATGGTATAGAAATTATAGCTTTCCTGACCATATTAGAGCTTTTTTTAAAGAATCTTTATATTATGGTTATGTGACAAACCGTTTTTCTCCGTATTTAGATTACGATAGCTGGTCTGATTATTTTCAAAGATTAGCCGTGTTATATGCAATAAATCTAGCCACATCAGGTTTAGAAGGTGTAAGTTTCGTTGAATCAAATCCGATTGAAAGAGTTGTACAAAAATTATATGATTATCCTTTATATAATCTTCCTGTGCTTGTTTATGGCAGTAGTAGTCAATACGCCACTACAGTAATAAATGGTATTACACAATCATATTTTCAATCTTTGGGTCGGTGGGGTTTTTCTAAATTTAGCTCACTTAATGGGCCAGGTTCAGTGTTTGGAATAAAACTCAATCAAATGTTAATATATTTCCAAAGTCCACCTAGTCAGGATATTCCAATGCAAACCAAATATTTCTACTCTATGACAGGAAGGTGAGGGAGCATTCTTGGATTCTGTCGCAAACTCGAATTTCAGCCAAATGACCTATGCTGTTACTGATGGGAGGAAGCAGGATTGGATTTTTAGCGAGTAGCACATAATGTAAGGGTTCAGGTCTTCCAAGTTGCGCTTGAAATAGAGTCGTCTTTAAAATAATGCATGCATCGAATATTTTATCGTGGCGGTATATACTCTAAATATTAGTCACGGGTAATGCATGCATCATGGAAATACTATATGCTCATTTTTTCTGGCTGGCGGTGGCCGCATCGGCGCTTAACAGCGCCATTCTTGCAGTGGTTGCTGGAATTTCGCTTAAGACGGATCATGGTTCATTGCTTCTGTTGATCTTTATTTTAACGACACTGAGTCATTTTATCAGCTTCATTTATTTTTTGTGTGGCAAAATCATCAAATTATTCTGGCATAAATATTTACAAAAGCATCCCGAGAAGTTGAAGCCCAACAATATGCAGCGCATTCATAAATATATTGAGAAATACCGTTCTTATTTTGTATTGATGTATCGATTCATTCCCGGTTTCAGAATGGCATCTCCTTATATTATCGGCATGAATGTGAAGGGCTTTTGGCGCTTCTTCTTTGTTGACTGGCTGGCCGCTTTTATCTGGGCTGTCGTTTTCGCGGTTTTAGGCTATCTCTGTGGTGAGGCCATCGTTCATTTTATGGATGATTTATCGAAATATGATCAGTATATTTATGTGCTTATTGTAATATTCGTTGTGATTTTCAGTATTCGCAGGGTGATCAAACGACGGCGCAGAAAATAATTTTTTGAAATTATTTCATTCATTCGCTGCGAGACATGGAGAGCGGAACGCGAGGTCGAGTAGACCCGGGTAG
>JBMSHD010000037.1:0-17549 GCA_049416425.1 Francisellaceae bacterium | reverse complement strand
ATGAACAATATGAATACAATAATGGGAAGTTATTTTGAGCGCGTTCCTATATTTATATAAAACCCATCGTTTTAGTCGGTATGATTGCAGCAACAGCGATTAGTTATGCGGATTGTCATCTAGATTCTTACACACCGCCAGCATCACCTTTCACTGTGATACGGACACCAACCTACACAACAAGCCATTAATTTTACCCTGAGCAATGATGTGAGCATCAGCTCGACCTGGGGGAGCTGTTAATGTTATTCAAAACACAGAGGAGGTTCGACTCCAGGCCATTCAGAAATTTTGACCAATATATGCATAACCCAAAAATAAAAAATATTTTTATTAATTATAATTTATTTTTTTATAAAAAAATAATAGAATTCAACTGAGCACGGCAGATTCCATTGCCATATGTATAGATTAATCATTTATTTAAGGAGAAATAATGAAGCTCAAAAAAATCACCAAACTCATCATCGCCGGCAGTATTGCCATATCAACAGCAAGCTTTGCCGCCGATAAACCATTCTTCATGGCCTATTTTCCCAATTATGTCGGCTATGCCAACATGAATTTTGTCGCCGACACCGTCTCTGAAGCAGGACGTTATATTCCGATTCAATCCTACGTCATTCCAGGTGTAACCATGGGCTATCCCGCCTACGACCAAAAAGACAAGAATCAGCAATACGACCCCGATAAGCCAACTATCGCTCATCAACCAACCCAGAATAATAACTTCACCGAAACAATCAAGCATCTATCCGCACTGGCTTATGGCTTCTTTCAACCACAAGAAGACGGAACCTTTAAATTTAATGACTCCTGGGCTGATTTTAAAAATTCTGATTTAGATGGCAGTGATAGTCTTTGTGGCTCAGATACAGCCGATGAGCTAAAGATTTGCTATCGTGATGGCAAACCTCCATTCACAGGTGGCGGCTCAAGCGATCAACAGTGTTGGGGAAATGTCTGTTATGGTAATTTTGATGCCTTCTTGGCCGCCAATAATGATGACAACAATCTTAAACACTATATTTCCGTGGGCGGATGGACATATCGAGACATCATGGATCAACTGGTTGCCAAAAATGGTAAAATCAATGACGATAATATCGCCAACCTTATTAAAACGGTAAGTTATTTTGCCTCGCAAAAAGTTCAGGGTATTGATCTTGATATCGAGTTTAGTGACAGTAGCACCGACTGGCAAAACAGTCTGTTATTTAAAGCCTTGGCTGATAATGATCTCATCTCAAAACTAAAGGCGACAGGACTCAACGTTGCCATCACCATTCAGGCCAATCCAACCATGCTCAAAGGCATAGTCGCAAACGGATGGATAAACTCCTGGTTTAAACAGGGTCTGAATCATTTAAATATTATGACCTACGACTTTCATGGCAATTTTGATGGTCAGGGAAATAAAACCGGATTTAATTCCAGCCTGTTTGTTCCTCTGGGTGCCTCGGGCCTCATAATAGATTTTGTATATCCATATACAAAATCGAATCGGCTATCCTCGGCGGCATAAATTTTGCCCGGGACGTCCGCCTCGCCAGCATACCTTCACAAATTCACTGCGTTCATTCCGAGCAGGCAACTGTCTCCGATTCTACTCTACGCCTTGGGTACAAGCTGTTTCACAGACTTCGCTCTGGCGCCTACGGCACGACGCTTGCTGATTACAGCGCAAGGCTACCCGGGTCTACTCGACCTCGCGTTCCGCTCTCCATGTCTCGCAGCGAAAGACAGCCCTTATGGTGAACATGACTTTTCCGTTAATCGTGCCATTGAAGCGCTAAACGGTTTAGATTCCGATAAGATGGCTAAGGTTAATATTGGAATTCCTTCTTACGGCAGAGGTGCCGTCGATAATATCTCCAGTACCAATGAGGGCTTGTATCAAACCATGGGAGATGACTCACAAATGATCCCAGGCGATCTTGATGCCACCACATGCCAGATGTCGATGAGCTCGGATAATCCTTGTGGCGGCATGTATACTTATGCCTATATACTATCAAACATGATCTCACCAAATGGATCATTCCAGACTAAAGACTGGACATACACGGATCCAGAGAACGACAAGACCTATTATATCGGCAGCACACTTTATGCCGATAAGTGGGCGCCCTCTACGTCTAAAGTAACTTTCTCCGGCGGCAGTCCAATTGCTCTTAACCCCGCCTATCCGATCAGAGATAAAACATACAATGGTGTTTTTCTTTCCTACTTATCAGCAAGAGATGCCAAATCATATGGTGAATACGCCAAAGACAAGGGTCTTGGCGGCGCCATTATGTGGACGATTGATTCCGATGTCAGCTATAGCGATAAAACAAACTCTTTGGTTTATAACTTTGAGCAGGGCTATGAAGGAGTGACTCCGCCACCTGTCACCGAGGCAACCATCACCTGGGGCAGCAAAGGAGCGCCTTTTAGTGCTGATTTATCATCTGGAAAGTTCAGCGCCGATGCCACGCTCACAAATGCGCCTGAAGGCGATATCATCAGCTATAGTTGCGCAGATTCAACCACAGAGACGGCTCTCTGCGATATCACAAGTCAAGGCAGCTTTAAGCTGACAGATGCTAAAGATCAGGACAAGATTCTCGTCACGGCTGCCGATAGACAGGGAAAAGCCACCTCTGTCACCAGTGATCCGATCACGGTTGAAGCCAGTCAACCCTCACAAAAGATAGACGTCTACATCAACAACGATGGCAGTGAGGATGGCGCACCGGGTTATTTCTTCTATAACTACACGACACAAAGCTATCAGGCCGCCGGCTGGGGACAGGCTAGTCTTGGCATGATGGATTTGCATGAAACACCGGTGAAACTGTTGGCCTGGAATGAAATCCGTACACCTTCCGAAGCGATCACCTGCCCTGTCTCAATCAATAATGCAGATAAAATAACCTATCGCGTCAAGGGAGATGTCAACAGCATTAGCTGCAGTATCGATTAACATCAATGATATCATCATTGACAAAACACAGATGAACAAAGCATGCCGGTTTTGGCTTTATCCGCTATCGGCATGAGTTTGTTTATTTTCACCTAAAAATTATCACAGAAGGAATCATGGCATGCACCTGTTACAAAAAACACTCCCATTTATTGTCTCTGGTCTTTTGATGAGCGTATCGGCTCATGCATCTTTAAAGGCTGATACGACCGATCATATCAGCATTACAAGCGCATCAGAGCTACTGTATGCAAATCAGATAGGCTACCCAATCACCATCAAAAATCCAGGCTCTGATTCACTCACATTGCAGACAATATCGATTCATATACCACTTGAATATCAGCAAAAAATAACCGGCGTTTTGCCATTAAATGGCATTGCTGCACAGCCACCAGTTTATGATAAAAAAGCACAGGCGTTTAGGTATACGCTTTCGGGAGACGGGCTGTCCATCGACGCCGGCGCCTCGATAACAACGACCTGGTATGTTCTGACAGATGCCGGTGATCCTGGTGATATCGCCCGTGCTCCTGTTTCTTTTTATGCCAATGAGGGACAGCTTACTATAAACACAAATTTACCAGGCGGCGTCTCAATTCCATTGCAGGCAAAAATCCAAAGTCTCCAAGGTGATGTTGAACAGAATATACATTTTAAGGCCAATAGCGATCAGATCGTCTATTTGCCTGGAAGCGGCAAAGGCGTTCACTATACGGTCTCATTCCTGCCAGCAGCTGTTGAAAATTCAAACTCAATTACCGAATATCTACCGCAGAGTGGAGAGAGCCAAACCAGTGTGCTAACGGGCAAAAACACGGCTTTAAATATGAGCTTTGAACAACATCAATACAATCAAGATAATTTAGTCACCGTGAAAATCGTTATCGATGGTTTAAGCGAGAATAATGTAAAAGGGACTTTAACAGCAACTGCAGACAATGGACTGGTGTTTAGTAAATCCGCTTCATTCTCTGACACCCCAGAAACTGGGTTATTGATCCCTAATGATCAACAGCATTATAAAATCGCCGCATCCATTCCCGGCTATACCTTATCACAAACCAGTTGTCAACGGCAGGATTTAACTGAGACTTGTCATTACAGCGCCAAACCCACCCACCAGTTGATTGGTTATTGGGCGGATTGGGGGCCGTGGTCGATTGCTCAGACCGCCGAGCATCATTACAGCACGCTTATCATCGCTTTTGGCAATATCGCAAACAACAGTGTGAGCCTTCAGGCTTTTGGTCCCAATGGCAATGAAGAGAATATGATTCGCGATATCGCCGCGGCAAGAAAGGTCAATCCAGATTTATCGGTACTGATCTCATTTGGTGGCGCGAATAATACGTACGATATTACCGATGATCTCTCCGATGCCGGTGTCGATGCTTTGGCCGTCAAGCTTGATGACTTTCTGACGCTTTATGGCTTAGATGGTGTTGATTTCGATATTGAATCCACACGAAGCTTTCATGTTCTGCATCGCTTGATTCACCAGATTCAAGCACTCCGTCAACAAAGAGACCAAACACCGTATATTATCACCGCAGCCCCTCAGTTTAATACCGATGCCTCTGGGCAAGGCTTGATTGTATCGACATGGTATGAAACCGAACCTTATTATCAGAAAGATGATTTCAGTGGTCTGAGCGATTTCAACTATATCATGTTGCAGGAGTACAACACACCATTGTCAACGCCTTTTTATTATAATGGACAATCTTATTATGAAAATGATTTTGGTTTGTTCAGCGGCAGTTTTGAAACGCTTAAAAAATTGATTCCACAATCGGCGGCCACCAAACTGGTCATCGGCGAGCCTGCCTCCTTTCACAGAGCCGCTCAGCCTTCTGTTCATTTTAGCTACACCAATGGCAAATACTCACCTCGAACCTTAAACAAGGTCACAAGCTCATTGCTTGGGCAGATCAACAAGGTGATAGATGATCCGCAATTTGGTGGCGTGATGACCTGGGACACTTATGATGATCAAATCTATAATCAAATTGGATTTAATGATCCCTATGGATTTTCAAATGTGTTGGGGCCTTGTCTGATAAACAATCAATGTAGCATAGCGCCTGCCACACCAAAAATAATCTGGGACAGCCAAGGTTTACCCGCCATGGCCAGCTTAACGGGTGGTCAATTTAGTGCCGACGCCTCACTCACCAATGCGCCCGATGGCGATCAACTGATTTATGAATGTGAGGATCAAACGACCAAAAAAGCGATATGCTCCGTTGAATCACAGGGTCATTTTTCCTTAAGTCAGGCAAGCGAAAACGATCAGATTGTCATCTCTGCCAAAGACAGTCTGGGTAAGGCAGAAACGGTTGCCAGCCGTGCTATTATTGTTAATGATCAGCCCCAAAGCTTAATCGATGTCTATCTGGAGAACGATATGGTTCCCGGTTATCTCTATCGTATCGATGCTGATGGAGAGTTTATTGCTGGAGGCTGGGGTCAGGTCTCATTAGGCAAGATCAATCTCAATCAAACGCCGGTAAGTTTAAAAGCCTGGAATGATGCCAGATCCGATAAGAGCATACCTTGCCCATTGCCCGAATCAACTACCATAACCAGCCTGACTTATGCGATCTCGGGATCACTTGACCATGTAAGCTGCACCATTCAAAACTAGGTCGAAAAATAATCAAAACAACATTTAACACTACCACTAAACATCATAACAAATAAGATAATTCTACCTTTTCATAAAGCGCCAACTCCCCCTCAAAATGCCAGGATAGCGTCATAACCTTAAACATCTCGGCAAATTGAGGATCGAGTGTCAGTTTTTTTAAAGCCTGAGTCAATTCTATCTTTTGTTGTGGATCTGCTATTTTCTGGCATTGATCTGTGTATAGCTGATCAATGCCCGCCTCCATTAAAAAGGCTCCCTGAGGCGCATATCCTTCGAGCTCAAATCCACTGTTATCGGCGGCCTCGGCCACCGCCGTGAAATCGACATGTGCGGTGATATCATAAAGCCCGGGATTGATCAGCACATCATCAACCGTCTGATGACGAAAATAGCCTCGAAGCGTGCCCATTGAGCGCTCAGAACTATAATACAAACGACGTTGATAACCATAATCGGCAAGAAACACCACGGCAGAATTCAAGCTGGCTTTTAAACTCGACAACCATGGCTCCAGCCATAAGTTGACTTCCGAAACATAATTCTCACGAAACTCCACGCCATCCTGCTGCAAATGCTGCAATGCATTTTTTAATGGCTGTGACAACTCAGGCATCGCTACCAGCGCAAACTCATCCTTATTTTTAGATACCCCATAGCTAATAAATTTACCCTGTTGATAACCAAACAACTCAACTGGCATGGCATCGAGCACTTCATTGGCAAAAACAATGGCATCAAGTCTATTCTCCGGCAGTTTATCAAGCCAGATAAGACGATGATATAAATGTGGTAACTCAGTTTTTAAAAGCACCTGCTGTTTCCGTCTTAAAAAGGGACTCAATTCAATAATATAATAATGCCGAGGCAACCGATTTAGACTATCAAGATAAGAGAGGCAGTCCCTGGCAAAATCCCCATTTCCGGCGCCAAACTCAATAATCACCGCCTCGTCTCCCAGCTGTGGAAGAATTTCGGCAAACACAGCGGCAAAAGTCTGTGAAAACAGCGGACAGACCATCGGCGCGGTGATGAAATCCCCCTGAGCCCCGAGCTTTTCTCTGCCATTCATATAATAACCAAATTGCCCATCATACAGCGCCATTTGCATATATTTCTGAAATGAAATCTGACCACCCCTGTCCTCAATTTTTGCCTCGATTTTCTGCTGTAGCGCCTGAGTCAGGCTTTTTTCCTCTTCACTAAGCATCATGAAATCATTATCCAACTGTTTTTACTCTAAAAAAGTGTATCATTTATTCATGGCTTCTGAAAACCACCCTTTTAGGAATGTGTCTGAAATAAATTGCCTTATCTGTGCAAAAATTGATTAGATATAACAGGCGTCATCATCGCTTGGCGATGATCCATGTGATCATCCTGAGAGTGGCAAAGATCGTATGTGCTTAGGCAAAAGCCGTCAGTAGCATTGCCAATGTTACACTGGCCACGTAGATTGCTTTGTGGCGTCTCTACTGTCCTGTATCGTCTTACAAATAGCCCTGCGCAATCCATACTGCGGGCGTTCAATGGATAAAGCAATTGCTTTATTGCTCCATTTCACTCTGTCGCGGCAATGACGGAAAACAAGGTTTCACGGCGGATATATACGGGAAGTTATTTTGCGCACGATCCTTATTCATAGAAAAGCATCTTAAATTGTAATAGGTATTGCATTTTTCAGTCAAATACTGCTCAATATATGGATTGTTTTTAAAAAATACCGTTTATCGGTTTAACATAGACTACAGGGAGTGGTACTCAATGAGAAAAATACTCGTATTATGGTTTTTTATACTTATTCATATTGGCTATAGTGCTGATGTTCCCATCAGTCTGTTTGATCTAAGCCCCTACTCACAAAAGACCAGTGACTGGATCAAACCGGAAAGCATTGACTATCATCAACCCTTGATCAGTGACGCTGAGCAGCAAATTCAGCTAAAAAAGCTCTATGATCACAGTTTTGGGGCGGCTTCACCCTGGGGGGAAAAATTTGTAATGGCTTATCTCAAGCAAAACAATCTCTATGATATCGAATACAATCTGCTGCAAAAATTTAATAATCAGCGCAGAAACACCGATAATCTGATCTATCGCGTCAATTTTCGTCCCTACCCCAATGAAATATGGCAACAGATTAAGGACAACATGAAGCTTGAGCAATTTAAATCTCCTTCATATTTTCAGCAAAACCGACGCGCCATTGTCGTTAATGCCACCATCGGTCGTGATCTGCCGACGACTGAACCTCTGTTTTATTCATTCACACAACCCGGAGAAGGCTATCCTTTTGATAATCTGATGATGACAAGCCTCCAACCGGGGCAAGCCATCTATATTTTAGGCAAATCAGTCGATGAAGCCTGGTCTCTGGTTTTAGCTGACTCTTACATCAACTGGGTTAAAACTCAGGATATCGCTCCAGTATCGACTGCCTTTATCATAAGATGGCAAAAACAGGCCAAATCACAAATGCTGACCACTATCCATTTCAACAGCAGTATTATCAGCGACGACCATAAAATTGCCACCTATGCCTATCCCGGTGCTCTATTTCCCATGCTTAATCGCACTAAAGATCGCTCTTTGATTTATTTTCCCATTCGTTCACAAAATGGTGATGCTCAGATCATCACGGCTACCATTAAAAATCAGAATGGCGTTGCCGTCCCACTGCCGACAACACCAGCAAACTTCGCTTTCATGCTCAATGCACTCAAAGGAAACCCTTACGGCTGGGGCAATCTGTATTTTTTCAATGACTGCTCGGCAGAAATCAATGCCATCTACAAGGCCTTCGGCATCTGGTTACCCAGAAACTCCATTGATCAGGCAACGGCTTATAAACATATATCGCTCGATCACCTAAGTCCAAAACAGCGAATTGACTACTTGCTGAAATACGGCAAACCACTGTTTAGCTTCGTCTACATCAATGGTCATGTTTTTATCTATATCGGCAAGGCCGCCAGTCCATTTAATAAGGATGAAATCGTGCCGATGACCTATCAACAAATCTGGGGATTATCGGATGATCAAAGAAGCATGCGTGCCGTCATTGGCAAGTCGGTCTTTTTGCCACTTCTGATGAGCTACCCACAGAATCCAAATCTTAGCCTGGGTGCCTCGGGCCTCATAATAGATTTTGTATATCCATATACAAAATCGAATCGGCTATCCTCGGCGGCATAAATTTTGCCCGGGACGTCCGCCTCGCCAGCATACCTTCACAAATTCACTGCGTTCATTCCGAGCAGGCAACTGTCTCCGATTCTACTCTACGCCTTGGGTACAAGCTGTTTCACAGACTTCGCTCTGGCGCCTACGGCACGACGCTTGCTGATTACAGCGCAAGGCTACCCGGGTCTACTCGACCTCGCGTTCCGCTCTCCATGTCTCGCAGCGAATGAAGCCGAGAAGCCGCACTTTCAACTGGTCTTTGCCGGCATTGACAACTAAGACAATATAATGGAGTGAAATAATGATTAACACCAGCTTAGGCTATCTAGCCTCTTTGATGCTTATTGCCAGTGGATTGGTTTATATCGCTCATAAATCACATCATCGCCTTTTCCACTACGTTCCAGCCATCGTCATGCTTTATTTTATTGTCGTCATACTCACAGGCTTTGGATTATGGGACAGTGCCAGTACCACGCTTAAAGAAACAAGAAGTGGCATCACCAGCGCTATTTTGCCGGCGATGCTATTTTTAATGTTGTTGCAGTGCGATATGCGGGTGGTCATCAAATTAGGCAAAAAACTACTGCTCACTTTCTTCGGTGCCAGTATAACCATTATTATCGGTTTTATCATCACCTATAGCATCATGCATCGCTTTCTTCCTGGCGATGCCTGGCGTGGCTTATCCTCGCTATCGGCAAGCTGGATGGGCGGTACCGGAAATATGATCGCCGTGCAAAATGCGCTTCATGTTCCTTCGGATCAAGTCGGTTATATCCTTTTGACCGACTCCATCAGCTATTCGATCTGGTTTGCGCTATTATTTGCCCTGATTGCCAAATCCCGTGCCTTTGATCGCTGGAGTCGCGCCAGCTCAATTGAGGATCATATCAACAAACTCGATATCAATCATAATCAAGCCGGCGTGCTTGGCTTCCCTGGCATGTTTTTCCTCTTTGCCATTGCCTTGAGCATCAGCAGCCTGTCAGGCCATCTTGCCGCTTTTATGCCGGTGTTTCAGTTTATGTCAACATCGACCTGGACTATCTTAATCGCCACCTTTCTTGGTGTTATCGGCGGCATGACACCCTTAGCTAAAATTGGTGGCTGCAATGTCCTATCAAGCATCCTGCTCTATACACTTGTGGCCTTGATCGCATCGAGCTCCAGCTTTAAAGGCTTGGCGCTTGCCCCGCTTTATATTCTCTGTGGTATCATGATTCTGATCATTCATGCGCTGCTTATGAGCCTCATCGCTAAAATCTTCAGGCTCAATCTCTCTATCTGCTCAATTGCTTCTCTGGCCAATATTGGCGGCATTGCCGGCGCGACGATATTGGCTGGAGCCTATAATAAAAATCTTGTCGCCGTGGCTGTGGTCATGGCATTACTGGGCTTTATCATCGGCACACAAGGTGGACTCTTTGTTGCCCGAATATTATCTTTACTCTAAGGAAACCACGATGAAAATTACCAGCCTCAAATGCCAATATCTATCCTATCCCCTCAAGCGTCGATTTATAACCGCAATCAGGCAGACCGATCATATCACCGATATCTTAGTCAAGATCACGCTCGACAATGGCCTTGTTGGCTACGGCAGCGCACCGGCAACGACTGCTATTACCGGTGATACCCTCTCTGGCATGAAAAGCGTCATTGAAGATCTTTTCACCCCCGTCTTGCTTCATTCCAACCTCATGGACTATCAACAAAGTTTAAACAAGGCTTTTACTCAGGCTATGCACAATACCGGTGCAAAAATGGCCGTTGATTTAGCCATTCATGACTTATTGGCAAAAACAGCGAATCAACCCCTATCACAATGGCTTGGAGCCAATCATCACCAACTTGAAACCGATGTCTCCATAAGCTGTGCTCCCATTAGTGATACCCTGCAAGCTATTGATCTGGCAATTTCAAAAGGCTTTACATGCATCAAGATTAAAATGGGTGGCGATTTTAATCGCGATCTCGCCCTTGTATCACAATTGCAACAGCTCCCCGATTCTATCAAACTGCGCCTCGATGCCAATCAGGGTTGGACTAAGGCACAAACACTGTCATTTTTTGAGCATATCTCACGCCTCAAACTCAATATTGAACTGCTAGAACAACCCGTCAAAGCCTTTGATCTTAAAGCCTTAGCCGAAATCACCCGCAGAAGCCCTATTCCGATTTTAGCCGATGAGTCTGTTTTTGATATACAGGATGCCAGAACCATCATTGAATTAAAAGCCGCCGATATCATCAATATCAAACTGGCCAAAACAGGTGGCATTCTGGCAGCCAGTCAGATAAAAAAAGTAGCCGATGCTCATGGCATCACCTGCATGATCGGCTCGATGATGGAGTCTCCATTAGGCATTGCCGCGGCGGCAAGTTTCGCCTGCGCCAATAACATCACCATGGCAGATCTCGATCCTCTGGATTGGATTGACAAACATCATTACCAGCACTGGCTCACCTTCAATGAACCGGTTATCTCGCTGTCATCCAAATCAGGTCTTGCCTTTGAACCCTCTGCTTAAATTCCACGATGCCCGTGACGGCTAAACGTCAGAAATCACTGGCTTTTTTGCCGATGATTTCTTACTATTTTCATTATATAGATCAAAGGTCTTGCCTATGTTGATTCAAATCGTTACCTCTCTCGGTATCAGCGGTATTTTATCGAGTGCACTGCTAGCCGCTGGTGTCATTGATTTCGGGCAATATTTCGCCCTCATCATCGCCTCTCTTGCCGCCAGCCTTTTACCCGATATCAGCAGTGATAATCGACAAACCAAGGCTCATGCTTTTGCTCTGTTGGGACTTATCTTAGGTCTCATCTGCTGTAGTGTGCTTATGCCAGAATATGGTCTCATTGCCTCAGCAGCGGCTGCCATAGCCGTATTTTGTCTGTTTCGTTTTGGACTATTTAGTGCCTCACTTCATCTGCTTCGAAGCCATGGTGCCTTTGAATCGCTCACGCTTGCCGTTTTGACAACTGAAGTCAGCCTGATCATTTCTCATCAATTGCTACTGTTATCAAATACGATGACCGCGCTGCTTGGCCTTTTCGCTTTTTATGGCTATGTTATTCGTCTGCTGATCGGCACCACTGTCAGCAATAATACAGGAAAACGCCATTTTAAAAGCCTTAAACTCATCGAATTTAAGGTCTGGTGGCTCTATCTGATACTCTATATCGTCATCGTCATCCTCTACTGGTTCACCCCGGACTGGCAGCAGCTGGTTGACACACTCAAACACAGTTTCACTCAAATTAATTTATGGTGGTCGTAATGCTATTTCACAAAAAAAATAAAATTTCACAGGATGAGCTCAAACAAAAGGCGGCAACAGCCGCGCTAGATTACATCAAAGACGACATGGTTGTCGGCGTTGGCACCGGATCAACCGTTAATTTTTTTATCGATGCCTTATTAGAAGTCAAGTCCAAAATTGATGTCTGTGTCTCCAGCTCCGATGAATCAACCAGGCGTTTGAAAGCGCTGGGATTTGAGGTGGTTGATCTCAACTATCCGTCAAAAGTCGATGTCTATATCGATGGCGCCGATGAGGCGAATAAATACCGAGAACTGATCAAAGGCGGCGGGGCGGCACTCACCCGCGAGAAAATCTGCGCCGTGGCATCTACACAATTCATCTGCATCATCGATGAGAGCAAATTCGTCGGCCATTTGGGCGCCTTTCCGCTGCCAATTGAGGTCATTCCTGCCGCCAGAAGCTATGTTGCAAAACAATTGATGCGCTTTGGCGGTCAGCCGGTTTATCGCGAAGGCGTGATGACCGACAACGGCAATATCATTCTTGATATTCATAATCTATCTATCGATAATCCGCTTAAACTCGAATCTGAAATCAAACAGATCACAGGCGTCGTCGACAATGGAATTTTTGCCCATCGCACCGCCGATGTGCTTTTAATCGCCAGAGCCGATGGTCGTATCGAGACGATTGAATAATGACTCATAATTCGGCGTCATCGTCGATATCTTCTCAAGATAGTTTAAAAAACCACTTTGCGAATCCCCCAGTCGCATTTTAAGACTCAACCAATTGAGCTTATCACCATCGCTTGTCGTTGATGCATCAGACCAGCCGGCCTCGGCAAGCCCTGTCATCTTCGGCAGCGCCATATAGGATAGATGCCTGAAGTTATAGAGATTTTCGCTCCATAGTGCGCCTTCAACGCCCACGATATTTTGTCCTTTATCGCCAGCAAATCGTATGGTCTCCGTGGTAGCCTGGGCAATCTGAAGTGCCGAGAAGGTATCTGAAAACCGTGTCGCCCAGCTAAATCCCGGCTCCCATTTATCAGGGCTATAAGCCAGATCAAAATAGGTTTTATCGGCGTACGCCAATACCGTTGGATAGTTGTTTTTTGCCAGATTTATCGCCTGAGACATGCCGCCATTTGTGCTAGCATTCCATACCCAGGCATGAGAAAAAGACTCAGGTTTGACCACAAAATCAGGTAAAATCGTCCCTGCCGGATCATCACCCTGAATGGCCTGTTGCCAACCTGAGAGTTTGATCTTTTCAAGATTCTGGCTCAGTTTTTTAAAGAACAGCTGAGATCGTATGAGCGCCAATGAAAAACCGCTTTTTTGTTTATCGCTCAATTTTGCCAGAGCGGCTTCTGGTTTTGACTTCCACTGTTTATTATCACAATCATTCACCCCCTGCCAGGCGCCGGCGGCAACTTCATCACCACCAACACTCACCTCATTTTGGGCATAAAGTGTCGATTGTCGGGAGAAAAGCATCGCTATCTCTTGGACTATCTGCTTTATCTTTTGCGTAAATCGTTGTGCTTTCTTACCAGCTTCATTATAAAGGCAGACAGGTATCACATCATCATAATAGCCTTGAACGCTGATGAATTTACCCTGATCGCTGTCAAAAATGGAAGGATCCGCCTGAATCAATGCCCTGGCATGTCCCGGCAGATCGATCTCAGGGATAATGGTGATGCCACGCGCATTGGCATAGGCAATCAAGCTCTTAATATCGGCTTTGCTGTATAGACCATGATAAGCTGTATTGGCACGCGGATAATTCTTTATCAGCATCTGACCATTATCCGGATTATAATCGGTAAAATTGGTCTTATCGAGATTGGCCTGGCCAAACATCTGCGGTGGCGTAATCAATTCATTGATATAGCCTCTAGTAGCTGCCAGATCCTGAACCTCTGGAGTCAAGGCATCCAAGGCAAGACGAAAACCTTCATCATCGGCAACATGAAAATGCAAGGTATTGAGTTTCTGCACAGCCATGGCATCAAGCAAATGCTTGATTTCCTCAACCGTGAAGAAATGTCTGGCCGTATCAAGCAAGACACCGCGATACTGAAAACGCGGATAATCTTTGATCGAGAGCTCTGGCAATAACAGATACTTCGATTTTTGATCGCTGTTGTTTTGATTCACATGATATAAGATCTGCGACAGCGTCACCAGTGCATAAAACACGCCGGTTGAATTGGCGGCTTTTATCGTCACACCATCGCCATTGATCTCCAACAGATAGCCCTCCGGATTATTATCCAGCGCTTTCAACGCCACGGGGCGAATCACTATATTGGCATATTGTGGCGTTGTCTTGTTAAATTTAAGCGCGAGACCTAGCCTGTCTGTCATCGTTTCAAACAGCTTTAATTTCTGCTCAATGGCTTTCTCAGCTTGACGATCAAAGGCAATAGCGATGTTAAACGTGTTATTCTCCAATGGATAGAATGTCTCTTTCTTAACTGACACCGAAACGGGACTCGGCACCAGCCCATATTTTTCACTAAAATCATGCTTTAGTGCCATCGCATGATCCAGCATCTGCTGTTGATGCGCTATCATCTCATTGTCAATCTCACTTTGCTTATAACCGCCGATTTTGTAATTATCCGCTTTACTCGACAGAGGGTAAAATAAGGCATTCGCTTGGGCATAATGATCGACGAGAAAAAGATTCTGTGGCATGGCGGAGTAATTCATCGGTGGCCATTGATTATTATCCAGAAGCTCAATCTGATAAGTCGATCCGGCTAGCAACGGAAAGGAATCTTGTGGATTTTTTAGCGTAAACACACTGGTATAACCGGCGCTATAGTAGGATGGCAAGACGACAGCCGTATTCTTTGATTTCACCACAAGCTTTAAAGGAGCGCAATGTCTGACTTTTCCGAGTTCACAGATTTGCAACTTAAGCTTTGGATTGACGTCTTGCTGTGCCGTGACCAGCTGATTGAACGTGCGTGGCATATAGAAACCAAACGCCCAACTTGTCGATAGCGATTTATTGACCGTGAAGTTGATATAGGTTGAAAAATCGAACGCTTTCTGCCCTTTAACCGTCTCGATACTATCGATATGAACAGCCTCTTCAGGCTTATCGGCGGCATACCCTAAATTTAAGCTTAGTAAACACAAGAACAGCGCTTTTCTAAATAATGACATCATCTATATCGCTCACTCAAATAGCCTTATGAATCATAATTATAGCTGCAAGAACAAATCATGTCATGAGGCGTCATTGTTTCTTAGATCATTTTAAATTGCTATAATACATCCTAAATTCAATCATGATGAAATAAATCCATGACACTATTAGACACCTTAAAAAGCCGAAGTAACAATCACTGTGAACTCTGCAAAAGTACCGATGCACTTGCAGTTTATGACGTTCCCGCTGCCGATCATACACTTGAGACAGAGATCTTGATCTGTGATACCTGCAAACCAGCAGATTGAAAATCCCGAGCAAATGGACGCCAATCACTGGCGTTGCTTAAATGACAGCATGTGGAGCGGTGTGCCCGCCGTTCAGGTCATGGCCTATCGCCTGTTAAAGCAACTGGCTGGCGAAGGTTGGCCGCAGGAGCTTTTGGACATGCTGTATCTTGATGAGGAGACAAAAGCCTGGGCCGAAGCCATAGAGATGCCTTCAAGCACCGATCAAGAAGACACTCGCAAAGATGCCAATGGCAATCTTCTTCATGCCGGTGACAGCGTCACACTCATAAAAGACCTCGATGTCAAAGGCGCCGGATTTACCGCCAAGCGCGGCACACTGGTTAAAAACATCACCATCGGCACGGTCGCCGATCACATCGAAGGCAAGGTCAACGGCGTTTCCATCTACCTTAAAACGGCGTTCTTGAAAAAGGCCTGATGACACGGAAAATCATCCATATCGATATGGATTACTTCTACGCCCAGGCGGAAGAATTGCGCCATCCCGAGCTTAAAGACAAACCACTTGCCGTCGGTGGCACCACGGAGCGAAGCGTGTTGACAACCTGCAATTACATCGCCAGAACATTCGGCATTCACTCAGCGATGCCGACAAAAATCGCCCTTAAACGCTGTCCAGATCTCGTGGTTCTACCGGTTGATATGGCCTATTACCGTGAAAAATCCAATCAGATTCGGGAGATTTTTTATACGATCACGCCAATGGTCGAACCATTATCACTCGATGAGGCCTTTTTGGATGTCAGCGCCTGCAGACAATTTAATAACAATGCCACCGAAATCGCCAAGCATCTAAAACAAGAGATCCTCAAAAAAACGGCATTGACGGCTTCCGCCGGTGTGGCTGAGAACAAACTGCTGGCTAAAATCGCCAGTGACTGGAGAAAACCGGATGGGCTGTTTGTCATCAAACCGCATCAAAGTCGCGCTTTTATAGCAAAACTTGCCGTTGGCAAGCTCTTTGGTGTCGGCAAGATCGGTGAGCAGAAATTAAATGCGCTCGGTATCTTCAGCTGTGATGATCTGGCTCAATTCAACCGCCAGGAACTGAAGGCTCATTTCGGTAATTTCGCCGATAAACTCTCTGATTATGCTAAAGGGATCGATAATAGAGCCGTCAATCCTGAACGCATCCGAAAATCCATCAGTGTTGAGGAAACCTATCTTCATGATCTGATCCGTCTGCAAGACTGTTATGAAGCCTTACCGGCCTTGATTGAAAAGCTCAAACAACGCTTCAAACCTTATCGGCATAAGCTTCACATTCACAGCCTGTTCATCAAACTCAAAGACAATCATTTTCATCAGACGACGCTCGAACGCCAAAGTAACACAGTGGATGATAAACGATTTCACTATCTTCTACACGAAGCCCATCAACGATTAAATCATCCCATCCGCCTCATCGGCATTGGTTATGGTGTCTCTGAAGATATGCCAGATCATAACCGCCAAATCAGTCTGTTGTGACACGTTTTGACCCAACAAATAAATACCGAAGTTTATAACGCCATCTCAGCAGATCGACCTCGGAATATAAACGATAACCATTATCCAGACGAATAGATGGCGTTAAAAGCCCGATGGCATCATAGTGGTATAATGTTCTGACGGTCACACCGGTTAATTTCGCAAAGGCCTTTGTATACCATTTCATCGCTTTATGTGGCTTCGTTTTTATTCCTTAGAACATAGCATGAACGCTGACGCAGGGTAAAGGTCAAGCACATTCTTATTTTTTTCAATATACCCCTATTTCCTGCTTATCACGAAAATGATAGATTCAGGAGTAACAAGGGGAGAAAGTGGCGACCAGCCACGTCTTTCCACTGAATTGAGATGTTAAATAAAGAGGGAGTCATACATGTTGAGTATCAGAGAAACGGAAGTAGTGAGATTAACGGCTAAAGGGATGAGTAGCAAACATATTGTCGGCAGGCTTAACCTGTCTCTGTACACCGTGGAGACGCATGTGAGAAATATCAGA
>JBMSHD010000036.1:0-17697 GCA_049416425.1 Francisellaceae bacterium | reverse complement strand
CAAACCAGAATAACTTCTTCTTGATTCCTGTGTCGAATGAAAGAAAAGCTAAAAAGCCTTAAATATTGATCACTCGCATTATCATCATCACCGAGATCAGCATGATGGCGACAATAGATAAAAGAAACATTTTTCTGGCCCAGGCATTGACCTGCTCATGATTGAAACTAAAGATACCGACCGCCAGCCAAATCAAGCTCATCGCAAGTGCAAAGCCGAAATAGACATAACCCATATAGCCAAATAAACTCGGCAGCACAACGGAAATACTAAAGGCGATGATATAGATAACCATCATCATCCGCGTATAAGCCACGCCCCTTCTTAACGGTAATACCGGAATGGCCGCATTCTTATAGTCGCTGCCACGATAGATAGCGATGGCGTAGAAATGTGGCAGCTGCCAGAAGAACAGAATCAGAAACAGGATAAGCATGCCAATATCGATACGATTGCTAGCAG
The DNA here is from genome assembly GCA_049416425.1 of Francisellaceae bacterium. Classification (GTDB taxonomy): domain Bacteria; phylum Pseudomonadota; class Gammaproteobacteria; order Francisellales; family Francisellaceae; genus JBMSHD01. The sequence continues at coordinate 17,235 of JBMSHD010000036.1, read as the reverse complement.
CCACATAACCGACAACCGGCGGCATTGCGCCCGATATCCCGCCCATAATCGTGCCCAGACCGTTTTTACGTTTAAGCCAGAGACTGTAGATGACAACGTAGAACACAAAGCCTAAAATTGCCATCAACAATGTTAGCGCATTGGTTAGATAATATAAGATGACAACACCGACAATCAAAAGCCCTAAAGCATAGAACAACATGGCAGCAGGTGAAATTTCACCGGTGACCGAGACACGATTTTTTGTCCTCTCCATCAGTCTGTCGATATCACGATCAATATAATTATTAACAACGCAACCGGAAGCCATGATAAGCCCCATGCCAGTAAGGGTTGATAACAACAATAAAGGCTGAAAATTCTCCCCCGTCCCCAGAGCAAAACCGGCAATCAAGGTAATGAGATTACCCATGATAATTCCCGGTTTGACAACAGAAATATATTTCATACTCATCACATGGGCATCATCATCTCATTGAGATTATACATGATCCACAGTGAACCAAATACCAAGATAATCACCACGACGAGGGCAAATATAAATGCCGTCAGATTCCAGCGTGTTTTAGAACCAAAATCCAGGTGAAGGAAGAAATACAGCTGCACAAACAATTGTAACAAGGCAAGAACGGCGATGGCGATATAGGCTCCTGTTTTCGGTAAAACATGAAACCCAACCAGCCAGAATGCGATTAAAGTCAGGACAATCGAGAGTATAAAACCAACGACGTAGGATCCATAGGTGCCATAAGACATGCCAGTTTGTTCATCATATAAATGCTCTTTTGACATCATGCCGCTCCTATGAGATAGACGATTGAGAAAACAAAAATCCAGACAATATCCAGAAAATGCCAGAATAAACCAAGACAGGTCAGCTTCGTCGAAGTCACCGGCGTGATACCATGTTTTTTAACCTGAAGCATCAACACAATCATCCAGATCAGCCCCATGGTGACGTGAAGTCCATGTGTGCCAACCAGAGTAAAAAAGGCAGACAGGAAAGCCGATCTTGACCAGCTATTGCCCTCACGAATCAGATCGGCAAACTCATAAAGCTCCATGCCGATAAAGCAGAGTCCAAGAATAAAAGTAATCATTAACCAGCCGAGCACGGCATTTTTATTGCCATTTTTCTTAGACAGCATGGCAAGACCATAGGTAAAACTACTGGTCAAAAGCAACATCGTCTCGGCCAGCACATACGGCAGCGAGACGATATCACCGGCACCCGGACCGCCAAACGTTGAGTTTCTCAATACTTCAAAGGTGGCGAAAATGGCTGAAAACAGCACACAGTCGCTCATGATATAAATCCAGAATCCAAATACGTATTTGGAGCCATCGTAGTGATGATCGTGGTGCTGGTGATCGTTTGTCGCCATACTTACGCTACTCATGCGTGTGCCTCCTTCTCTTTATGCCAGGCATCTTCAATTTCTTTTATTTCTTCGGGTTGGACATAGTAATCGATATCATAATTAAAGGATCTGGCGATCACCGAGGCAAACATGCCGATGACACCGATGGCAACCATCCAGTAAATATCCCAGACCATGGCAAAACCAAATATCAGCGAAAATGCCGCAATGATAAAGCCCATGGACGTTGATTTTGGCATATGAATCGGCTCATAGGGGCGTGTATCCGGTTTTATTTCACCGGCTTTGAGTTTTTGTTTATAAGCCCAGAAAGCATCACGAGAGTCAACCACAGGATCATGGGCAAAGTTATAGAACTGTGCCGGAGAACTTGTTGCCCATTCCAGCGTTCTGCCATCCCATGGATCACCTGTATGATCTCTGAGCTTTTCACGATTTTTAATGCTGACGATAATCTGCAAGGCTTGAAAACCTAAACCACAGGCGATAATCACCGCACCACAGGCAGCCACGATTAAAAGTGGCTGAAAGCCCGTTGAGGCATCGTAATGATAAAGACGACGAGTCATACCCATCATGCCTAAAATATAAAGCGGCATAAAGGCGACGAAGAAGCCGACAAGCCAGCACCAGAACGCGCATTTTCCAAGCCCTTCATGCAAACGAAAACCGAATAATTTTGGAAACCAATAGATAAAACCGGCGAAGAAGCCGAATACCACACCACCGATTAAAACGTTATGGAAATGCGCAATCAAGAACACTGAGTTATGCATCTGGAAGTCAATACCAGGAACAGATAACAGCACACCTGTCATACCACCTAGCGTGAAGGTGATTAAAAAACCAATAAGATAATACATCGGTGTGGTGAAGGTGATGCGCCCTCTAAACATGGTAAACAGCCAGTTGAAAATTTTCACCCCGGTCGGCACGGCGATAATCATCGTCATAATCCCAAAGAAGGCGTTGACGTTGGCTCCCGCTCCCATGGTGAAGAAGTGATGGAGCCAGACAATAAAGGATAAAACAGTAATGGCAAAGCTGGCCCAGACCATGGTGGCATAACCAAACAACGCTTTGCGACTGAAGGTTGATACGACTTCCGAGAATATGCCAAATGCCGGCAGCACCAGAATATAAACTTCAGGATGCCCCCAAGCCCAGATCAGATTGACATACATCATCTGGTTACCTCCGCCTCCGGTGGTAAAGAAATGCATATCCATATAGCGATCAAAAAACAGCATGGCAAAGGTAACCGTCAGGATTGGGAAGGCGGCGATAACAAGAACCATGCTGCAAAGCACCGTCCAGGTAAAAATTGGCATCTTCATCAGTTTCATGCCGGGACAGCGCATCTTGACGATGGTGACGAAGAAATTAATTCCCGACAACAGCGTCCCTATTCCCGATATCTGCAACGACCATAGATAATAATCGACCCCAACTCCAGGCGAGAACTGCATTTCCGAGTAAGGCGGATAAGCCAGCCAGCCGGTGTGGGCAAACTCACCGATAAACAGCGAGATATTGGTCAAAGCCACACCAACGACAAACAGCCAGAAACTCAGCGCATTTAAAAATGGAAAAGCCACATCGCGAGCACCGATCTGCAGAGGCACAACCAGATTGACAAGACCAAACATCAACGGCATGGCCATGAAGAAAATCATGATCACTCCATGAGCGGTGAAGATCTGATCGAAATGAGATGGCGGCAGATAACCATAGTCACTGCCGGATGACAGCGCCTGTTGAGATCGCATCATTGCCGCATCGATAAAGCCGCGAAACAACATGACAAAGGCCACGACAATATACATCACGCCGATTCGTTTATGATCAACCGTCGTGATCCATTCCCGCCACAGATAACCCCACTTCTTGTAATAAGTCACTCCACCAACGACAACCGCGCCACCGATTAGCGTAAAGATAAGTGCGATTAATACAGGCATCTCATGTACAAAGGGAAACGTCTCTGCATTAAACCCTAATTTTCCAAACATTGTTCGCCCTCGTTAAAATTTAATTTCTTTCTCATGATGTTCCATATCCGCCATCGGTGGCATCATATAAGACATCATCACATCATTAAACAAGCCCTTCTCTACAGAACCATAATAAGTCACCGGATTGGCAACGCTTGGCTTCTTAAGCATATCAAACGCCGTCATCGTCAAGACAGTCGGCGTCGTTTTGACCTTAGCTATCCAGTTGTCAAAGTCCTGCTCGCTGGTGGCTTTGGCATAAAATTGCATCTCGGCAAAACCTCGACCGGTATAGTTGGCCGAAAAACCGCGGTATTTACCCGTTTCATTTGCCATGACATGAAGCTGCGTCTCCATACCGGTCATGGCATAGATCTGTCCAGCCAACTGCGGAATTATAAATGAATTCATCGGCGCCGCCGAGGTGATTTTGAAATTAATCGGGGTATTGACCGGAATCTCGATATAATTCACCGTGGCAATCTTCTCTTCAGGATAGATAAACAGCCATTTCCAATCCAAGGCGATAACTTCTATCGTCACCGGTTTAACCTTAGAATCTAGAGACCTATAGGGGTCTAATTTATGTGTGGTAAACCAGGTCACCAGTGCCAAAATAACGATGATAATGCAAGGAATCGTCCACCAGATAATCTCAAGGGTTGTGCTGTGAGCCCAATTTGGACGGTATTTGGCATTCTTGTTTGAAGCACGATAGCGCCAGGCAAACCAGAATGTCAAAAAGAAAACCGGAATGACAACAACCAGCATCAACAGAAAAGCAAAGAGTAAAAGTTTCTGCTGATACACCGAAATTACGCCCTTAGCACCCAAAAGTCCTGAATCACACCCAGCAAGCGCCAGTACGGCAACAAGCGAAAACAAGATGGTTATGGCTTTACTCACCTTAGACCGCAATTTCGTTTTTCCGTGCTTCAGATCGACAATCCTACGCATATCTGAACCCCTTTTTCATATTAATTCCTAAATCGATTATTATTCCGATCTAGGCATTATACCCATTTTATACAAAATAAAAATAGCTATCATTAATTTGATATAAGTCATGGCAACTTTTATGCTATTATGTTACAAAATACAAACGATAAGATTCTATTATTATTTCCGATGCAAAGCGTCACTCAATTTCCTGAAATTTCACTCTTAAAATAAAAAAACTTCTCGCCAACAACTTAATTTTGAATAGCTGATTCACTTTGTGATTTCAGACAATATTCGATAAACTGTTGAACAACAACAAACGACCAATATCAATCGATTCATGACCATTACAAGTGAGAGCTTAACCCTTAATCATTTAAAAACCGAACTGATCTGGCGCTATTTTCTTGAAATAACCCAAATCCCACGCCCGAGTTTTCATGAGCAAAAGATTAAAGCCTATCTTTTGAATTGGGCAAATCAACAGGGTTTTGACCATGAAGTCGATGCGGCCGATAACATCGTCATCTTTGTGCCAGCATCTGAAGGCTATGAAACACATAACCCCGTGGTACTTCAAGCTCATAAAGACATGGTCTGCGAGAAAAACGCAGATGTCGACTTTGACTTTCTGACTCAGGGACTTGACGTCTCTATCGAAGATGGCTGGCTTAAGGCCAATGGCACGACGCTGGGTGCCGACAATGGTCTTGGAATAGCGGCGGCTATGGCGGTGGCAACCGACAGTAGCGTTGACCATCCACCACTTGAGATTCTTGTTACCGCCACCGAAGAGCGCGGGCTTATTGGTGCCAACAATTTAAGCGATAAATTGCTAAGCGGTAAAACTATGATCAACTTAGATACCGAAAGCTGGGGGGATATCTATATCGGCTGTGCCGGATCCAGAAGTGCAAAGATTACTCTGCCGTTTACTAGAGTCACCAACACAAAATCGACAACAGTAAGCATAAAGATTCATGGCTTAAAAGGCGGTCACTCTGGACTGGACATACACCAGCCACGCATTAACTCGGCTAAATTTCTGGGGCTCATGCTCAATGAGCTCAATCAAAAATTTGACTTTTTAATCAACGATATCAACGCCGGAAATCTGCCAAATGCCATACCAAGAGAAGCTCATATTCTGCTGTCGATTGATAAAGAAAACGAGTCTAAACTCATGGCTGAAATTAATGACTATTATCAACGCTGGTTTAAAGAATATCAGCGCTTTGAGCCTCACTTCAAAGTTGACGTCAACATCGCCAAAACCTCCGACTCAGCACTGGATAAAAATACCCAAAACACATTGATCACCTTTATAAATGCCATTCATTCCGGTGTGTTGTCCATGAGTCCCTCAATGCCAAATCTGGTGGAAACATCCAACAATCTGTCATCGATAAAACATAAAGACAACCAGCTTATCATCACCATTTACACCAGAAGTGACAATGCTTTGGGCATTGATAATTTTCTGGCTGGCATTAAAAATCTGGCGGACAATCACGATGATGCCGGCATTGAAATATCACCATTGTCTCCCGGCTGGAAACCTGATATTCACTCAAAAATCCTCACCATAGCCGAGGAAAGCCATGAAAAACTTTATGGTAAGAAAGCCAATATCAAAGCGATTCACGCCGGTCTTGAATGTGGTGCTATAGCCGCCAAATATCCGGGTATGGATATGGTTTCAATCGGCCCGACCATTGAGAATGCTCACTCCCCTGATGAAGCAGCGAAAATCGATACCGTCGCCCCATTTTATCGGCTTTTATGCCATATGCTCGCTAAATTATGATATCAAATCAGTCTGCATTGATAAAGTTATAACTACGAATATCTTAAACCTCATTATTTTGTGCTTGCCATGGACAAAAATTATTAATATCATCTGCCTGTAACAACTCAACACCATAAACCACAAGGGAAATTCATGCTAAAAAAAATCACGCTCTCCATTACACTTGCCGTAACGGCAAGCAGCTTCAGTTTTGCCGCAAACAACTCTGAACTTTATATTCACGACGTCGTCTCCATTCCCGAGTCACATTATTCGATAGCAGAATACTACAACAGTGGTGAATACGATCAGGATGTTGCCACCATCACGCAAAAGGCCATTGATTTTACTGCAAATTACCTGAAAGCTCACCCTGAAATCAAGAAACCTGCTTTTGTTTTCGATATTGACGACACCTTGCTAACAAGTTATAAATTTGAGTCCAGTCATGGTTTTATGCTCAATATCAACGATATCAACAACAGTTGGGAAAATCCGACCAATCTTGAGTTAAACAAGCCATTGATGCCTCTTTATGACTATGCCAGGAAACACGATATTGCTATCTTCATTGTCACCGGTAGAAGCGAAAATTTCCGCAAAGTCACCGAGAAAGACTTGTCTTACTATAACCTTGATGAGTACAAAACGCTGTACCTGAAACCTGAAAACGCTCACTTTAAAAGCGTCGTCAACTACAAGGCTCAAGTGCGTAAAGAGATTGAAAACAAAGGTTATGACATCATCCTGACGGTTGGCGATCAAGACAGTGATTTAAAAGGGGGGTATGCCGTTAAGATGGTAAAACTGCCTAATCCTATGTATTTCCTGCCTTAATCGTCATCACCACCGAGAGTCTGAATATAGACTCTTGATTGCAACTGACTTCCAGCATTGGTATTTCCGGCCACCGGCTTCAATGTCGGCTGACCACCAAGCTGGCTTTGATTAGCATAATAATCTTCATTCATCGCGAATGCCATACCAAAAGTGACGATCAGGAAGACTCCAATTAATTTAACGATTAGTGCTTTCATGCTGTTTCTCCTTCTTCATAATGAAACCTGCATTACTCACTATAGCACATTGTCTATTAATTAATCAAATTTGGATCGATAAATAATCAGTATTTTTGGAAATAAGGGTCATAACGTATTTTATGATCTGGTAGTGGTCATCCATCAGCTGATCCGAAAATTCTGCCATAACCTGATCAAGCGGCCACCACTTCGCCATCATTGCATCATCATCACCACGAATGCATGGCAAAGTTTCCGCCTGCCAACTAAAGACCCCAAGATGCGTAATCGTGCGCCCTCTTAACGATCGCTCAGGATAATCAAATGCCTTGATGAATTTAAGCTTCGATAGCAAAAAATCCGGCTTGATATCGATTCGAGTCTCTTCATACAGCTCTCGAATAACACCATCGACAATGCGCTCATCGTGATCGAGAAACCCACCAGGAAAAGCCCATAAATTTTTCCCCGGATGATATCTTCTCTTAACTAAAAGCAGATGATCATTAACGATCAACATCGCATCTGTGGTCACAAAAACGGGCGCATAAGGCGCTACTGACCAGGCTTTTTTATACTCGGAAATACTCAGGTATTCCTCACATAAATCGGCATAGGTCTCCGTTTTCATGAATGCTTTTAAAAAACCATAACTGCCAAGGATTTCATTCGTTGCAACCATAAAATCCAGCGGAATTTCACCATGCCCAAAATAGCGATTGCGAAATCCTGTGGCATTAAAGCCGTTGAAATTTGTCACATCGATATGCTGCCAATCTGGAAAACTCTGAAGATAATAGCTTGAGGCATCCTTCTGATGACCCACAATCGCAATACTGTCATCACAGGTGGCAATCTCATAGACGCGAGCCTTGACTTCATCAATCCAGCCGGCTTCATGATAAAACCAATCGGCAATCGGAACAATGTCAATACGCTTGATATCGACACCACAGCACGACAAATCCTCTATAATCATCTGCCTTCTGCTTTCAAAGCTAAATGGGTTTTTCATGCTGGGCGCCCTAAAGCTTGAACCCACGGCGATAATCATTCTCTCAGCCTGTTTTAAAGCCGTCTTAATATTATGCAGATGTCCAACATGAAAGGGTTGGAAACGTCCAATAAATACACCAAAATCAAACTTCATTCTCTCTCCATCAATTTATTGCTTTAGTGATCCTATTGCCTGATCATTGATATGATTATCGTCTGGATGATCACCTGTATAGGAGAAAACTTTCACCACTTTTGTCACACCACTGACAGAGGCTGCAACCTCTGCAGCCTGCTGCCCTTCTTGCTCGCTCACTACACCCATGAGATAAACCACACCCTTTTGCGTGACAACCTTATATTTAAGGCTGTTTATCTTATGATTGACAAGCTCACTGATGACCTTGGTTGTGATCCAGCTATCGGCAACATAACCGCCGATATTGACCGGATCTCCTATCGTCAACTGGTTGTAAACGATATCAACGCCTTGAATTTGAGCCATGCGATGCGCCAGCTCGGCTCTCAATGATGCCGATGGCACCTGACCTAAAAGCAACAGAATATGATTAAAGACTACGGGCTCAACATTTGAGTTATTTTTAAGCTCCGGATAATGATTAAGCACACCAATGGCACGAAACTGAATGGCTTTATCCGATAACGTTGTATCACTCTCAACACTGCTGTTGCCGATACTGGCTCCAGCTGCCGCCGCTCCAGCCCCGGCAATAACCACAGGAGTGCAACCTGCAAGCGCGCCGATCATCGCCCCAAAAAAAGTGGCCTTCCATACTGTTTTGATCACACTCTTGTCTCACACATAAAATTGACAAAATAGGCCTCGACTTGTCGCAGCGTATAATCGATATCCGCCACCGTGTGCGCCGCCGACATAAATCCGGCTTCAAAAGCCGAAGGCGCAAAATAAATGCCATGATCGAGCATATAATGAAAGAAGTGATTAAAACGCTTAACATCGCAACGTTTAATGGCATTGAAGCTGGTTAATTCTTTATCGTCACTGAAATAGATTCCAAACATGCTACCGATATTTCTGGCGCTTACAGAAAGATCATACTTCATTGCCAGCTGATTTAAGCCATCAACCAGCCGAGTCGTCTTTTCGGTGACTGACTCATAAAATCCTGGCGCAGATATCTTCTGAAGCGTCGTAAGTCCTGCCTGCATGGCAATCGGATTTCCTGATAAGGTGCCGGCCTGATAAATATCACCAACCGGTGCGACTTTCTGCATGATCTCTTTTCGCCCACCAAAGGCGCCAACCGGCATGCCACCACCGATAACCTTACCAAAGGTTGTTAAATCTGGCTTGATGCCATATAATCCTTGCGCCCCGCTGAGTCCCACTCGAAAACCAGTCATGACTTCATCGAATATCAATAAAGCCCCATAACGATGGCATAAATCCTGCAACTTTTTGAGAAACTCCGCATTCGGCACCACCATATTCATATTTCCGGCAATCGGCTCGATAATAACGCAGGCGATATCATTCCCCTGGGCTTCAAACAAAGAGGTAACATCATCGATATTGTTATATTCCGCTACCAGCGTGTGTTTCACCGTATCGGCAGGCACTCCTGGTGAATTGGGTATGCCGAGCGTTAAAGCACCAGAACCGGCCTCAACCAAAAACTGGTCGCTGTGGCCATGGTAGCAGCCGGCAAATTTAATGATCTTATCTCGTCCGGTAAAGCCTCTGGCAACTCTCACGGCAGACATCGTCGCCTCGGTACCCGAATTAACAAAGCGAATCATCTCAATACTGTCGATCAGCGAGATAATCTTCTCAGCCAGGTTTACTTCAAGCTCACAAGGAGCCCCAAAGCTCAAACCCTTCTCAGCCGTTTTTTTGACCGCCTCGATGACATCATCATCTCCATGCCCCAATATCATAGGCCCCCAGGAACCAACATAATCGATATAGCGCTGTCCATCGACATCATAAACATACGCACCCTTGGCATGATCGATAAACTTTGGTGTCCCACCAACTCCCTTGAAGGCGCGAACCGGTGAATTAACGCCACCCGGCATGATGTTTCCTGCTTTTTCAAATAGTCTGTCTGATTTCATGATTTACCCACTTTTCCTGTATTGTTACCGGTGTTCTATTTTCTATACTCTTTCCCTCTGTCTTCTGCATATCGCCTCCATCAATATATCGGCCGCATTGACACCAGACTCTTTATAAATATGCTGAATGCCGGTCGGTGAGGTATTATTGATTTCGGTTAATTTGTCACCGATGACATCAAGACCGACGAAAAGCGCGCCTTTCTGCCTTAAATCCTGACCGATGATTTTCGCCATTTTATATTCCTGATCCGTCAGTTTCCTGATTTTTGCCTCTGCCCCTGCCGCCAGATTGCCTCTGCCATCATTCTCAGCTGGAATCCGCGCCATAAGATAGGGCAAGGGCTCGCCGTCGATGATTAAAATCCGCTTATCGCCATCCTTAATCGCCGGCTCAAATTTCTGCACCATCACCGTAACCGTTTCATGCTTTGTTATCGTCTCTAGAATAACATTGGTGTTAGCATCACCGATTTTAATACGAAAAATCGAGGCTCCACCCATACCATCTAAAGGTTTGACGATAATGTCTTTATGTCTGTTTAGAAAATCTTTAATTCTGGCATACTTTCTGGTGATAAGCGTCTCGGGAGCAAATTGCGGATATTGAGTGATGGCAAATTTTTCATTGGCATCACGGATATTCTGAGGTTTATTGACAATCAAAACACCCTGTTTTTCAGCCAGATCCAGCGTGTAGGTCGCATAGACATACTCCATATCAAACGGAGGATCTTTACGCATTAAAACGACATCAAAATCTGACAGCAACGTACTGCTTTTTTCACCCAAATCATACCAGTTATGCTTATCATCGATCAGTGTCAATAGCGCACTGTCAACAAAAGCCTGCCCATTTTCAACCCACAAATCATCCATCTCGGCACAAACCAGTTGCCAGCCTCTTTTTGCCGCGGCATGCATCATCATGAAAGTACTGTCTTTTTGTGTGTCAAAACTATCGATAGGATCGATAATAAATAGCAGCTTCATAATAGTTTTCTTCCTGTCAGTGGTCTTAAATCACGACCGTTTAACACAACCGATATCGACATCATCTTCTTGCCTGGAAACTGTAAATTTTTAATACGCAACATGCCATCACCCGTTGCCACATCGACCCCCTCTTTCGTAATATTTACAATGGTGCCAGGCGCCTGTCCATGTCCAACCATAACTTCCAAGCCCATCACTTTAATCATCTGGCCATCGAGTTCAAAATAAAGTCCAGGCCAGGGACTAAATGCTCGCTCTCTTCGAGCAATAACCGTGGCACTATCCTGCCAATTAATTCTGGCTTCTTCTTTCGTGATTTTATGGGCATAACAGGGCAATCCCTGCTGCTTGACAGGCTTGATTTCTTCGATGTGATCAAGCACCTCAAACAGTGCAGGCACCGATAGCACACCCAGTTTATCATGAAGCCTCTCAGCCGTATCATCATCGGCGATATCACATCGGCGCTCGGCCAGAATATCACCGGTATCAAGCCCCTCATCCATCTGCATGATACACACACCGGTTTCTCTATCACCGGCCTCTATGGCTCGCTGAATGGGAGCGGCTCCTCGCCATCGCGGCAGTAAAGAGACATGGATATTGAGGCAACCAAACTTTGGCGTATCGAGCACAATTTTCGGCAAAAGCAAGCCATAAGCAACGACCACCATCACATCGACTTCAAGTGCTTTTAGCCACTCAATATATTCCGGTTGCTTTTTAAACGATAGCGGCTGAAATACGGCGATATCATGTGCCTCAGCTAATTGTTTCACGGCAGAGCTCACAAGTTTTTTCCCACGGCCAGCCGGTCTATCTGGCTGCGTAAATGCCGCCACCACGTTATAATGGTTATCGATCAATGCCTTCAATACCATTGCCGATATCTCTGGTGTTCCGGCAAATGCAAGCTTCAATTCTTGTTTCTTCATCGTTTTCTATTTTGACTCTTTTTGGGTTAGAAATGAAGGCAAGGTAAAAACCCTCTGTCATCTGTCATCAGAATACGCATAGGCATAACATTGAGCTCCACCAGTTGCGCTTGGATTTGAAGGCGCAAAGCAATTGGTAATAATCTCATTCATACCATGCTCAGCCGCTAATTTTTTCACTTCGACAAGATTCATTCTATAGGCCGCATCAAGCTCACTGTTTTTTGTATAATAGACCATGCTGTGAATGATACCCGCTGGATTGCCATAAGGTCCGGATGTCGGTTTATTGATGAAAAAACGAAAATCACCACCCATAGTCACGGCAACCTGATCTGGCGTTATGGGCTTATATTTCACCGTTGTTTGAGGAAGGTAGACACCATGAGCGATCGCCGGCTGCTTTGGCACAATAAACCAGAAAAAACCAATAATGGCGATTAAAATACCGGCATAGATGATGTTCTGCTGTATTCTTGACATAAAAATTCCACAGATTTTAAACTGACGCCTATCTTAGCATATTGCTACAATAATGGGGACTATAAGCTGGCAATTTGCTCAGACACGGCGTTTAAATATTGAAGTGGATGCTGAATGTTTCTGTTTTCAATTCGCTTGATCTGACAACGGCAGGAAAAACCAGTGGCAAGCGGAGTCTTATCCTCATCATTTTGAGCGATAGATGGTCGCCAGCTTAACTCAAAAATCTGTTTTGATCGCTCTGCATGAGGCCGCTCATGCCCATAGACACCAGCCATGCCGCAACAACCAACTCGCGCGATATCAAGCCTCACACCAAAATGCTTGAATATCTTCTGCCAGTGAATCATCGACACCGCCGCCAACGAGCGCTCAGAACAGTGACCATACAATATTGCCTGTTGTGTTAAACTTTGTTGTTTGAAAGCCATAAGATCCGGCAGGCGTCTGACCAGCCATTCCTGAAATAACTCAATCTGACCATTCAGTTTCACTGAAGCATGGCGGTATTCATCGCGATAAGCCAGCGTCATGCTCGGCTCAATGCCGATTATATCAACCCCACATGCCGCGACTTGATTGTAAAACTGAGTTGCCTTTTTCACTGTCTTTTCAAAACTCTTAAGAAATCCTTTGACATGCGCCGGCTTACCATTGGCTTTAAATGGCAGCACATAAACTCGAAACCCAAGTTTACTCAGAAAGTCATAACAGCTTAGCACTACCTCATTATCATAAAAGCTGGTGAAGGCGTCCTGAACGATACAGACGGTGTTTTTTTTCTCATCCTCATTGAGCTTAGCCAATGCACTAAGACTAAACGGCCACACATGACGTCTCTTTAGCGCGACTTTCAGATTTTTTGACAACCTGGGCGCATCGACAAAACCCGTGAGTTTTTCTATAATGGGCTTAAACACCGAATTTTGCCCGACTGCATTCATCACAGTGGGAGCCTTTGATTGCAAAAAAGCCAGTCTTTCGACATATTTGACCATGTAATCACGCCATGGCCGCCGATATCGTCGATGATACTCTGCCAGAAATTTTGACTTCATATGCGGAATATCAACCTTAATCGGACAGGCTGTGGCACAAGCCTTACAACCCAGGCATTTATCCAGCGAATCATAGACCTCACAGGAGAAGTCCTCTTGATTTTGTCGCTGATTCCAAAACACGATTTTTGACTTTCTTATCGTATTTGGAATGTAGTTATGCTTAGCCAGCTGAAAAAGCCATTCTCGCAATAGTGCAGAGCGCCCTTTGGGTGAATAGACCCAATCTCTTGAGACTTTGGCCGAAGGACACATCACCTGAGTGGTGCTGTAATTAAGGCAGGCCGAATTGCCATTACATTCAAACGCACCCGAATAACTCTGGCGCACGGCAGTTAAGACTTTTTCATCAGCATAGCCTTTAAAGGGGCCATCAACACGGACAAGCTCATCGTTTGAGCCAAATGGCACAACAATCTTGCCAGGATTTAACTGATTATAAGGATCGAAGATACCCTTGATCTTTTGCAATGAAGCATAAAGATCATCGCCAAAATAGTCTTTGACATATTCAGAACGAAATCCCTTGCCATGCTCAGACCAATACACACCGCCATATTTCTTCACCAATTGATTGACTTCAGCCGTTAGTTCAACAACCAGTGCGCGATCTTTTGCCTCATTCATATCCAAAGCGGGACGCATATGCAGACAACCGACATCGACATGACCAAACATGCCATATTTCAGTCCATAACCATCCAAAAGCGCTCGAAGCTCTACGATATAGTCAGCCAGATGTTGAGGAGGCACGGCTGTGTCTTCCATAAAAGCAATCGGTTTTGCCGACCCTTTCATGTTCCCAAGAAGACCGACTCCCTTTTTTCTAAGCTCCCACAAGCTTTCGGCCTCCTCCTGGTCACCTGCCAGATAATAAGCTCGACCCATCTTATCAAGATGGCGTTTAACCTGCTCTATCTGATCTTCAATCTCAGTGGAGGAATCGGCAATGATTTCCAAAAGATTGATAGCTGCAATCTCACCATCGACCTCCATGTTGAGCAGCGGCATGATTTTTGGATAGATTTCATCCTCCTTTGCCAGTCTTAAAATATTATCATCGATCGTCTCAATCGCGGCTGGATTTAAGTCGATCAGATCTCTGGCATCTCTTAGTGCCTCATCGAAACTGGAATAACTGATGGCAAAAAGCTGTTTGCAGGCTGGGATTTCAGTGAGCTTTAGCCTCAGTTCGGTAATATAAACCAACGTGCCTTCCGAGCCTGCTATCAGGTAGTTAAGATTGACAGACTGTTTTTGGTTATCATAGGTTTTAGCCAGATTATAACCCGTCATAAAACGATCCATCTTCGGAAACTGCGCCGAAATTTCAACATAATTATCGATGATCTCACGGCGAATCAAACGGTAAATCTCGCCGGTTTTGCTGTTCTCGTGACACAATTTTTCAAAATCGCCAGCGGATATCTCCCTGGTTTTGATTTCACCCCCATCGGCCATAATGCAGCTCAGCGACAACAGATGCTCACTGGTGCGACCATAGATTCGCGAGCCCTTGCCACAGGCGTCGGTACTGGCCATGCCGCCGATAGTGGCACGATTGCTTGGAGAGAGATTGGGTGCAAAAAAATAATTCAATGGCTTAAGAATTTCGTTTAACTGATCGAGCACCACTCCAGGTTCGACACGAACCCACTTCTTGTCGATATCTATCTCAAGAATCTGATTCATATACCTGGAGCTGTCGATCATCACTCCTTCACACAACGACTGACCATTGGTTCCAGTACCGGCACCTCTGGCTGAGAATTTCAATGAACGATAGGCTTTTCTAGCCGCCAGTTTAAAGATCATTTTAATATCTTCATGAGATCGTGGAAACAAAACCAATTGCGGCGTTAGCTGATAGATACTGTTATCCACGGCAGCCGCGACTCGTGAGGCATAGTCACAGCTGATCTGGCCTTGAAATCCGACCGTCTTTAAATCGGCGGTGAATGCCGCATATTTCAGTGGGAGTTTATCATATTGATCCAGAATGGGAAGCATCTGCGAGTCTTTAACACGATTGACCTTTAATCTCGACATTATAACCTACTCTCCAACGGTTTAACCAGGTTTCTGTTTTGACACTGACCAATATCATAAAAAAAAAGCGCTGAACGAATTCATGCAAAAATTGCGGTACATCAAAACGCTGACTAGATTCTGGTTAGATAATAATTGGCCAGATCGATATCTTCTTCTACCGTGATCTTGATATTGCTTTTTTTGCCCTCAACGATGATTGGCTGGTGATCAAGCGCCTCGACAGCCTGTGCATCATCGGTAATCTTAATCTCATTTTCACCACAAAAATAAAGCGCATAAATCAGTGTTTTATACTGAAAGATCTGCGGCGTCTGCGCCAGATAAAGCGCGTTGCGATCTAAGGTGGCTGTGATATTTTTCTTTGCATTGACCCTTTTTATCGTATCGGTGACCGGTAATGCCAGAATTCCACCGATAGCCCTCTCTGCGCGAATCATAGCATAAAGCCTTCTGACATCATCCAGATCAATACAAGGACGGGCGGCATCATGAATGCAGATCCAATCATCATCATCGGCGATATTTTTAAGCGCCAGCAATGCATTTCTGACGCTGTCACTGCGCTCATCGCCACCTAAAGTCGTCAGTATCCTGGAATGCCCTGCAAACCGCGAATGCTGCCAATAACGATCATTTTGATTCAGCGCAACGATGATATAGTCAAAAAAAGAAGAGACCAGAAGTCGCGTCAAAGTCGTATCGAGTATCGTCAAGCCATTGTCAAGTTCAAGATATTGTTTTGGCTTCTCGCCACCGACTCGCTGACCGATTCCCGATGCGGCAATCACGGCTATTCTTTTCACAGGTATTCACCCTTTCATCATCTGACATTTTTATTAAACAGAAATCATACCCCTATGTTTTCAATTACGCTAGTACCTCTTCCATTTAATTTTGACAGGTTAAATACTATTCTGTAGCGCCTAATCAAGATCTGGTATCATTTTTTTTAGAAATGGTAATGGAAATAGAGCGAGGTTTTTGGGGTATCTTAGAGGTGTGGTTTTTTGTCTCCAATTGCATAAGCATGCGATATACACTGGTATATTCTAGATTTTTAGGTTTACATGAGCTAGGCTAAAAATATAAAACTACAAAATTATGGGTGTGATCAACAATGAATTTTTTTTATACAGTATCCTTTTTATTCCATTTCTAATGGTAAATTTAGTATATGCTGCGGTCACAAAAAAAAGTTGTAGTCTTTCTAACAGATATACAATTGATTATTCCGTGCAAAACGGCAATAGAATTTCTCTTTCCATACATGACAGCCAGATGCAAAAAACTATCTTTCATACTAACAATTTCATGATTTATGGAAAACAGAAAGTAAAACTGGAACAAATCGTTAAAGGAAATTCAAACCTTAAACCGATGGGCAAAGTCATCAATATTAATACGGATGACGTTACATCATCATGTGGTAATAATTTATTCTGAAAACTCCCCATTTTTAATAATTGCCTCTTGAGGCAGTGATTTCAAT
>JBMSHD010000035.1:0-17896 GCA_049416425.1 Francisellaceae bacterium | reverse complement strand
AAAAGAGTATTTTGATGAACATTTAATCAATAATTTACCAACTTGGGTATCGAATGATGCTTAAGCCCGTCTTAGAACGTTTATTTCATACTCATTCTGTAGGTGTGCCAGAGAGCATCTCTTTTGAGTAGTACCATAAAAATGGCAGAGTTTTAAGAATAATTCATGGTGGTGGCGAAAGTGGTCATCTTACGGTAACGATTTGTGCTATGATTGCGGCTATTGTCATCAATGATTTGCCATATGTATCGACCATTAGCTGTTTTTATCGGTTTGCGTTATCTGAGAGCAAAAAAACGCAACCGCTTTATCTCGATTATTTCTTTGATTTCATTTTTGGGTATCTCACTGGGTGTGGCCGTTTTAATCACGGTGATGTCGGTGATGAACGGGTTTGATGAACAGATTAAAGACCGCATTCTGATGATGGTGCCACCGGTGAAGGTCTATCAGGCTGGTGGCAAATTATATGACTGGCATCAGCTTGCCGATACGCTTGAGAAAAGAGATAGTCGCATTCGTGGAGCGGCGCCCTTGATTGAGGGACAAGGCTTGTTATCGGCCAATGGCAGCAATGGCTTTGCCGCAATTTTAGGCATTTCGCCGAAATATGAAGATGATGTGGTGCCGCTTGGTTCACATGTGATTGACGGCAGCCTGTCGAGTCTTAAATCCGGAGCGTTTCACATTATTCTTGGTAAGGTGCTGGCAGATAGCCTGGGCGTTAAGGTTGGCGATAAGGTCACATTAATCGTGCCGGAGGCCAATCTGACGCCGGCAGGTCTTATGCCGAGATTGAAGCAGTTTACCGTATCGGGTATCTTCTCAGTCAGTTATCAGTATGACAGCTATTACGCGTTGATCAATATTGACGATGCCGCCAAGCTGTTTCAAATGGGCAAAAGCATCAGTGCGATTCAGCTTGGAGTGAAAAACATTTTTGAGGCGCCGCTTGTCAAGCGGGTGTTGAATGAAAAAATTCTTCCTGGATTCTATGTGGCTCGTGACTGGACCGATGATAACAAGAGCTTTTTTACCGCTTTGCAGATGGAGAAAACGATGATGTTTTTCATCTTGCTTTTAATCATCGCCGTGGCAATTTTCAACCTGTTGTCATCGCTGGTGATGGTGGTGACCGATAAGCGTGCCGATATTGCCATTTTGCGCACGCTTGGCATGTCATCGAGGCAGATCATCGGTATTTTTCTGGTGCAAGGCGTGGCCATCGGCATTATTGGTACCGTTATCGGTATTGCTTTGGGTGTGCTTTTGTCTGTCAATGCCACGGTTATTGTCAATTGGATTCAGACGGTGTTTGGCGTTCAATTCTTAAGCGCCAGCGTCTATATGATCGACTTTATTCCCTCAAAGCTTCAATGGCATGATATTCTTCATGTCAGCGTAGCCGCTTTGGGCTTGAGTTTTTTGGCAACCTTATATCCGGCCTGGAGTGCGGCGAGAGTTCAACCGGTGGAGGCGCTTCGCTATGAGTAATTCAAACTGGGTATTGCACTGCGAGAATCTGAGTAAGTCCTATCAGGAAGGACGACGGACGATTGCTGTGCTTAAAGATATATCGCTGAGTATTGGGGCGGGACAGACCACGGCTATCTTAGGGCTGTCGGGCTCAGGTAAGACCACGTTGTTGAATCTCTTAGGTGGGCTTGATAAACCGACATCGGGTCGAGTGTTTTTGAATCAACAGCGTTTTGATCATCTATCGGTGAATAAACGTGCCTTGATGCGCAATAAATCATTGGGTTTTATCTATCAGTTTCATCATCTGCTGCCGGAATTCACTGCCTTGGATAATGTGATGATGCCGCTGATGATCGATAAGAAAAGCCAGGCGCATGACAATCGGAATCGGGCAATGAAGCTGTTGGATGCCGTTGGTCTTTCGCATCGTATTATGCATAAGCCAGCTGAACTTTCAGGGGGTGAACGCCAGAGAGTAGCGATTGCCAGAGCTTTGGTATGCAATCCACAATGTGTGCTGGCCGATGAGCCAACCGGCAATCTCGATAGTCATAATGCCGAGAAAGTATTGAGTTTAATCGAGTCGTTGAGTGATACGTTTTCTGTCAGCTTTGTTATCGTTACTCATGATCAGAAGTTGGCGAATCGTATGGATGTCATTCATGAAATTGTTGATGGACAACTGAAATAAGAAGGAGAAATCATGTCACAATCTGAATTTTTTGAAACAGCAATTGCCACAGGAGCGTTGAAATTTGGCGATTTTTCCCTGAAGTCGGGACGTCAGAGCCCATATTTTTTTAATGCCGGTCTCTTTGATGGTGGGAGAAGCCTATCGCATCTGGCGGCTTGCTATGCCGAGGCGATTATAAGGCTTGGTATTGAATTTGATGTGTTATTTGGACCGGCATATAAAGGCATTGTGCTGGCGGCAGCGGTGAGCGCTCAGCTGTATGAGAAACATGGGCTTAATGTTGGTTTCGCTTATAATCGTAAAGAGGTAAAAGATCATGGTGAAGGCGGGCGTTTCGTCGGTGCCGATATCAAAGACAAGCGCGTGTTGGTGATCGATGATGTCATCACAGCTGGTACGGCGATCAAACAATCGCTGGTGGAGATTGATGCCGCCGGAGGCTATGTCAAGGGGGTCATCGTCGCTCTGGATCGCCAGGAAATCGCCCCTGGAGAGTGTATCTCGGCAATCGATGCACTGGAGCGTGATTATCGTTTTCCGGTGTATGCGGTTGCCAATCTCGATGGTCTGATCGATTATCTTCAAAGACGTGGTCAAATTAATCAGACCTTGATACAGTCGATGACCGCCTATCGTCAAAAATACGGTGTGATGGCCAATCAGCCGTAATTGTCTTTGATTCCTCATCTTTTGTCGCCTAAGCTGTAATGCGTCAACTCAGGAAACATAAAGGAGATCTTCGACGATGACACGGCATTTTGAGGAAATACGGGATGAAAGCGGGCAACTCGTCAATATCGTTACCGATTTGTCTAAATTAAAGCTGCTGCACGACCCTTTTTTAAATAAAGGCACGGCTTTCACGGCTGATGAGCGTCAGATTTTTGATCTCATTGGACTGTTGCCGGAGAAAATTGAGACGCTGGATGAGCGAGTCGAGCGAGCCTATAGTCAGCTTCATAGTAAAAACTCCGCCATTGGCAAATATATCTTTCTCAACCGTCTACACGAAACCGATATGACGATGTTTTATGCACTGGCAAGAAAATACATTACTGAGATTATGCCCTTGATCTATACGCCAACAGTGGGTGAAGCCGTTGAGAAATACAGTCAGATCTTTCGCCGCAATGCCGGGGTGTTTATCTCAATCAATCATGCCGATCGCATTGAGCAGATTCTGTCACATTACAGGGCAGAAGATATCGATTTTATTATAGTCACCGATGGTGAGGCGGTGCTTGGCATTGGCGATCAGGGAATCGGCGGTATGGATATCAGCATCGGTAAGCTCATGGTGTACATTATCTGTAGTGGTATTGATCCGTCTCGCGTATTGCCGGTTCAGCTGGATGTAGGCACAAACAATCAGCGTCTGATTGGCGATCCGCAGTACCTGGGCCTGAAGATGCCAAGAGCCGAAGGTGCGATTTATGATGCGTTTATCGATACATTTGTTACCGCGGTAAAAAATCGTTTTCCAGGTGTGTATCTGCACTGGGAAGATTTTGGTCGCAATAATGCCAGGCGAATTTTAAATCGCTATCGTGATAGCCTGTGTACCTTCAATGATGACATGCAGGGCACGGGCATTGTTGCCGCTGCCAATGTGATCGCCGGTGTTAAGGCGTCCGGAGGGCGACTCAAGGATCAGAAGGTGATCATGTTTGGTGCCGGGACAGCCGGTTGTGGAATTGCCGATCAGATTGCCGATGTGATGGCGGCAGATGGTGTGAGCCTTGATAAAGCCAGGTCTCAGATCTATCTGGTCGACCGCTTCGGGCTTGTCAGCGACAGCTTGGATGAGGCCAGAGTTCCTGATTTTCAAAAGCCCTACATTAAAACAGCCACTGAGATTGGTGCCTGGTCGGTGACTGATCCTGGCAATATCACACTCGAAGAGGTTGTCAGCAATGTTCATCCTCAGATTTTAATCGGTGTTTCCACGGTGAAAGGTGCCTTCACCGAGACTATCGTCAGACAGATGGCCAAAGACCACAGCCATCCGATTATAATGCCGCTGTCCAATCCCAATTCTCACTCTGAAGCCGATCCTTTTGACATTATTCATTGGAGTGAGGGCAGAGCCATTATTGCCGCCGGTAGCCCCTATGATCCAGTTGACTATAAAGGCAAGTCATATCGTATTGCTCAGGGTAACAATGCCTTTATCTTTCCGGGGCTTGGGCTTGGCGCCATTGCCGTTAAAGCCAGACATGTTACCGATGGCATGATTCGCGCCGCCTGTCATACCTTAAGCGGATTTTCACCGATTCTTGATGATCCAACAGCGCCGATATTGCCGGATCTCAAAGAGGTCATGGCGGTATCGGATGCCGTGGCTGTTGCCGTGGCAAAACAGGCGCTTGCTGAAGGCGAGAACGCTATTGAGGTCAAAGACATTGAAAAACAGATTAAAAAAACACAATGGCAGCCCATTTATCATCCTTATGCGGTGAAAAAATAAGAGGCTAGGTTTGTGCGCTGTTGCTTTACACCGGTTGCAGATGAGGAATCAGAGGGAAATATAAATAGGTTAAGATTTTCTTATCATTCTCGGTGGCGAGTCTGACGAGCCGTCTGTATCGCACCAGCTGTGCTCGATAGAGCTCGCACTGACGTTCGATAAACTGAGAAAGCGATTCATCTTTGGCAGGGGTGCTGAATTTATAGTCGATAATCTCGTAGCGATCGGGATAGTAAAGAATGCGATCCATCGTCCTTTTTTGTATGCGATTAAACGACAGGGCATGAATATCCTGCTCACTCAGACCGTCTTGTGTGAGAATCCATGGAAATTGACGCATGGTATTATCGATAGCCTGTTTGAGCATGATTTCAATCTCATGCTGCAAAGTCACATCGATGGCGTGGCGGTGATATAAGTTCCTTAGGTGATGCTTGAGCTTATTATGATCATTGTCCTGGTGTCGGCTTAGATAATCAAAGGCGGCATGTAAAACAGTGCCGCTTAGACGTTCTGTTGATGGCGTTAATGCCTCAATATCCGGGTGATTCAATGTCTCTTGTTCCATCGTTGATACGGCAGAAGCAGGCGTATCGAAGCGTTTTAGACCATGGAAGTCTAAAATAGTTTCAACCATGGGGAGAATGGGTGTCTTATCATCGGTATTTATCATCGTCTCTTTATCTAATGTCTGGCTGTTACTATTTTGCCATTGAGCAGGATTTTGATCATAGATCAGCGCCAGTAGACTCTCGGCAGAGATACTAATCTGACCTTCTTTGTCCAAAGTGGGAGAGGCGGTTAAAAACAGGCTTGATTTGGCACGAGTGGTCGCGACATAAAAGAGACGCTGGAGCTCGAAATGCCCGCGTATTTTTTGCATATGAGCGATGGCCTGATAGTGTGATGAGGCATTATCACTCCAGGCATGTTTGATCGGACTGATTAGATGATGAGCTCGATTGTCTTCATGTTGATATTGGGCGTGGAGAAAGAGCTCATGTTCATTGTTTTTTCCGATTTTATGAAGTGCCGGGATAATCACACAATCAAATTCCAGTCCTTTAGACTTGTGAATCGTCATCACCGAAACGGGTTTTAGTTCATGGTCGGATAAGTAGGCAGCTTTGAGTTTACCAAGAAAGCGGTGGCTATCGGCAAGATGGCTGTGATCGTCGTTAAGCTCGGTATCGAGAATGGCTATGAAATGTTCATACAGGCTGGGCTCTGGATAGAGGGCATCACCGTCTAGAAGCCGCCAGGCCTGATCAAGTTTGAGCATCAGACTGATTCGACCTACAAGCTGGGCAGGCGCCTTTAGCCAATCGAGAAAATGGATGAGCTTTTGCTGATGCATTGAGGCATCCAGGTCGCCAAGATGATTTTTCAGATGGGTCAGAAAATCATCATCAGTGCTTTCGTTACCACGTTGGTCGATGAGTTGAGACAACTCTTTAAAACCGAAGCCAAACAGTCTGGATTTCAAGAGACTGATCCAGTGGAAACGATCAGAAGTATTGCTAAGAATAAATGACAAGGCGGTGAGATCCTGGATCTGTGGCTTGTGAAACAGGCGATCAATTTGACTTTCGGTGATGGCTATACCAAAGGCTTTAAGCGTGGGAATAAGTGGAGTGAGATGGCTTCGAGCTCGGACTAAAACCGCGATGCTGTGAGCTGGATTTATATGCTGATAATGCCTGATATACTCAGCGATTGCAGAGGCTTCTGAGGCGTCATCGTCAAAAAGATGACATTCAATCATATGCTCAGTCTGATCAGGCTTCATCGTCTCGGCGTGGCAATAGCGAATGGCTCCCAGGTTTATTTCATCGCTAGTGGGGAAAATTCGTTTGAAGTGGTGATTGACCCACTTTACGATAGCGGCATTGGAGCGGAAGTTGCAAGACAGCTGAAGAAATTGAGGTTTAATGTCGGCGATGCCATGATCACGCACACTTAAGAATAAACCGACATCGGCCTGGCGAAATCGATAGATGGATTGCATGGGATCACCAACGATAAAAAGGGTTCTGCCATCCCCATTTTGCCAGCCACCGATCAGTTTCTGCAAAAGGTGGTATTGCAAGATAGAGGTATCCTGAAACTCATCGATCAGAAAATGGCGAATCTGGTGATCAAGATAGAGCATCAGATCGGTTGGTGATTCTTCATCACCCAGTGCGTCAAGCGCCATGAGTGTGACTTCATTGAAATCATGCTTTTGCTGGTGACTAAACTCAAGTTTTAAGAAGGCGACACAGACTTTAAGGAGCAGACACAGATTCTTTAATAATTGCCAGTCACTATCGATGATCGCATCGACGGCAAAGGCATTGAATTCGCCTACCATAGCCGAGAGTGAGTCTGCATTATCAGCCGTGATGGACGCCAGATAATCGGTAAGCCATTGTGCATGTGCTTTTGCCGTTTTGTCTGAGGCGGGCAATCCATTTTTTTTGGTAAATCGTTTTCGTGGCGTTTGCTTGTCGGTAAACAACAGCTTTATGAGCACCTGCCAGCTTTTAAGGCTGCCTGTATCCTCTGATAACAGCGATGTTTGTGAATCAAGGCTGGGCTGTACAAAGCGAAGAATATCGCTGAGTCTTTGGCGATGGTGAGAAATATCGAGTGCCTGCTGGAGTTTTTTGATCATCACCTGCGTGATCTGCAAGAAGCCCTCCTCGATATAGGCCTTGGTCTCTGGCTTGTCAAGATCAAGCTGTATAATAAGTGCAAGCCACTGTTCACGTTTTGACAGCATGGTGCACAACAGCGAATTTAAGCGGCTGAGATCATTGTCGAGGTTAAGCAGGCAGTGGCATAAGGCATCATGCCATGGACTCTTTTCATCGCTTTGATAAAGCAGGTTAGTCACTGCCGACTCATAGAGCGGGTTGGCATCATCGGTGACGTTGCCATAGCGCATCTGTTGTCCATTTAAAGGCAAGCGACTGGCGAGAAACTGGCTAAAGGCATCAATGGTGGTGATACGCATGCGTCCAGGATGATCGAGAATATTCCAGCCCTGGCGTTTTGATCGAGCTAAAGCCGCCTGAGCCAGCGACCAGGTAATTCGTTTATGTGCTGAGTCGGGCGACTGGTCATGTTCAGACTGTTTCAAGGCCATATAGATACGTTGGCGCATCTCATGTGCCGCTTTCCGGGTAAAGGTCAAGGCGACGATTTCCTCAGGATGTTCAACTTCCGCCAATAGCTTAAGATAGCGTTGCGTCAGTGTCTCTGTTTTTCCTGAGCCTGCCGGTGCTTGAACAATATAGGAATTTTCGGGATTTAGTGCCTGTTCTCTGGCATTGTAATCGAGCGGTCTTTGCATAAAGGCGTCTTTCAGGTGATTTCGGTTTTTAACTGACGGGTTAAAAGCTCATAAGCGGCTTGTTTGATCGGCTTGCTGTTATAAAGAATTTCATAAACCATCTGACAGATTGGCAGCTCCAGCCGATATTTTTGTGTCAGTGCTTGAACCGTTTGTGCACTATAGATGCCCTCTACAACCTGACGAATCTCATTGACGGCCTCATTTGATGTTTTACCCTGGCCGACCAGTTGACCAAAACGATAATTACGGGACTGATGATCAGTACAGGTCAAAACCAGGTCACCCAGTCCACTTAAGCCAAAAAAGGTTTCCTTCTGCCCTCCCATTGCCATTCCCAGGCGCATCATCTCATTCAGGCCACGAGTGATGAGTCCCGCTCTGGCATTGGCGCCATAACCCAGACCATCCGATATACCGGTGGCAATCGCCAGCACATTTTTGATGGCACCACCGATTTCAGCGCCTCTGATGTCCGTTGAGCTATAGGCGCGGAAGCGGTCGGTAGTAAAGAGTTTTTGAATGTGTCTGGCAAAGTGGATCTCGCCGGAGGCCGCCAAAATAGCCGTAGGCAGCCCACGAGCGACTTCTTTGGCAAAACTGGGTCCTGTGATGATACCGAAGTGTTTGCCAGGGAGTTCATCGGCGATAATTTGATCCAGTGACTGCAGTGTCTGATGACAAAAACCTTTGGTTGCCGAGATGAGGCCTTGCGTTGAGATATCCGGTCTGATCTTGGTTATAAGATCGGCAAAGCCATGGCTTGGCACGACGATAAGAATATCCTGGCAGTCATGAATATGCTCGCGCCAGTCAAGAACAGCCGTTAATTTGTCGGGAAAATCAATATCGGGCAGATAGTCATGGTTGGCATGAGTATCGATCATTTTTTGATTGTGCTCGCGACTCCAGGAGTGGAGCTTGACATCATGATTTGCTCGAGTCAGCTGAATGGCAAGTGCTGTTCCCCAGGAACCGGCACCAAAGACAAGAACTTGTGACATGGTTTTTTTAATCCTTTTGTTCTGTTTTATGATGACTGTGACGATAGGCGGCCAGCGCTTCATTTGGCAGGTCAAGCGTCGTGGTTGGAAAGGCGATTTGTGCGCCGTGTTCACGAATGATTCGGCCAATTTTAAACATGACCTCGTCCTGGATGGCTTGAAAGCGTGCCCAGTTGGTGGTTTTAGTAAAGGTGTAGATCATGAAATTGATGGAGTAGCTGCCAAAGACGCCTTCGACGCTTGAGCCCATATTGGTACTGCCGTTGACGATGCATACGAGCGTTGTTGATTTTTGGTCAATGGCCGTGTGTTCTTTGAGCATTTTGCGGATGTCGCTCAAGATACCAGGAAGGGATTCAAAATCCTGATACCTCACGCCGATATATTGCAGGATTCTGCGATGGCTCATTCTTGAGGCATTGACGATGGAGGCGGTCAAGAAAGTGGAATTAGGCACATAGATTGGACGCTTGTCAAAGCCACGAATCAAGGTGACGCGAAAACTGATTTTCTCCACAGTGCCCTCAATGGCACCTCCTGTGGTATAAATCCAGTCTCCAACGCTGAAAGCACGATCCAGGTAGATCACAAAGCCGCCGAAGAGGTTTTTAATCAGTTCCTGCTGTGAGATGGCTAGGGCGGCCATGACAATACTGGAGAAGCCGGCAAGGGCAATAAGGGGAATGTTGAGGGCGCTTAAAATACTGAATCCAGTGATGATTAAAATGGCAATCTGGCTGATTTTATAGCTGACTTCAATGGTGCTGAAGTCATTGTAGCCGCCATCGGTTCTTGTGTGTTTTTCGATGAAGTACTGACGGATCAGTTTGGCAAAGCGCAGCAAAGCCCAGCTGATACTCAAGATGAGTAACACTTTTAAAGCCATATAGGAGATCGTCATCACCGTGCTTAGTTTTGTCTCTTGCCAGCTGATAACTTGTGTAATCAATGCCCATAAACCGATGATCCAGGTGATTATTCGCACGGGTTTGTTGATGGCATGGTAGAACATTTTAAGATAGATGGACTGTTGATTGAGTTTGCTTTCAAACAGCCAGAATAAAAAGCGAATGATCAGATTGATGATGAGGATGATAAAAACGGTGAAGGCAGCATGAATAAAGGGGGTGAGCCACTGGTGTTCACTAAGATAGGCGGAGAGTTGAGCCATGGTGCATGATCTTTAGGAATCGTCATGCCCTTTATTGTATCGGTAGGGCTTATCAGGCGTCAAGACTGAACAGGACTGGTTTTAGTTGCGGTTACCGCCAAACATGCCTAAAAACTGCAGAATGGTTAAGAAGATGTTTAAGATGGAGATATAGATGGTAACGGTCGCCAGGATATAATTGGTTTCCCCGCCTCTGACGATCATATTGGTTTGATACATGATAAAGCCACCTGATATCAGCGCAATGATCACGGATAATGCCAGATACAGCGCGGGCAGCTGTAAGAACAGGTTGACGACGATGGCAATGAGAGACATGATGGCGCCAATGGCCAGAAACGATCCCATGCGTGAGAAGTCCCGTTTGGGGTTGATGGAGATGGCTGTCAAGCCCAAAAAAATCACCCCGGTTGCTCCCAGTGCCATCATGATCAGCTCCGAGCCGTTGCTGAAGCTGTTAATATAGAAATTCAAAATGGGCCCCAGTGTCCAACCAAGGAAGCCGGTTAGGGCAAACGTCAACACCAGACCAATAGGGCTGTTACGAGTCGCCTGTATACCAAACAGCAAGGCAAAGTAGAGGATGAGTGTCAGAAACGGATTGACGGTCGGCGCACCCATAGACATGGACCAGGCTGCCGTCAATGCGCTAAACAGCAAGGTCATTGACAACAAAAGGTAGGTATTTCGCAATACCTTGTTGCTTTGCAGTATTGAAGTTTGTCTCTGCTCGATCACTCTCGAGTTGGGTTTCTGAAAATTAAACTGGTTTGCCATCGATTATCACCCTTATTTTGATTGAAATTTACTCTGCTATAGTATATTGGATTTTATGGTGTAATTACAATATTTTTCCTGATTTTATCGTTCTTTTTTGCCATAATCTTGCCAGTATCAACAGAGAAAATGCACTTAAAAACAGAATCAGGCAGATGGCGAAATAGCTGAATTTAAAAAAGATCATATCATGATGGCTGAATTCTTTAGTGATGATTTCATCGTTGAATTTAAGCGCGATGACTCCGGTGCCGGCAACGATGGCGAAGAAAAAACCCATGATCAGCGACTCGTACTGGCGTGGGGCAAGCTTGCCGACAATGGCATAATAAAGCGGAATCAAGAGTACCTGAGCGATGGAGCCAAAAACAACGGTAATGATGAGAAGCAGCGTTGAGTAGAATAGCAAATCATTGAGTTCAAACCATATTGTGGCAAACAGGCAGGAAAAGGAGAAAGCCGATAACAGAAGCGATAGTGCGATCAGGCGAGTGATGCGTTTGATGTGTTGTCTGGATTTGTTTTTATTCCACAATATCGCCGAAATCGTGCCAATAATCAGCACCAGCAGCGTATTGAGCTGAAGCACAAAATTAGAAGGTAGAAAATTCAGATTAAACAGAGACTGATTGTTGGTCAGCAGGTTGCCATACTGGATGAAGATAATCACAGACATGCGCTCAACCAGCCAAAACAGCAGGCTGAAAATCATCAAGATGATAAGGGCAATAAAGCGTCTCTTTTGGTTTTTTTCTTTGATGATGCCGATCGACAGAACTAAAACACCAAGGCTGGTAATGCAGAGAACCAGTGCGATGGCCGTCAGAATTTTCGGTTGGCTGATTAGGCTTCGAATAAAAATACTGATCAGTACCAGTACGATCAACATGGAGTAGGGGGAGATTTTGTGGTTGGAGCTGTAGCTGTCTTCAAGCAGCGTCTGGCGATTGCTAAGGTGGACGTTGGCGGCCAGATATACCAGTGCGGTGATTACGGTAATCAATGCCATCAACGCATAAAATTGGCTGTAGCCGATCAATTGCAACAGGGTTTCAATCAGCGTGATACCGAGAAAACTGCCAAGAATACCACCCATAAAAACCAGGGTGAAACCGGCATGACGGCGCGGATCATCCTGTGTGTAGAGAAAGCTCAGGCTTGTATAGAGACTGGGAATGGTAAGACCGGCACCGACGATATAGACAGAAATTCCGATAAATGCCAGGTTGTTCATGATCAAAAGAAACAGCCCGGTTGCTGAGTAGAGTATGCCTAGAATGGTCGTGCGCTTATGGCCGATAAGATGAGCGATAATACCGCCGATAATGCCACAGGTCGCGAAGAGAACGGTGTTGGTTAGAATATTGTAGTTGATCGTCTGATCGGTGTAAGGGGAAAACAAAAAAAGATAGCTGTCGATGGAGACAAAGACAGCCGTCAGGCTCAGCGAATACAGAAGCATGGCAGCAAGTATGCTCCACATACCGATGGGTTGTCTGGTGTTTAGGCGTAATTTTTTAGGTTTCAGCAGCATGGCTCTACAGCGATAGGTCAGGTTAGTCTTAATTGTAGATTATCGAGATAATCCTGCTCGTTGGGAATGGTATTATTTTTTTGAGCGAGCCAGATCATCTCCGCCAGGGCTTCCATCATTTGGTGCTGTAGCTGATGGGGATTCGATCGCAAGATCGCTGTCTGATAAATTCGGGCAATTCCGGCTGGGCGATCGGTGTTAATCTGCTCAAGGACAGCCAAATGCAGCCCCATGTGTAAGAAAGGATTGGTCTGATTGAGCTCCGGCGGGTAGTCTTTATCGATATGGTCGGCATTTTCGAGCAAAATGTGATACTCGGGATGGAGCTTTAACACATCGGCAATCTGGCTTTCAAGTGAAGTCAGTGGTCGTTGATTCTTAAGCTTGTGCCAGACGTCAAAATAGGACTGTCTTAAAGCGGCACGATTCTGGTTATCGAATATCACAGGTAATCCTCTTTAGATTTGTAGTCACAGTATTGGAAAATCGGGCAGATGCCGCATTTTGGTTTTTTTG
Source organism: Francisellaceae bacterium (assembly GCA_049416425.1). GTDB lineage: Bacteria > Pseudomonadota > Gammaproteobacteria > Francisellales > Francisellaceae > JBMSHD01. Next base: position 4,917 of record JBMSHD010000035.1, on the reverse strand, counting down.
CCGTACAGATATAGCGGCCATGCAGAATAAGCCAGTGATGCGCATCATGAAGATAGGTTTTTGGAATCAGGCGTATCAGCTTCTCTTCAACCTCGATGACATCTTTTCCCGGAGCGAGGCCAATCCGGTTGGCAAGGCGGAAAATATGGGTATCAACGGCGATAACGGGTTGCTTGAAGGCGGTATTTAAAATGACATTGGCTGTTTTTCTACCGACACCGGGAAGGGACTGTAATGCCTCTCGTGTTGCCGGAACTTCTCCATTGTGGTTCTCAATAAGTGCCCGACAGGTTTTGATGATATTGGCGGCTTTACTGCGATACAGACCGATGGATTTAATATAATCACGCAGGTGCTCTTCGCCTAAAGCAAGTAATGTTTCAGGGGTGTTGGCAATTTCAAACAGCAAGGCGGTGGCTTTATTGACGCCTTTGTCGGTGGCTTGTGCCGAGAGAATGACCGCGATTAAAAGTTCAAATGTGGAGTGATAAACCAGCTCTGTCGTCGGAGCTCGATTATTTCGCTTTAATATCTCGAAGATGGCCTGACGTTTCTGTTTATTCATCGGGCTTATCCCCAGGCGATGTTATGGCGGAAGCCGTATTTTGTTTTTTTGTTCTGTAGTTCATCAGTGCCTGTTGAATATAGTCTTTCTTATTGATAGACAGATGAGAGGCTTTGACCTGGCTTTGATGTTTTGCATACTGAGTTTCAGATTGCCGAGCCAGGCGTTTGAGTTTGGCATTGTGACGCTCACGGAAATACGCTTTTTGCGCCTGTTGTTGTGATTTCGGCCACATGGCAGGTTGTTTGTCGTTATCGAGTACCACCATGCGAATGCAATCCATGGGGCAGGGAGACAGGCAAAGCTCACAGCCTGTGCATTCATCACGGATAACACTATGCATTTGCTTTTTTGCGCCAGCAATAGCATCGACTGGGCAGGCATCAATACACTTGGTGCAGCCAATGCATAAATCCTCATCGATAACAGCCAGCTCACGTGGCTTCTCTTCCCCTAGTGTGGTATCAAGTTTTAATGTTGGTCGCTGGAGCAATGTGCCTAGCGCATCAACACCGGCTTGCCCACCGGGTGGGCAGCGGTTATGTTTCTCACCATTGGTGATGGCTTTGGCATAATCATAACAGTCTTTATAGCCACATTTGGTGCATTGTGTCTGTGGCAGGATAGTATCAATGTCTTCGATGCTGACAATCATATAAAATCAGTGATTGAAAATTTGTTGGACATCATAGCACAGAGTTGATAACAGGACAATTTATACGATCGTTTTATGCCTCATCAGGCAAAGAAATGGCGTAATCACAATTCTCTTCAGGGCAAACTTTCTGGCGTCCTTCTTTTTTAGTCGTCTTTAGCAGAAGAATCGGTGAATGGCATTTGGGACAGGCCTCGGCAACCGGTGGATACCAAAAGGAGTTTTTGCATTTAGGGAAACCGGCGCAGGCGTAAAAGACTTTGCCTTTGCGTGATTTTTTCTCGACAAAATTATGTTTTTTACATTTCGGGCATAGAATGCCGGTATCTTTGGGTTTTTCAAGCGGCTCCATATGACGGCATTTCGGGTAGTTTGAGCAGCCAATAAATTTACCATAACGTCCTTGCTTGATGTGAAGATCATAATCGCATTGTGGGCACTTTCGACCTTCAACTACCTGTGGTGCAGTCTTTTCTGCTTCGCTCTCGTTTTCATCCTTTGGTAAGGGGCGGGTATATTTGCATTCAGGATAGTTGGTGCAGCCGATGAAACGACCGGCACGTCCCAGACGAATCGATAGTTTATGGCCACATTCAGGGCAGTCTTCATCGAGTGCTTCGTGAGTGACATCGCTTTTTTGTACCGAGGCATCAATCTTTTCAATATTTTCGATAAAAGGCTTCCAGAAAGTTTCCAAGACTGGAATCCATTCGATATTTCCTTCGGCAATTTCGTCAAGTTCATTCTCAAGTCTGGCGGTGAAGCTGTATTCGACATATTTCTTGAAGTAACCGGTTAAAAACGTATTGACGATGCGACCGACATCGGTAGGCTTGAAGCGTTTGTTGTCGATCTCAACGTATTCACGTTGCATCAGTGTGGAGATGATGGAGGCGTAGGTCGATGGTCGCCCGATACCATATTCTTCCAGTGCTTTAACCAGTGAAGCTTCTGAAAAACGCGGTGGAGCCTCGGTGAAGTGCTGTTTGCTGATAAAGTCGATGATTGATAAAAATTGTCCTTGCTTGACAGGAGGCAGCATGATGCCTTCGCCGTCATCACGTTTTTGATCTTCATCACGCGCCTGTTGATAGATGGAGAGAAAACCGGGTTTAAGGATGGTGGATCCTGTGGCCTTGAATAAATGCCTGTTCGCCTCATCGGAAAGTTCGATGGCTACGGTATTTAAAGTAGCATGAATCATCTGACAGGCGATGGCACGCTGCCAGATCAGTTTATAAAGTTTATACTGATCGCCGCTAAGATGCACTTTGAGATCATCTGGTTTTTTAAAGGCCGATGTGGGTCGTATGGCCTCATGTGCTTCCTGTGCGCTTTGGTTTTTCGTTTTATAGATTCGTGGTTTTGCCGGCAGCGAATCTTCACCATATTCCTGCTGAATGAAATGGCGAATATCATCGATGGCATCGGTTGATAAGTTTGTTGAATCCGTTCGCATATAGGTAATGAGTCCGGTGCTGCCCTCGCTGCCACCGATATCAATTCCTTCATAGAGTTGTTGTGCCAGCATCATGGTTTTTTTGGTGCTGAAGCCCAGTTTTCTGACGGCATCCTGTTGCAGGGTTGAGGTGATAAATGGTGCTAGAGGATTTCTACGCTTTTGTTTTTCATCCACACGAGTGACGATGAGTCTGCCTTGACAGTCTTGTTTAAGCATTGTCAGTGCGTCATCGGCACCGCTTTGATTGGCAATTGAAAACTGGGACAGTTTCTCGCCATTGAGCTGAGTTAAACGTGCCAAAAACGGGGAATCTTTGTTAACGGATGCCTGAATGCTCCAGTATTCCTGAGTCTTGAAAGCTTCAATCTCGATCTCTCGCTCGACGATCATTCGAAGTGCTGGGCTTTGTACTCGTCCGGCCGATAAACCGCGGCGCACTTTTTTCCATAATAACGGAGACAGGTTAAAGCCGACTAAAAAATCGAGCGCGCGTCTGGCCTGCTGAGCATTGACCAGCGACATGGATAGCTCGCGTGGATGCGCGACAGCTTCCATGACGGCCGTTTTGGTGATCTCATTAAAAGCGATGCGATGAACGGTTTTATCTTTAAGCAGCCCTGATGTATTCAGCAATTCGTAGATATGCCAGGAGATGGCTTCACCTTCGCGATCCGGATCTGTCGCCAGGTAAATGGTATCAGCCGTTTTAGCCTCTTTTTTGATGACATCAAGATGGCGTTTATTACGGTCAATCAGCTGGTATTTCATCTGAAAGTCATGCTCAGGGTCAACCGAAGCCGCTTTAGGTTCCAGGTCTCTGACATGGCCATAGGAGGCCACAACTTTAAAATTTTTGCCCAGATATTTCTCAATGGTCTTTGATTTTGCGGGTGATTCTACAATTACTAGATTCTGTGCCATAGTTCGTTCAGTCTTAATTTGTGTTATCGTTTATCGACCTGTTTGGCAAATAAACTTCCGGTGAATGTTTGTGTTTTAGCGAATTTTTAACATAAGATCAATCATCAAAGCAAATTTTTCTCAAAAAAGGTTAAAAATCGCACAGATTTAATTGATTTTAGTGCTAAAAATTAATAAAGGACAGAAAATAATAAAAGATCATGGGCAGAAAATTACGATTCATTACACTGCTGGTTTTTCTTGCAGTTGCAGGTACTATAGTCGGCGTCAATATACGAGTCAGTCAGGCTTTCCATGAGCGATTGAATCAATTTATCGAACAGAATGAACATGGTAACAGTACGTTATATTATCGTTCTTATCATTATTCTTTGTGGGATGCCATGTGGGGGCGCTTTATCCTAAGAGGGGTGCATGTCTACAAGCCAAACCCAAAGCTTCATTTCAATGTGGGAGAGATCTATGTAAAAGATATTGAGTTTGAACAGAACAAACTCAGGCGGCTTACTGTGTATTTATATAACTTGCATGGTTTGTCTGTTAATCAGTGGTTTCATCGGTTTAAAGACGGTGGTTTGGACTATTTTAATGAGCAGGGATTATTTTTTACGGAGCCTGATCGTAATCTTACTCCGGTCTCCATGAACCTGGAATTAAAATTTAACGCAGATACCAGGCGATTAATTCTTAACTGGGAGATATTCGGTAACGATGGTGGACACATAAAATTGCAAACCGTGTTAACGGGTGATGTATTTCAAGGAATCGATATTCAACAGCCGGGTTTTATCGATCAGATTATTGCTATTATCGATCATTGGCAATCACAGCTTCACAAGATCAAACTGAGGTATCTGAGCATCGACGCAACGATAAGACACGTTAATCTACGCCCATTCATGGGATTAGATACGCCTTCTTCGTCGGAGTTCAATCTATCGACAACCTGGCAGCAGGAAGAGGACTACATAAAGAGTCGATTTTCCGCTGAGGTGATAAGTGGTGACAGGAAATTAATAGCCTTATCCTATCACAATCCTCAGCTTGCCATCACAGATATGAATCTTGCTAACTTGATGCGGCTCCCTCAAGCAATGAAACTCTCATCGCTGATGACGCTTATTTTAAGTGGTCAAGCCAGGCTTTCATTATTATGGGAGATGAATTTCTCAGCGCCGGGAGCTGAAAATAGGGCCTTGATTCCTAAGTTCATCTCTCTGGTTGGTTATTATATTCCTGATTTTCAGCTGCATTATGACTAGGAAACGTAATATAATACGGTTTACATGGGGCTGAAATCCTGCTAACATAGAC
>JBMSHD010000034.1:0-17917 GCA_049416425.1 Francisellaceae bacterium | reverse complement strand
GCCTTGTTTCGCAAAGCACTTGAGATCTATTTGCCGCCAGAGGTGCAGTCGCAGCTCAAGCTTGAAACCCTAAAATTACGAAAGTTAAGCGGCAGTTTTATCCGCAATATCATTATTCTAAACTATGGCGTTGATCCAAAACGGGATAAAAAGCGTTTTGAACAGCTGAAAGAAGAGATTGCCGATATCGTTTATACCTGCGAGCGTATTGATAGTGGAGAGGCGCTTCTTATACAGCATATGGAGCATCAGTCGACACCGGATAAAGACTTCGCCTTGAGAAATGCCTTGTATGACATCTCGGCATTGAAAGACTATGTCGATGAGATCAAACCGGACAAATATCCATTGGTTTTGAGTCTGTTGATGTATCATGGGCGACCGACACCTTATCCTTATCCAACGGACATCATGAAGATGTTTAAAGATGAGGCATTGGCTCAACAATACTTTCTAAAGCCGATACTGGTGGACTATGGTCAATACTCGGACAAGGCATTGCTTGAACATGGTGAGATCTCTGCCGTTGAGATTGCCTTTAAGCACGTTTATGATAAACGGGTGAGCAGTCAGGCCATTGAGCATTTGATGCAGGGGCTTAGCCATTGCACCAATATCACCATCAGGCATAATGTTTACTTGTATGCATTGGATAGTTGGGAGAGCAATCCCACGACAATGCTGGATAAGTACAGAGAATATTTAAAAGAAGACGAGGAGTTTGTGATGACAGCAGCAGAAAGATTGAGGCAACAGGGAATGCAGCAGGGAATGCAGCAGGGAATGCAGCAGGGAATGCAACAGGGAATGCAGCAGGGAATGCAACAGGGTGCTCACCAAAATGCCATAGAAAATGCGAAACGCATGCTTGAGCACGGCATGTCTATCGGTCTTGTGGCTGAATGCACAGGGCTAAGTCGTGCTGAAGTGATCAGGCTTAAAAAATAAGAGCTAGAGCTTGTTTCCTTTGAATGCCAATTGGGGTCAAGGGGAGATTAAGTGGGGGGTTGGATGAGCTATTTCATTCAACGAATAATGCGTAAAAAGCCTTTATTCTTCATCAACAAGTCCGCATAGCGTAAGATAATAGTTCAAGCCATTAAGCATCGCCTCGGGTGCCAGGTCAAAAGTCGGTTCATGCACCATGGAGGTAAAGCCTTTTTGTGCATTTTTAACACCGAGAAAAGCATAACAAGCCGGAATCTCTTTGGCAAAATAGGAAAAATCTTCCGATGCCATCCACGGGGTGCTAGAGCGAATGACATTGTCGCTGCCAAATACTGCAGTGGCCGCTTCAATTGCCTTTTTAGAAGTCTTCGGCCAGTTTCTTGTCTCAGGATAGCCACGGCTGTAGTCGATAGTGACCTGTCCATCATGGCTTAATGCCACGGCTTTGGCGATCTTGTGCAGGCGGACTTTGGCTATATTTTGCCCTTTTGCGCTTAGATAGCGGATACAGCCCTTGAGCTTTGCCTGAGCTGGAATCACATTAAAAGTCGAACCCGACTCAATTGCCGTGATCGATATCACCACCGGATCAAAACTGTCGCTGTTTCTTGAGACGATGGTCTGTACTTGATTGACAAACTGACTGGCCATAATAATAGGATCTATGGCCAGCATTGGCGTGCTGGCATGTCCTCCTTTGCCGTGAAAACAGATTTCAAACAGATCGACACCCGATAACGCCACGGGTTGACAGACTTGCATTTTGCCCTCTTCAATCAATGGAAACACGTGAAGACCATAAATTTCATCGACGTCGTCAAGGGCTCCATCTTCAATCATCGCCGGGGCGCCTCCTGGCAATACTTCTTCAGATGGCTGAAAGATAAAGCGGATATTATTGTCCAGCTTGTCACGGTGCTTTGCCAGAAATTGCGCCGCGACTAAAACCATGGCACAATGTGCATCATGTCCACACATATGGGCTTGACCATTGATTTTTGACTTATAGTCACAGTTATTCTGCTCAAAAATAGGCAGCGCATCCATATCGGCGCGAAGAGCGATGCGTCTCGTTGCATGAGGCACGGACAAATCGGCGATGATACCGGTTCTGCCAATGCCGGTTTTAATCTCAAGCCCTAATTTTTTAAGCTCAGCAACAATATAGGCTGCGGTATTTTCGACCTCAAAACCCAGTTCTGGATATTGATGAATGTGCTGGCGAATTCGATTTAATTCCTCGATTGCCAGATCTTCATTTAGCCATTGATTATTTAACACGTCCTGCATCACGGTTATCCTGTTTTTATGAAAATAGACTACACTAGAGAAATTCATATTAACATGATCGGATGCCTGTATGCGACTCATTATTATGCTTATGGCTTGTTTGCTTAGTGTGGCCTGGGCCAACAAACCGATTCATACTATCAACGATAACAAGGCGGTGATACTGACCATATCCGGTGGGATTGGACCTGCGACTGAAGAATATATTCAAAGTGGTTTTGAGTATGCGACAAACCAGGCGGCTAAGGTTGTTATTATTGAGATCGATACTCCAGGCGGGTTGGCCGATGCCATGCGCGGTATGATTCAGACCATGTTGAATAGCGCCATTCCAACCGTGGTCTATGTCTATCCACCTGGGGGCCATGCGGCAAGTGCCGGCACCTTTTTGCTCTACGCCGCCGATATTGCTGCGATGGCACCGGGTACTAATGTTGGAGCGGCCTCTCCGGTTAACATTGGTGGAACGCCTCCTTCTACACCGACACCAAATCCTGAGGATATTCCCATCGATGAGAAAGGACAGCAAAAACCAAAAGACGATAAATCAACGATAGAGAAGAAGGTGTTTAATGACTCAGCCGCCTATATTCGCGCCTTGGCCGAGATGAATGGTCGTAATGCAAAATGGGCAGAGATGGCCGTGACGGAGGCGGCAACGTTAACGGCAGAGGAAGCATTGAAAGAAAATGTTATCAACGTTGTTGCCATGGATATTCCTGATCTTTTGCGCCAGATCAACGGCATGGACGTTGATGTCAATGGGAAGAAGGTTACACTTGATACCAATGCCATGCAAGTTGAGTATTTTGAGCCGGGATGGCGTCTTGAATTTCTGCAGATTATCACCGATCCCAGTATCGCCTATCTGTTATTAGTCATTGGCGTGTGGCTGTTATTTTTCGAGTTTGCTCATCCGGGTCTGTTTTTACCTGGCATTCTCGGGATCATCTCTATACTTATCGCCATCTATGGACTTCATATGTTGCCGATTAGCTATGTCGGCTTAATGCTGATGTTTTTGGGTGTGGTATTGCTGATTGCCGAGGCCTTTATCACCAGTTTTGGCTTTCTGGGCATCGGCGGAGTGGTAGCTTTTACCATCGGCTCGATTATGCTGGTGGATACCGGTGTTCCTGGCTATGAGATCGCCATGCCGTTGATTCTTGCTGTCAGCATCGTCACCGGCATCTTTTTTCTGCTTATCGTGCATCTGGCTATCCGTTCATATCGTCATCGCGTCATCAGCGGTCAGGAAGGAATGATCGGTCAATCAGGGCGCATTTTAGTCGATGAAGATGGTAGCAAATGGCTGTTTGTCAATGGTGAACGCTGGAGAGTGTCTCATCCTGAGAACTATCATAAACATCAATCTGTTGAAATAACTGATGCTAAGGGTTTTGTGCTTGATGTTAAACCGATAAACAAAAGGGAGGATTAGTCTTGTGATTATTCAATATGTTATCTATGCCGTTATCGTGCTGGTGGTGATTTTCATTTTAAGCATGATTAAAATTTTGCGAGAATATGAGCGTGGTGTTATCTTCACCCTCGGGCGATTCTGGAAAGTAAAAGGTCCGGGATTGATCATCGTTATCCCTATTATTCAACAGATGGAGAAGTTGTCGCTTCGCACGGTGGTGATGGATGTCCCCCCTCAGGATGTCATCTCCAGAGATAATGTCTCGGTTCAGGTCAATGCCGTGGTCTATTTTCGTGTTACTGATCCACAGCTTGCCATCATTCAGGTCGAGAATTATTTTGAAGCGATAAGCCAGCTGTCTCAAACCACATTGAGATCGGTTTTAGGTCAGCATGAGCTTGATGATATGCTAGCCAAGAGAGATCGATTGAATGCCGATATTCAGAAGATTCTCGATGAACAGACCGATATCTGGGGGGTTAAGGTCATCAATGTTGAGATTAAGCATGTCGATCTCAATGAAAGTATGATTCGCGCCATTGCCCAGCAGGCCGAGGCCGAGCGTGCCAGACGTGCCAAGGTTATCAATGCCGAGGGGGAATTTCAGGCGGCCCAGAAGCTGCAAGAAGCCGCCAAGGTTTTATCCGAACAGCCGGCATCGATACAACTGCGCTACCTGCAATCCATGGTCGACATCTCCAGCGATAAAAGCACCACCATCGTCTTTCCCTTGCCCATCGACCTTGCCAGGGCATTTGAGTCGATTATTAATAAAAAGAAAGACTAAACTCATTTAAGCATAGCTTGCGATAATGGCATCGACCAGACAGTTTGACGAGTCGATAACGGTGATATCAAGCTCTCTGGCAGCTTCCAGGCAGATGGTGCTAATATCACTACAGCCGATAATAATTTCCTCAGCACCTTGAGCTTTCATCTTCCTCAGCAATTCAAGCGCCGATAACAGCAGATATTAATATGGCTTATTTGACTTCACACCTTGAATCAGCGCATTGACACAACTCTGTTGAGTTTTCTCATAAACCAGCGTTTTGCCTTGAGTGTTTAATGCATTTTGAAATAGCCTGGAATCGACAGTGATCTCGGTGGCAAGAAGTCCAATTTTCAGCGCCGTGCTGCGCTTCAGCGTTTCATCGATCATATTCAAAAGCGGGGTCTTTATGGTTGTTTGAAATAGCTTGAAATAACGATGAGCGGTATTGCAAGGCATGGCGATCAGTGTGGCACCTAAAGACTCGAGTTTTAAAAGCCCATCGAGTATGGTTTGTTGCATCCGTGCATGATCAACAGGGCGATCAATGTAAAAGGGTGTCGGCAGCGAATAGATCAACACATGCGGGAAGTCGATATCATTGTGAGCGTGAAAGCGCTTCTGCCAGGCTTTCATCAGCTTATCGATAAAGGGAGCCGTTGACATCGGTCCCATACCGGCTAAGATGCCGATCATGCGGTTATTTCTCCTTTTTTGCGATGAGTTCGACGAAGTTCCCGGAAGGGTCTTTGACATAGGTTGATATGGAGTCATCTCGATGTTTTTTAAGCCTGCCAAAATCAGCGGCATCGGCCTTGTAAAACGCCAGGTGAGGTGGGTGCTGCTCCTTGATAACAAAAGCCAGTTTAATGTTGGCAAACTCGACAATAGCCCAGGTATCATCCTCATAGATGGTGTTACAGTTAAACATACGACGATACCATGCCACAGTTTCTGTCAGATCGTCGACTCGTATGGCGACATGATCGATGGTGTCAAGTTTTTGCATATTACTAAAAGGCAAAGTTCTCGGTATTGCCATTGTACGCCAATAGATGGCTTTAGGCTATAGTGATGAGAATATCGCAAACCGTTTCGGTTAAGGAGTGAAAAAAAAGCAGAGCTGCTTCTTGAATTCATTCACACCTCAATCCAACAGCTGCTCGGATAGCTCGAGCCAGCGATTTTCCTTTTGCTCCAACCGTGCTTTTTTGTCCGAAAGCCTAATGATCGCCTGCTCAATTTTAATCTTATCCTCATAGAAAGAAGGGTTTTGCATCTCTTCCGTCAGCTGTGAAATCTCATCGCTTAAGACCTTCATCTGAGATTCAAGCTTTTTGAGCTCATCGGTAATCAGCTTTAAGGCTTTACGCGCTTTGGCTCGCTGTTGTCGATCCTGCTTTTTAGCATCGTTTTGTGCCAAGACTGGTTCTACCTCACTAGATTCGTCTCTTAGCAAACGTCGTTGCAGATATTGATAATAATCTGAAAGATCGCCATCAAAGTCATCAACATGACCATTATCGACCAGCCAATATTCATCCACCGTGGACTCCAGCAAAAAACGATCGTGAGAGACGACGATCAAGGCGCCTTCAAAGCCTTGTAAAGCTTGAGTCAACGCCTCTTTAACCGTCATATCCAGATGGTTTGTTGGTTCGTCCAACAGCAGAAAATTGGGATTTTGATAGACGATTAATGCCAATGCCAATCGCGCCTTCTCTCCGCCTGAGAAATCACAGATGGGATTAAACGCCATGTTGCCGACGAAATTAAAGCGTCCGAGAAAACTTCTCAACTTCTGTGGTGCTGCTTTAGGATCGAGCCGTTCAAAATGCGCCATCGAACTGGCCTCTAAATCAAGCGCATCCATGGAATGTTGAGCAAAATAGCCGATTTTTAAATCTGGGTGTCTCCTAATCCCGCCGCTTAAAAGTGGAATATCGCCAACCAGAGATTTGATCAGCGTCGATTTCCCGGCACCATTTCTGCCCAAAAGCCCAATACGCTGCTGCGGCATAATCGCCAGGTTGATTGCTTTTAAAATCGGCGTCTTGAGATCATAACCACAATTGGCCTCATCGAGCTGCACCAGCGTGCTGGTTATGGGTTTTGCCTCGTTGTTAAAACTGAAATGAAAACGATCAGCGCCCGAGACGGCTTCGATTCGCTCCATTTTCTCCAGCATCTTTATGCGACTTTGCGCCTGTTTCGCTTTGGAGGCTTTCGCCTTGAAACGATTGACAAACTTCTCAAGATGCGCGATATGCGTTTGTTGTTTATCGAAGGCTTTCTGCTGCAACAGGCGCTGTTGATGATACTGCTCTTCAAACTGGCTGAAATTACCGGTAAAGCTTGTGATCGTCTGATTCTCAATATAGAGCACGTGTTCGATCACATTATCGAGAAAAACCCGATCATGAGAGATGAGAATCAAGGCGCCGCTGAAATTTTTAAGATATTGCTCAAGCCACATCACCGCATCGAGATCCAAGTGGTTTGTCGGTTCATCCAACAGCAGAACATCGCCATTTTCAAGTAAAGCCTGTGCCAGGTTCAGACGAATTCGCCATCCCCCTGAGAGATTTCTGACGGCCTGATAAATGACCTCATTCTCAAAACCAAGACCGGCTAAAATTTCGGCGGCTTTCGATTCGATACGATAACCACCAAGCACTTCAAAATCAGCCAAAAGCTCAGCGTGCCTTAAATAATCCCCCTCAGTCAATGCCTGCTGCATTTTTAATTTTAAATCATAGAGTCTCACCGCTCCTCTTATGACATAATCGATCACCGGAGTGTCAAGCTCATCGACTTCCTGCTTGACGCTAACGATATGAAGACCAGCCGAGGCCTCAATCTCACCAGTATCGCTCTCCAGCGCATTGGTTAGCAGTGAGAAAAGCGAGCTCTTGCCACTGCCATTTTTACCGATAAGTCCGACTTTCTGGCGATCAAAAATAGCAAAATTAACCGCTTTAAATAAAACCTTCTCGCCTCTTTGCAGGCTAATATTTTTAAACTGAATCAATCACGAGACTCCATAAACTCACGCCACGATTTCACATGCACCGGTGCATTATGCAGCTCAACTAAAGAGCGCAACGTCAACTCGGCAATCTGTAGATTTGTGATAAGCGGGATATGATGATCAACGGCAAGCCGTCTTATTTTAAAACCATCGGAGACATTATCATCATTGATATGCTGAGAACGTCTTGGAATATTGATGATCAGATCAATCTGATGCTCACTGATTAAATCCTCAACATCAGGGCTCTGATTCTCACTGATCTTATAAACACAGATGGTATCGATACCAAGCTCTTTTAAATATTGATAGGTGCCTGAGGTGGTATAAAGCTCCCAGCCATTTTCGACGAGTTGTCGAATCTCAGGCAAAAGCTTGGGCTTTTTGTCACCACCGATCGATAAAAGAATTTTCTTGCGTCTGACGAACATATCGGTGGCCTGCCAGGATTTATAAAACGCATCCAAAAGATCGTAACCGATGCAGGCAACCTCACCGGTTGATGACATTTCAACATGCGCCACGGGATTGGCGCCTTTCAAACGATTATAGGAAAACTGTGAGCTCTTGACGCCGACATAATCTAAATCGAGCGTGTTATAACGTCGTTTTTTATATCTTCCCATCATCACCTCGGTGGCGATTTCGATAAAATTATGCCCGGTGACTTTAGAGACAAACGGAAACGAACGTGAAGCTCTTAGATTACATTCGATGACCTTGAGGTTGTTGTCTTTGGCAATAAATTGAATATTAAAAGGTCCAGTGATGGCAAGCGCCTTGACGATTTTTTTGGTGATGCGTTTGGCGCGTCTTATGGTCTCAAGATAAAGCGTCTGTGGCGGCAGCACAATCGTCGCATCTCCAGAATGAACACCGGCATTCTCGACATGCTCAGAGATGGCATAGATGACGATCTCACCGTTTTCGGCCACTCCATCCATCTCCAGCTCTTTGGCATTACTGATAAAATCCGATATCACCACAGGGTATTCGGGAGAGACGGCAGTGGCTTCATTGAGGTATTTAGCAAGCTCCTCTTCTGAATAGACCACATTCATAGCCGCTCCTGATAATACATAGGACGGACGCACCAAAATCGGATAGCCAACCCGTTCGACAAATTCCGCGGCCTTCTGTAGCGTGCTTACCGATTGCCATTCAGGCTGGTCGATGCCAAGCGTATTTAACATGCCTGAGAACAGCGCCCGGTTCTCGGCACGATTGATATTTTGCGGCAATGTTCCCAAGACGGGGTAACCGGCATCAAATAAAGGCATCACCAGATTATTGGCAATCTGACCGCCGACGGAGACGATAATGCCTTTTAAATTTTCAAAATCGGCGATATCCTCTACCCGTTCAGCCGTCAACTGCTCAAAATAAAGGCGATCTGATTCATCATAATCGGTCGATACCGTCTCTGGATTTGAGTTGATGATAATCGCCGATTCGCCCAGCTTTTTCAAGGTATGCGACGTTGTCACACCGCACCAGTCAAACTCGACCGATGAGCCGATGCTATAAGGTCCTGAGCCGATGATTAAACTGGCAGGCTGATCAGATGGTAAGAGGTCGTGCTCGATGCCATGATAGGTCAGATACAGATAGTTGGTCTGAACCTCGACCTCTCCTGCCAGGGTATCGATCTGTTTGACCACCGGCGTCACCCCCTGAGCGATACGCCAGGCACGAAGCGCCTTGACATCCATATCACGAAAAGAAGCGATTGATTTGTCGCTGATGCCCAGCTTTTTTGCCTCACGCAACAGCTGTTTATCCATGATCGTGTTTGGATCTTTGAGTTTTAGCTCCATGCTGGCAATGGTGTAGAGATGATTTAAAAACCATTTATCGATACCTGAGAGCTTATGCGCCGTCTCGATATCACCACCTTTGACAAAAAAGCGATGCAGCGCAAATAAGCGCCTGTCGGTGGCACGCTCTATCTCGGTGATTAAGTTTGGAATTTCATGCGGATAATCCGACAGATCGGCCGCACCAATATTTAACATGCCAACGGCCTTTTGCAGGGCTTCGGGAAATGATCTCCCAATCGCCATGACCTCACCCACCGATTTCATTTCGGTGCCGATAAAGCGCTCGGCTTTTTTGAGTTTATGTGTATCCCAGCGTGGAATCTTGACGACGATATAATCCAAAGCCGGTTCAAAATAAGCACAGGTCTTTCTGGTTACCGCATTCTCAAGCTCATAAAGCTTATACCCCAGCATCAATTTGGCGGCAATAAAAGCCAGAGGATAGCCTGTGGCTTTTGACGCTAACGCCGATGAACGTGACAGTCTTGGATTGATTTCAATCACTCGGTAGTCAGAGGTCTCCAGATTAAAAGCATATTGAATATTGCATTCGCCGATAATCTCAAAATGATTGGCCACATCGATGGCGATTTTTCTTAAGCGATGATACTCTTCATTGTTTAGCGACTGAGAAGGAGATACCACGATACTCTCACCGGTGTGAATGCCCATGGGATCGAAATTCTCCATGTTGCATACGGTCAGAACATTGCCCGCCATATCACGCACGATCTCATATTCAAACTCACTCCAGCCTAAAAGGCATTCTTCAATCAGCACCTGTGAGGTGGCGTTTAGCACTTCCGTGACTCGCATTTTTAGCTCTTTGGCATCTTTGACAATACCCGATCCAAGCCCTCCCAGTGAAAAGCCGGATCGCATCATCAATGGAAAGCCAATCTCTTCGGCCGCCACCAATGCCTGCTGCAATGTGCTGGCAACGATACTTTTTGCCGTCTTGACCCCGATCTCATCGAGCTTGTTCTTGAAAAGCCCACGATCTTCAGCATTGCGAATGGTATCGACTGAACTGCCCAAGACCTTGACATCATGCAGCGCCAATATGCCTTTTTCCTCGAGCTTTAAACCAAGATTCAACGCCGTTTGCCCGCCAAAGCTCAATAAAATAGCATCCGGTTTTTCTTTCTCGATAATCTTTGTTACATGAGCGATATCCAAAGGTTCAAAATACACCTCATCAGCCATATCTGGATCGGTCTGAATAGTCGCGATATTAGGATTGACAAGAATAACCTTAATGCCTTCTTCTTTCATGGCTTTGATCGCCTGAGAACCGGAATAGTCAAACTCACCAGCCTGTGAGATACGAATGCCGCCGGAACCCAGAAGCAATACTTTTTTGATCTTTTGTCTATCGACAAAAACAGGGGAAGTTGCGGTAGCAGTTTCGGGATAAATCGCAGTCTGTTGCATAAAAAATTCGCTTTGTCTGAAGTTACCCTATTTTAAAGCGTTTTAGCAAAATTTCAATTGACAATGCAGAGTTGATGCATTTTATTTGGCATAATCTCCTGTTGATCGCCCCGGCATTCCACCGGTTGGCATGATAAAGCTGATAATCATTAGCCACCAAAATATCGATGATTCAAAAGCAAACATTTTTAGTTACATTTTATACAAAACCTGCTACACTACCTTCGCAATGCTTTTGTATTGCACTATAGTTTAATGAATTTAACAAACAAATATAGAGAAAAAAATGAATAAATTACAAGGTACCGTAAAGTTTTTTAATGACGCAAAGGGATTTGGTTTTATCAAGCCTGCCAATGGTGAGAAAGATGTGTTTGTCCATGTTTCCGCATTGGATCACGTCGGTGGCATGTTGCATGATGGTCAGACCGTCAGTTTTGAAGTAAGACAAGGCAAGAAAGGACCTGAAGCCGTTAATGTTGAGTTAGTGTAATGCCAAGTATTCGCGTTGACGAGCGCAAACCCTTTGATATCTCGATACGACAATTTAAGCGTGCTTGTGAAAAAGCAGGCATTGTCCGAGAAATGAGAGAAAGACAGCATTATATAAAACCGACGGAACAACGGGTTATTGCTAAAAAAGCCGCCATAAAAAGAGCTCGTCGGTCAAATCGAATTCCTTCGCATCTTATTAAAAGATAAACCTCATAGCACGTGACTTTCCGTGCTCCTAAGGCATTTCAGCCTACCATAAATCAATAAACTTTAAATGCGGCTCATGCCAAAATGATGCTTTTTGCTTCTTAGATTTTATATGGGAAATCGTAATCAGCCGCCGATTTTTAGTGGCATTATTATAACAACAAGCGATAAAATGGTGATTAAGATCTACGATTTAGCCTGCCTATCGTGAAAAAGTCCATCATTAATCTGTGCCTTTTGATGCTTATTGTCATCATCATCGGCTATTTAGTCTATATCTGGCTTGATGCTTATCGCATTGAGCTTTCTCACGCCTCCACCTTGTTTTTAAGCGTGATCATCATCGTATATTTGATCCTGCCATTACGCTTCTTCCACCGTTGGCGCCAGACTTTCTCCTGGTCAGGTTATATAAAATATCTTATCAGTGATTTCGGTCTCATCTGTCAGTTAAGCTATCGACTGATTTCCGAGTTTATCATCACCTTTTTTTTACTCATCACCCTGAGATTGTTTAAACCAAGGTCAACTAAAGATAATAAACCCCAAAAATCAAAGGCATCACGATGAAAACAGCTGCAATTTCCACGCCTGAATCGATTTATCTTCTGAACCATTCGGTTGGTCTGGCTCCTGAGAACACGGCTATTGCGCTTGCAAAACAATTTTTTTCTCCTTGGTCGACAGCCGATGAGAGCATTTGGTCGAACTGGCTGGGCGGCATTGAAAAATTTAAAGCGGAGTTAGCCCAACTATTAAATGGCAAACCGTGTGATTTCTGCCCACAGACGAATCTATCCAGCGGATTAACCAAGATTCTCTACAGCCTGCCCTTCTCGGCGACTAAAAAAACCATCCTTCTAAGCGAGCAGGATTTTCCCTCCATGGCATTTGTCTGTCAGATGACTAAACGATTTGGCTTTGACACGCGTTTCATTCCCAAAGATGAAGATCTGAATGATGAGACGACCTGGGCGCATTTTCTAGACGATACGATTGGAGTTGTGCTCATCACCCATGTGCTGTCTAATACCAGCCAGGTATTGCCGGTGCAGAAAATCACCTCGCTGTGCCAACAACATAAGGTCTATTCAATTGTCGATATCGCCCAGTCCGTCGGCATCCTCCCCATCGACATCGATGATTTTAATGCCGATTTTATTCTCGGCTCATCGGTAAAATGGTTGTGCGGCGGTCCAGGTGCGGCTTTCTTATGGGTCAATCCCAAACTCATCGATCAATGTCAACCGGTCGATGTTGGCTGGTTTTCTCATGAAAATCCGTTTGAATTTGATCCCCATCGCTTTCAATATGCCACTGACGCCAGTCGATTCTGGGGTGGAACGCCATCGATTGCACCTTTTATCATCGCGGCAAACAGCATTGAGTATATCAACACGATCGGCATTGAAGCGATAAGACGGCACAATCTCAGACTGACTCAACCGATTATCGACCGTCTTTCTGATCACAATCTTATGAGTCCAAGACCAGAAGACCAACGCGGTGGCACCGTGGTTATTGACATGAAAGAAAATCAACCCTATTTTATCGAGGCGCTTAACGTCAAAAATATCAAATTTGATCAACGAGAAACAGGAATCAGGCTTTCTCCTCATATCTACAACAGCGAATCCGAGGTGGCTATCTTACTGTCTTGTATCGATAGGCTCTGTCGCAGCCGCTGAATCTCTTTATACCTTGAATCGATATCGTCACGATCCTTGGCGCCTCGCAAGTCTCGCAACTGCTCAAGCGATTTCAACAGCACCGATAAGGGCGGCCCGCTAGCGGTTATGGATTTCGCCTGCTCTTTAGGCAAATCTTGAGATGGCAATTCAATAAAACGCCTCACCAGTTGATCGTGATGCTGGGCGGCAATCTGACCGTGAAGCTCACAGAGCTCTAAAAATAAGCGCACCTGTTTTTGAAACCAGTCGCTATCGGCATAATCCTGTTTTTCCAAAAACTGCTGCATCAGACTTTTTCGTCTTAAACAATCTCTGAGCAAGGCCTGATCTTCCGGCATCATGTATAAAAATTTATCAACCAACAACTGGGAATAGAAGGCATCGGCACCGGAGCACAATCCCAGTAATAAATCGATGACATTGATACCGGCAAAATCCCCAGCATTGGCACCGCGATAGACATGAAGCCCGACTCGATGCGGTTTATAATAGGGTCTGACACAGTAAAAAAAGCGCTCGATATCCAGTCGATCAAACAGCTGTTTATTTAAATTTAAAGCCTCTTCAAGCGCTGACTTTGCTACCGTTAACAGATCATAAGCCACAGGATGAGAGATACCCAGTGGCAAAATACGCACCAGCGCATCACTGGCACGTTTATCCGCCAGAATGCTACGGGTGTTGAACTCTAAAAAGCAGTACTCATCCTGAAGTGCCGTGAAGCTCTTATATTGTCCATTGATGGCGGTGTTATGTGTGGTCAGATGACTGGTGGCAAATCGCGGAGTCAACCCCAGTGACGCCCCCAGCTGCATTGACAGCGACGAGGCTTCTTTCAGCGGCGATTTATGCTCACGATCCGGATTGCTCAACTCATGACGACGACAAGCCGCCATAAAGAAACCGACATTACCCAAAAGAGTAAATCCTGCCTCAAAGCCCTCATCGGTATTGCCTTCCTTCAATAAAGCAGAAATATGCGTATTGCCCTGATACAACAGCTCCTGTTTAAGCTCATCACCAATACCGATTATGTTCGTTCGATCTTTCTGATTAAAATACAGTGTTTCTAACTCCGTATTTAGCTGTTTAAAGTCGCGGCGAATCCACTCATCAAAACAATTAGCAAGCTGACTCATCCTCTGCTCCGTCTGCTATTTCTACCTGTATGACTCCACACCTTATCATGTTTAGTCATCGATGATAATCGTGTCATCGTCAAAAATGCACAGACGCTTTGAAATAGATCACAAAAAAATCAATAATATCTCACAATATAAACTGAAAATAGCTCTTATTTTGAAATTGTTAATTTGGCATAATGATCAACAACAAGGACATAAGCTTCAACGGATTGAGGCGGGTATGGATACCCAAACAGGAAACAGAGGGATGTATTTTCACGGAGTGAAAGAATCAGGATGATTCATATGGATGACAGGAGTGCAGACCTAAGGGATCAGGTCGGGCAGGAAGCCCAAACCATACCCGTATTTCCAAAAGAAAAATATTTCCATTGTTATTTAATCGTCTTTTATTTACACTCTATCTATTTATAGAATCCTCATAATACAGATTAATGATCACCGACTTATTTAAACCGGCACGCCCCATTGCCCGGCTGTCGAAACAACAGATATCCAGACTTTATCCAGGTTGGCGCCTTAGAATGTTTCTGGTCGCCTACATTGGCTATTTCACCTATTATTTTGGCCGCAGTAGCTTCGATGTCTCCAAACAGTATATCACCAACCTAAATCCCGATGATCTGGGAATTATCGGTGCCGCCCTAGGTATTGCCTATGGACTTAGCAAGTTTTTAATGGGCAATGTCTCAGATCGCTCCAATGCCAAATACTTCTTGGCTACCGGTCTTATGATAAGCGGTGTTATCAATCTACTTATCCCTTCTTTTCTTGGCGCTGGACTCACCATCATGTTTGTGGTCATGTTTTTAAACGGATGGGTTCAGGGCATGGGGTGGCCGGCCTGTGCACGCATCATCACCCACTGGTTTTCCGATAAGGAACGCGGTACGAAGATGGGAATATGGAATACCGCTCATAATGTCGGCGCCGGAATTTTGGCCATTGGAGTCGTGCCGCTTGGCATTCTTCTCTTCAAAGATAACTGGCATGGTCTTTTTTATCTGGCCGGGATTTTGTGTCTTGTCATCGGTCTTGGCATCATTGCCTTCGGCGCCGACACGCCTCAATCTGTCGGTCTTTCACCCATTGAAGAATACAGCGGAGACTACCCATCGGCACACATTGAAAAGGGTATGGAAAATCGCGAGCAGGAATTAAGTGCCAAAGATATTTTCTTCAAATTTGTGCTTAACAATCCCTGGATCTGGACCATTGCCATCGCCAATGCCTTTGTTTATTGCGCCCGTTATGGTCTTTTGAGCTGGTCGACTTATTATCTAGTGCAGGTTAAGCACATGTCACTAAGCACGGGATTGTGGGGTTTTGCGCTGTTTGAGCTGCCAGCCATTCCCGGCACAATTTTAATCGGTTGGCTGACGGATAGAGTGTTTAACGGCAGACGCGCTCCGATGAGCGTCATCTGCATGGTATTGTTTATCTGTGTTCTATTTGTCTACTGGCAAAGCACAACACCCTGGGTGTTGTTATTATCACTGTCGCTGATGGGAATCTTAATTTACGGTCCGGTTGCCTTAATCGGTATCATGGCGCTTGATCTGGCTCCCAAAAAAGCCGCCGGCACCGCCGCTGGATTCACCGGACTTTTTGGCTACTTTTTAGGTACGGTTGGCGCTCAGGCTGTTATCGGTTTTATCGCCACCTATTACGGCTGGAATGCGGTCTTTGTCTTTCTCATTGCCACTAGCATCATCGCATTGATCATCCTTTCTGCCTGCTGGAATCTACATCATCGCGAGCAGCATTAAATACTCCTGATCTGAATTGCCATTAACCATGTCCGGAAGCAAGAGAAATAAACTATGCTTAAAAAAGCCCTACATGCCGCGACGATCACCCTATTTTGCACAGGAGTCATTATGGCCAATACCGTTGATATATACGCTCACAGAGGATTAAGACCACTTCTGCCCGAAAACACCTTGCCCGCCTATGCCGCCTCGCTTAAGATTGGTGTTGATGCTCTCGATATGGATGTCAACATGACCAAAGATGGCGTGCTGGTCGTCACCCATGATCTGACGCTCAATCCCGATTTAACCCAAGATAGTGAAGGCAGATGGATCAAAACAGCTATTCCGATTAAAGATCTTACTCTCTCTAAGCTTAAGAGCTATACCGTCGGAAAACTTAAACCGGGCTCAAAACTCGATAAGATGTATTCTCATCACCAGGATATGGAAAATATTCACATACCCACACTTGTTGAAGTCATTGATTACGTCAAAAAAACCATCGGCAATCGTGTACGGCTGCAAATTGAAATTAAAACCGATCCTTACTCGCCTGATAAGAGCCACTCGGCCAAGGCGATGGCTGATGCGCTTTATCAAGTTTTGAGAAAAACAGCCATGATCAACAACGTCGAGGTTCAATCTTTTGAATGGCAAGCCTTGATTGATCTGCAAAACCTCGACTCCAGAATCAAAACCGCCTATCTAACGGATCACACCACCGAGCCGATGAGCAAAGAGGCCGATGAAAATCCAGATGCCATCAACAAATGGACTTACCCTCTAAAACCCGCCGATTTTGATTATAATTATCCGCAGATGGTGCATCACTTAGGTGGCACATTATGGGAGCCTTTTGAGCTAGACCTGACCAAAAAAGACCTGGATGAAGCACATCGACTGGGGCTTAAGGTAGTGACTTGGAGCTGGAGTGAAGTCGAAGGTGTTGATTTTAATTACCCCGTTATTGAAAAGCTGATCGACTGGAGGGTTGATGGCATTATCACCGACAGACCTGACATATTGCGAGGCGTTGAGGCCGCTAAAGGATTGGATCTTCCACCTGCTTATCCCAATACGCCAGCGGCCTTCTAAATGACAAAACCATACGACTTTATCGATACCCATTGTCATCTTGATTTCGCCGTCTTTGACAATCACCGGGAACAACTGCTGCAACGATGTGCCGAAGTGGGCATTCGCAATTTCATCAATCCCGCCGTCTCTTTCAACAACTGGCAACATGTCATCACACTGTCTTTGCAATATCCTCAGATTACTCCCGCCTTGGGGCTTCACCCCTGTTTTATTGAAGAACATCACAAACACGATACCGATGCCCTTTTCACCCAACTTACAAAGCATGATATCAAACTGATTGGCGAGATTGGACTCGATGCCCGCATGCCTGACTACAACAGACAGAAAACTTTATTTATCCGCCAGCTTGATATTGCCGTTGAACTGAAAAAACCGGTGATTATTCACAGTGTCCGAGCACATAACGATACCCTGATGTTGCTTAAAAGCTCGGGACTTAAAAATGGTGGCATTATCCATGCCTTTACCGGCTCCTATGAGACAGCCTGTCAGTATATAAAGCTCGGGTTTACACTCGGCATAGGAAGCATTCTGTCCTATCCGCACAGCCGTTTGCAGACCCTTATTCCCAGGCTACCCTTAGATGACATGGTATTAGAGACCGACGCCCCCGATATGCCGCTTTTTCAAAACAATGAGTCTGTAAATACCCCACTGACACTGATAGAAACCTTTCGTCATCTGTGCACACTCAGAACGGAAGACGCCGATATTATCGCCTCCCAACTGTATAATAACAGCCTGAAATTCATTTAGGAACGCGCGCAAAATAACTTCCTTTTTTTCATGGCGAAATATCTTCCAAT
>JBMSHD010000033.1:0-18228 GCA_049416425.1 Francisellaceae bacterium | reverse complement strand
GCCTTGCATAAACGGTTCGTTGATATCCTCCAGTTTAGGCGCTAACATCGGTGTTGTGGGGAAACATAAAATTCGTCCTGGGCTTAGATAATCGTTGAGTTTACTGCTTATCCATTGGCGTTGGCGAATCAATGTCTGTAATTTGGTTCTATCAACCGTTTCTACATGGTTTTCAAAGCCAAGGCGAGTATTGTGGCTTAGTTGCCCCTTGTGCTTGTTGACCCATGGGAGCAGATGATTGGCAATTTCAGCCGAAATCAAGGGTGCTGAGCATTCAAACAGATCAATGGGACTGAGCTCTGTGTCAAATATGTGCGCTAGTGTCGTCTCATATGAGTTGCAATAAGCCTCGAGTTTTTGACATGGCGAGGTTAATGCCTGTTGAACTTCGGTGTCACTAAAGGCGAAAAAGTCACGACATAGACATAATTCATATTTGTGGTTTTTACTCTTGCTAGCATTGCTAAATATGTTTATCACGCGCTCAAGAATATCTCCAGATTGTGCCATAATACCGACCGTGTCAAAATCAGGTGCCAGAGCGGTGACTCCAGATAGAGAAATGATGCCGTGTGTCGGGCGCCAGCCCCATATGCCACAATTGCTGGCAGGAACCCTTATTGAACCGGCGGTATCGGTGCCTACTGCAAAGTCTAGCAAAGCCGCGGATACCGCTGATGCTGAACCACTTGACGAGCCGCCTGGCACATGCTCGGGTGCTTTGTGATTTACAGGAGTCCCATAATGATCATTGATGCCAATCAGGCTATAGGCCAGCTCATCGGTGATGGTTTTCCCAAGACAGGTTGCTCCCTCTGCCAGAAGCTGGTCAACACAGATGGCATTGATATAAGCCGTATCATGAGTCTCTCTCCAGGCTGGATTGCCATAACCTGTATGTGATCCAGATAAATCAATATTATCCTTGACGGCAAATTTGAGTCCGCTTAGCTTTCCATTTTTATAGGGTATTTTAATGATTCTTTCCATAAATGGATCATCGGTAACGGTAGGTGGCATAGGGGTTTATCCTTTATTTTCATTGAATTTAAGCCAGGCGATATTAAACCGGCTGCCTATTGGTTTTGATGCCTATGTTGACATGGGTAGAAGCGAAAGACAATAGGTGAGATCGGGGCAATGTGACAAAAATACAATCAGATAAATAGGGCAATGGAGGGAGTTATGATAAAATAGCGGCATACTATGAATTGATAGAGCACCAATAATTGGTTGTAGAATGAAACAGATTTATTTTGATTATGCGGCAACCACACCGGTTGATAAGCGAGTCATTAATATAATGCAGGACTATTTGGGCATTGAAGGCGAATTTGGCAATCCGGCATCAAATACGCACAATTATGGTCTTGTTGCCAATGAGGTGATAGAGAAATCCCGAGCACAGATTGCGACATTAATCGGTGCTGAGTCCAGAGAAGTCATTTTTACCTCAGGGGCGACGGAGTCGGATAATCTGGCGATAAAGGGTATCGCTTATGCCTATGCGCATAAAGGGCGCCACATCATCACCACCAGGATTGAGCATAAAGCCGTACTCGATACCTGCGCTTTTTTAGAAACTGAAGGGTTTAACGTAACGTATCTTGATGTCGATAAACATGGTCAAATTGATCTGCAGAGGCTTAAAAATGCCATCGGCGCTGAGACAATTTTAATTTCCATTATGGCGGTGAACAATGAGCTTGGTACGATTTATCCATTGGCGGAGATTGGTCAGCTGGCGCGTGAACATAAGCTTTATTTTCACGTCGATGCCGCCCAGGGAGTCGGCAAGATCGATATCGATGTCAAGGCCATGAATATTGATCTTCTGTCACTCTCCGGACATAAGATCTATGCGCCTAAAGGAATCGGAGCGCTGTATGTCAGACGAAAACCAAAAATCAGACTGGCGCCTTTAATACATGGTGGCGGTCATGAGCTCGGCTATCGCTCGGGTACTTTGGCTACCCATCAGATTGCCGCACTGGGCAAGGCTTGTGAGATTATGGCTGAAGAAGGACAGAATGAGCGTGAAAAATTGGAGAGATGGCGTGATCTTCTCATTGATCATCTGATTAATATTCCGGCGGTGATGATTAACACGCCTGTTGCGAACAGCTATGCCGGTATTATCAATGTGACCTTTAAAGGCGTCGATGGTGAGTCATTGATCGGAATGCTGCATGAGTTTGCCTTATCGACAGGGTCGGCCTGTAACTCTCAGGCGATTGAGCCTTCTTTTGTATTATCGGCAATTGGCGTTACTCGTGAAGATGCTCATTCCACACTGCGTATATCAATGGGGCGCTTCACTGCTGAGGCCGATATTTTAAAGTTGGCAGAATGTATCGATAAAAGCGTTTCCCTGCTTAGAAGTCTATCGCCGTTTTGGCAGGGAGAAGGTCATGTATCCTGAGGTGATTCTAAATTGGATCCGTCAGTTAAATGATGAAGATGGCCATTTTCCATCAACGGCGACCAAGATTGAGGTTAATGGAGCGATGTCAAAGATTGAGTTTTATGTAGCTCGGCAGCATGCCTGGTTCAAAGTCTTTGGCAGTCCCTATCTTTTAGCGATGGTGAAATGGCTGCAACAGGGTGTTGATCAGGGCAGAATGAGCCAGTTTTATTGCTACGATATCAATCGGCTTATTCATGAGTTTGAACTGCCGAGAACCAAACGCTATGAAGCGATGATGATCATTGAGCTTATCGAGAAGCTTGAACGATGATTGATGAGTGGCATTCGGGATTTGTGTTGCATACACGAAAATATCGTGAGAGTTCTCTGCTTTTAACCCTGTGGCTTGAAGATTATGGTAAGCTCAATACCATAGCCAGAGGTGTGTTGGCAAAAGGAGGCAAAAAAAGCTATAAAAAGCGCAATCTTTTTCAACCTTTTTCTGAACTTCGTTTTCGTCTTAATTACAGGGTAGGTCGGCTTAATGTCATCAGCGGTTGTGAACAGGTGCATGTCTATCCGGCTTATGATTATATCTGTGAGCTTGGCCGACTTTATGTCAATGAGGTACTTTACTGGCTTATGCCTGAAGATATCGCCGATGCAGCGCTTTTTGATCACTATCGTCTGTTTTTAAAGCGGCTGGATTGCACCAATTTGGCCGCATGCTTGAGAGATTTTGAATTAAAACTCTTGACCAGTTTGGGTTTTGGTATCAATGTCGATGAAGATATCATGGGTAAGGCGATTAGTGAAGATCAGTATTATGCGATCTATCCAGGCGAGCTGTTTTTTCCCGTTGTTGAGTCAAAGGGAATTAAAGGTGAATTTATTTTACAGATGAGCAAAGATCCTCACAGCTGGTCGGATGAGATGCTAAAAGCCGTTAAAAAAATTACGCGAATTCATATCGATGCACTTCTGGAAGGGCGTGTACTCTTGACTCGTCAGCTGATAAAGCAGGCGATGGTAAAGCCTCAGAAATGATAGGGTATGTTGGGCAGGATAATCAGCTTGACAGTTTGAGCTTGCTGATTCCACCGGTCGTTGAAGCATATAGTATGTTGTCGATGACAAAAATATTATGAACATAATTACTGCCCAAATCATCATGACCCACGGTATAGGTTTTTATTATGGTCTCTGTGCTTGGGTCGAATACAGATATGCCGCCACCGTAAGTGGCGATATAAGCCATCCCATCCTTGGCAATGAAAATATCTCCGACTTCATCATAACTAAGATCGCTATTGCTTGTGGTATAGGTTTTGCAGCTGGCCGTCGATGTACTGAGGGGGCTTTTGATTACGGTAAAACCATAACGATTTTGGTAATTATGCGCTGAATAGCCGGCGTATAGCGTGCCATCTTCGGCAATGGCTAGATTACGAACTTCATCAAAAGCGAGCATACAGCCAGTTGATGTCGTGGCATCGCTGGTATTGTCGTCATAATGGATCCAGCTGCTGCCATCATTTGAAGTGATATAGAGGCCATCGCCTGAGGTACCGACATAGAGACTGCCATTTTGAGAAGCCAATGCTACGGCAGGATATTTCCAATTTGGATCAACATTAAGTTCAATAGGATTAGAAAGTTGTTGTGTTGAGATAGTATATTTAGCGACGATATCATATCCTCCTATGTAGATGGTATCGTCTTTAACCGCAAGCGAAGAGCTATATTCACTATACGTATTGCTGCCAAGATCATCAAATATCTGCCAGCTGTTGCCATTGTCATTCGATACGGCAAAGCCTCCAAGTCTCGTGGCAACATAAATCGCCTCATCGTCTACATAAATCGCACGAATAAAATCATCCGATAGCGAACTGGCAACGCTATCATTTTGTTGATAAGCCGACCAATTTAGACCATTATCGAATGATATCGACAAGCCATTGCCGACGGTGCCAAGATAAATATCGTCTCCTTTGATAAACAGATCATAGCTTAGATTATATATGGGAGTATTCGCGTTGTTGAAGTAATGATCCCAATTTTCTCCGCCATCTTCACTGATAGTGATACCAGCCATATCCGTAATCGTCACAATTTTTTGACCATTGACATAAAGACCGATAAGATAGTTGCTGGATAGTCCATCTGCGGTGGTGTAGCTCTTCCAGTGACCTTCAGCATCTAAAACAGATAAACCCTCGTGAGTGGCGACATAAAGTGCGCCATCCTTATATAATAGTTGCGATATCTTATGGCTTATCAAGCCATTGCTGGTGCTGGTTTTGGTATAGTTTGACAGAAAGCTCTCGCTTTCTACATCATATCTCATGATACCATTGCTGCTGCCAAATTCGTCTTCCATATCGTCATAAACAAAATAGATGATGCCATCACCAACCGTAAAATCATGAATGTTGGCATCACTGACTATGGGGCTGGCTGTCTTCTCAAGAATATTCTCCCAGCTCTGTCCGTGATCGTCAGATATATATAAACCATCCTCATGGCCAACATAAATATAGTGATCATCAACGATAACGGCATAGACATGAGATCCGTTGAAATATTGTGTCAATGTATTATTTTCAGGATTTAATACCAGTAGACCTTGTTTGTTACCCGGCAACACAGTCGGCAGATAGACCAATGAATCTTTCACAGTGAAATCCAATTTCGATGTTGCAGATAATCCTAAGATACTTCTCATCGAGTTATCCGGTAGAATTCCAGCTTCATCCAGATAATACTGCCAGCTTTGGGTGAAATCATCGCTGATGGCGACACCATTATCGCTATGCACATAAAGCACACCATCGTCATTGAAAATCACCCCTGATATGTTGTTGCTGGGAAAGCCATCAACGGTTGTCAGTATTCTCCAATTTTCACCGCCGTCCTCAGAAAAAGACAGTCCGCCACCGAAAGTGCCTATGGCGATATAATGCATATCGTCTATCAGATATTCGGCATAGCTGCTGACATTTTGATGAGAGATTTGATTGCTGAGTTTATTCAAATCCATAGGCACAGTATAGAGACTGATAAAATTATGAATGGTAAGGCTTTTTTCTATTATTCCTGACTGGTCAGAGGCGATTGTGATATCTGTCGTGAAAAGGTGATAGGCATTGATAACCCCTGGATCGTAGACTAAGCTATATTGACAACTCTCTCCTTGAGGAAGGATGTTGCCGGCTAAATCATCACAATCTGAAGCGTCGCTGTCTAAGGACAATCTGCTATCATCGAACTCAAGGGTTAAATTCTCGGCATCAAAGTCGGAATTGTTGGAGACACTCACGGTAATCGTCTCTACAATGCCACTGTTAGCCGTGATAACTTTAGGAGAAGTTGTTACACTCAACTCACTGGTATAGGTGTTGATCATCATGCTAGACGCATCAAAATTACTTCCCGTAATTGCAAGCTCGGCGCTTAACCCCGGAGCCAATGTATCATCAGAATCCATGACCAATAAACATTGGCTATTGCCTTTTAAACTGTCGCCACAAGTAGACTGGCTTTCATTTAATGAAATGCCTGCAATGTTTGCGTTGAGATTATCAATTGCTTGAGAGATATTAAGACCTGAAGCCGTGACAGACTTGCTGTTACTCAATGTGATCGTCATCGTATCCGAGGCATTAATGCTATCATCTGAAGACGATAATACGATAACCGGTCTGATCAAAGACAGAGGCCAGACTGTTGAATAATCAACGCCATTAATTGTGATTTTCAATTCCGGCTCATCATTTGCGTCATTGTCGGCTATTAGATCAAACTGACAGCTCTCGCCTGCGGCTAAAGCCTGTCCACAGGCATTATTTTCAACGCTTAAATTACCGTTTGAGGTTGAAAGCTCGATGTCGCTTATGGTATTTTTGGCCGTGTGACTCAAGGTAAAGGTTAATGCTTCTCCGGCACCGATAACATTGCTATCGGAAGCCAGGCTAAATTTCTCTATCGTGAAGCTAAAGGGATATTTAGGCGTATTGCTGCCTTCTATCCAACCGCTTATCGTTTGATCTTTCTCATAACCGGAGTCGGCTTTAGGGCTAAATTCGATCAGACAACTTTGAGAAGGTTCCAAGCTACCGCAAGCAGAACTATAGCCTATAGTGAACTTAGACTCATCGGCATTATCATCAAAATAAAATTGAATATCTTTAGCCGCCACTGATTCCGCTGTCATTAGCGTAAATGTATTGGCTGCAGAAACCGTCAGCGTCGAGCTCGCCCCGACAATGACATCAAGACTGTTTTCGGTTAAGCTGATTTCCGTCGAGACTTCAATTGATGAACTATCATCGTCACCGCCTGATGAACACCCCATCAATACTATTACTGATAGTAACACCATCATTCTTTTTGTATAGGTTATCCGTTTCATTGTCTTATCCTCTTCGTGGATTAAAACTTATACAGGTGCCAATAGCAGGCCTGATAAATAATATGGTTGTATTATAATCATTTATTGATGTAATTATATACAGATGCAATTTTTTAAAAAGTAAACTGGGGTATAAACACTAAAAATAAAATTCTGCTCCCGATCGATTTTTCAAAAATCTCAGATAGATCTAGGCAACATTCCTCACCACAGTAATTTTTTCCTCAATTGAACCTAAAAATTACTGTGGTGAGGAATCTCGGATTGATAATCATCGCTTGGTGGTTCTTGCTCTACTTATCTGTCGAAGAGACATCGGTGTCTACAGTTTGGGCTGTGGGGAACGGTTTGGAACCAGTTTCTTGACAAGGATATATTTGATTCTGGGAATTGCAAAATTTTCAGTAAGGTACAGATTTCAATGCTCCATACTAAGGCCGCTAGATTGTGGCTTGGACAACAAAAATACCACAGGCAGTGATAGTGCAAGGAATAAATAAGACAGATAGCAGACCGTATCAAAAGCGATCATGCTGCTTTGAGTGATGATGATGTTCGACACCTGAGCCAATGTTGTTGGATCTGTGGCACCGAAACCGAGCTGTTGCAGCCAGGTGTGGTAATTGGGATTGGAGAGTCGGATGTGACCCGAGAGCGTGTTGTAGGCCATCTGCGAGATCTGGGTCAGTACCGTCACCATCACCGAGGTACCGATGGAGGTTCCTAAATTTCTAAAGAAGCTAAACATGCCGCTGCCTTCGGCCAGATCTTTTGGTGGTAAGGTTTGTAAGGCCATGGTCGAGACGGGAACGAAGAAAAATCCCATGCCAAACCCCTGAACGATACCAGGCCAGGTGAGATTCCAGGGGCCGGCCATCAGCGGAATCTGAGCAAAGAGATAGTTACCATAAGCCGTGATCGTGATGCCGATGAAGATGATAAGACGAAGATCAATTTTTTTGGCTAGAGGCGTGACAAAAACCATGGCGATAGCCGCAGCAATGCCGCGTGGTGCCATCAACTCTCCAGATAGCGCCGCCGAATAATTCATAAAGGTCTGCATGATCAGAGGCTGAATGGTCATCATGCCGAAGATGCCGGCGGTATATAGCACCAGAAGGATGCTGGATGCCGTGTAATTTCTGTCTTTGAAAAGATGAAGGTTTAAGATGTTATGAGGATTCCACCAGCCACGGATGATAAAGATGATGGCGGTAATAACCCAGGTTAATAAAAGTCCCACGATGAAATTAGAGGCCAGCCAGCCGTCACTGTTGCCACGATCTAAAAAGATCTGAAGCGCTGATATGGCAATGACCATAAGTGCCAGCCCCAGCCAGTCGATACCGACCTTTTCCCTTTTGGTTTCTCTGATAAAGAACAGTGTCATAATCGCGGCAATAATACACACCGGTATATTGATGTAGAAAATCCAGCGCCAGCCAATACCATCGGTGATATAGCCTCCAATTGTGGGACCCAGCACCGGTGCCGCCATAATGCCGATGCCCCAGATTGCCATGGCCTTGACCTGTTCTTTTGGCTCAAAGGTATCTCGAAGTACATATTGAGAAAGCGGCACCAGTGAGGCGCCAAAGATACCCTGCAGAATTCGAAAGATAACCATCTCCGTTAAAGAATTTGATAATCCACATAACATGGAACAGATTAAGAAGCCGATGATGTTGATAAGAAGCAAGGTGCGTCTGCCCATCACTCTGACGAGAAATCCAGTCAGTGGCATGATGATGGCTGCCGAGACAATATAGGAGGTCACAACCCAGGAAATTTCTTCGGTGTTAGCACCTAGGGCGCCAGCCATATCTTTCAAGGCAACATTGACGATAGTGGTATCGATAATCTCGATCATTGCTGCCAGCATCACGGTAATGGTAATCAACCATTTTGTTGTGCTGGACAAGGTTTGATTATTTTTCATAAACAGCAATTATCTACATTGGCAAAGCTGATTGAGTATAGCATGATGATCTGTCTGGATTCAATAAGTTGCGTAAACCCAACCCCTTGTTTTAGGATAAGGAGCGTGTGCAAAATAGCTTCTCATAGATAACCACTGTGGGATCTTGTTTCTCGTCATTGCCGCGACAGAGTGAAATGGAGCAATAAAGCAATTGCTTTATCCATTGAACGCCCGCAGCATGAATTGCGCAGGGCTATTTGTAAGACAATACAGGACAGTAGAGACGCCACAAAGCAATCTAGCTGGCCAGTGTAACATTGGTAATGGTACTGACGGCATCTGCCTAAGTACATATGATTTTTACCGCTCTCACAATAAGCACATGGATCATCGCCAAGCGATGATGACGATTATTGCGCCTGGTTATGCCTTGCAAGGAAAAAGGAATTTATTTCAGACACTTCCCTAATAGAACCTGCTTATTCTGTGCCTTTGGCTCGGCACTTCCTTTTTCTAAGATATTCAATGATGGCTGGGGTAATCGAAACCAAAATGATGACGATGACCAGGATGCTGAAGTTTTCTTTGACAATCGGCATGTTGCTGAAAAAATAGCCCAGATAAGTGATGGAACAGACCCAGATGATGGCAGCCAGGATGCTTAGCAGCAGAAATTTTCGGTAGCGCATCTCACCCATGCCGGCAGCAAATGGAGTGAAGGTGCGAATAATCGGTACGAAACGGGCGATGATAATGGCCTTGGCACCATATTTTTCAAAAAATTGATGGGTTTTTTGCAGATAGGCCGTTTTTAGGATTTTGGCATCGGGTTTAAATAACTTCTCACCGAGGAAATGCCCAACCCAGTAGTTGACGTTATCCCCCAGTATACAGGCGAAAATCATCGTCAACACTAAAAGGTGAACATCTAAATCGGTGTGTGAGGCGACGATGCCGATGGCAAATAGCAGCGAATCACCCGGCAAAAAGGGCATGATAACAAGGCCGGTTTCACAGAAAATGATGATAAAGAGAAAGGCATAGGTCCAAAGGCCAAAGCTATCGACCAGGGCATTGAGATGGACGTTGAGGTTTAAAACAAAATCGATGAGAAATTTAATGGTTTCCATAATGGCAGGTAATAGTCGCGATTGAGAGTATTATATTCATTTACTGCTATCGGGGAAATAGAAAGTCATTGTGGTTTTTATTCTTCCTCGGGATTTTTACGATCGCAAAGGCCTGCTGCCCAGCAGCCGACACCGACGGCGACAAAGGCCGATACAATCCATACGATATAAAACATGCTTGTCTCCTTTAATACATTTCATGACTGTGTTGTTGAACTTCTTCGGCCGAGATTCGACGACCCTTGGCCCACATTTTCCGATAGACAAACAGGGTATAGGTAAAGATGATCGGCAAAAGAATAACCGCGGCGATCTCTATACCGATTAGAGATAACTGGCTACTTGAGGCATTGTAGATGGTTAAACTGAACTGCCCATTCGTGCTTGATGGCATGATAAATGGGAATAGAGTAAAACCCACGGTAAACACCGCTCCCAGTATTGATGCCATGCTGGCAAAAAAGGCGGCAACATCACGGTTTTTGGCATTAAATCGCAGAACCAAAAGGGCGGCAATCAGTGCCAACAAAGGCGCTATGATCATCCAGGGATGGAGAGCAAAATTGGCATACCAGCTGTTGTCTCTGCTGACGATGGCAGAAGTCCAAGGGTGGAGCATGGCATCGGAGTAATGGGTTAGCTTATCCGTCGGCGTCCACTGATAGCCCTGTTTGAATAAAAGCCAGATGGCGGCGACAATAAACAGCAGAATGTAGAGTGAGGCACAGGTCTTTAAGATTTTTTTAAAACGTTGACGCAAAACACCATCGGTACGCATGGCGCAATAAGCCGAACCGTGCATCAATACCATCACCAGAGCAAATATGCCAAAGAGGATAGCAAAAGGGGTTAAGAGCATGACCAAGGTGTACCACATGCTTTGGTATTGACCATTTGTAATTTCACCATAGATCAGTCTGGCGGTGTCATCATAGGCAATAGGCAGGCCAAGGTAGAGGTTGCCGATGGCCACTCCCATGACAATAATTGGAATGGCACTGCCAAGCAGAAGCATCCAGTCCCAGGTGGTACGCCAGGTTTGTGAATCTATTTTCTTCCGGTATTCAAAAGCCACGGGTCGTAGAAATAATCCCCATAGCACCAGCAAAATTGCGATATAAAGCCCCGAGAAAGAGCTGGCGTAAACCTGAGGCCAGATGGCGAAAAGCGCGCCACCTGCGGTGATAAACCAGACCTGGTTGCCATCCCATGTAGGGGCGACGGCATTGATTACCGCCCGTTTTTCATAATCGGTTTTGCCGACAAATTTCGATAAAATACCGGCACCAAAATCAAAGC
This sequence comes from Francisellaceae bacterium, assembly GCA_049416425.1. GTDB lineage: Bacteria > Pseudomonadota > Gammaproteobacteria > Francisellales > Francisellaceae > JBMSHD01. The sequence goes on along the minus strand of JBMSHD010000033.1, from coordinate 7,057 downwards.
CGATGGTGGCGGCAACCAGAAAAATAAGCGCACCGACGATCAGCCAACCCAGTATTTGCAGTGTTGTAAATAACATGGTAATTTCCTCGCTTAACCGTTTTTGTTGAGCTTTTCAAAGTGGTAGCGTCCAGTGCCAAGAGAGCTTGGTCCAAGACGGGCATATTTGACCATAAGAAACAGCATGATGATCCATAATGTCAAATCCAGACCAACGAATATGATCAATGATGTGGCGACATCGGCGCCAGTCAAGGATGAAGAGCTTAAGCTGGTTGGCAGCTGACCATATACCGTAAACGGTTGCCTGCCATGCTCAGCAACAAACCAGCCACAGATCGAAGCGATAAATGGGCCTGGGATGATGCAGATCATGAGAAACAACCACCATCTATGCTGCCACAAGGTGTTTTTAATCAGCAGAATCAAGCCGATGGCAATCATGAAAAACATCAAAAAGCCAATGCCGACCATCACTCTGAATGTCCAGAAGATACTGGCAACATCGGGACCGGCATCGGTGGCGGTTTTGATGATGAGTTGTTTGTCTTTGGCCGCCTGATAAAGTTTGCTCGACATCGGTTCATCAACCTTGGCAAACTTGTTGTGAGCCGGTTGAACCAACAGTTTGCCATAGCCCATGTATTCCCGGTAGTTCGGGTTGTTGTAATAGGGGTATTGTCTGCCTTCGGGCTTGTCCCCAGGGTGACCGGCTTCACGCCATTTTAAAAGATCGGCATAGGCCAAAGCGCCACGATGTATCATCTGAGTCATGGCCGGAACGGCTTTATAAGTCTGAGGGTTGGCAGCGATATCCTGAGGTGAGACCTCGGCGGTGAAACCAGAATCTCGGTTGACATAGTAGGCAATATCCGGATTGCGGCTGCCATCTTTATTTAGCTGGCCATAGAGTATGGTTTTAATGCCGGGTATTTCAGTCTCTAAGCTGTGAGTGACCAGAACGCCAAGTACCTTCGGAATCTGTAAAGTCAGAATGTTTTTCTGCGCTTCTTGCTGAGGCAGGGCAACGAGATTGAAATTAGCAGGAGGCTGTTCAGTTTCCCATTCCGCCTCAATGGAGGCGAGTTTTAAGGGTTGAGTTTTGAATGTGCCAAGACCATTGGCATCACCAAGATAGATAACCATGAGCGAGGCAACGAAGCCAAAACCGATACCAACTGACATCGAACGTTTGGCAAAGGCGATATCCCGTTTCTTCATAAGATAATAAGCACTGATGCCGATGACAAAAATAGCGGCCGTGGTATAGCCTGCCGTTACCACATGGGCGAAACCGACTTGTCCCATATCGTTTAAGAATAGATCTCCCAAATTGGTTGTTTGCATGCGCATGGTTGAGGCGACGAATTCACCGCCGACAGGATGCTGCATAAAGCCATTGGCCACTAGAATTAACAGCGCCGAGAAGCTTGATCCAATGGCAAGACAGAAAGTCGATGCCAGATGCTGTTTCTTGCTGAGTTTGTCCCAGCCGAAGAAAAACAGCCCAACGAAGGTTGATTCCAACATGAAGGCCGCCAACCCCTCAATAGCAAGAGGTGTACCGAAGACATCTCCTACAGATTGTGAAAAATAAGCCCAGTTGGTGCCAAACTCAAACTCCATGGTCAGCCCGGTGAGTACGCCAAGGGCAAAGTTGATACCCAAGAGTTTACCCCAGAATTTAACCATGTCTTTATAGACCTGTTTCCCCGTTCTGACGTACATAAGCTCCATGGTAAATAATACCCATGTCAGCCCAAGCGTCAGAGGAACAAACAGAAAATGGAACGATGCCGTCAGCCCAAATTGCCAACGGGCAAAATCAACCGACATGAGCGATGGTAGCATAGACCTTCTCCTTGTTTCTGTGTCGTGATGACTAATACAATAATAGTTTGATTAAAATCAGCAAACATTGCATAGTCAGGTTTTCTTTTTTGCCGATTATATAGAAAATTAGACGAAAAATAGAACCTGACAAGCGGATTTTATAAATTAATTGGTTTTTTTTGCGCATGATTTTTGATTTTTATCAGTAATTTGTTTCGTGTCAGGCTAGCTTTTTTTCATTTATCTCTGATAAACTCAAAGCTTAATGAAGGAATATCAATTTTGAATTTAAGGTCAGGATCATGGGTTACAAGAAAATTTTGATTGCGATTAATATTTATGAGGATTATGAGCACATTGTTCGCTCGGCTGAAATTCTCGCGGGGAAATATGCCGCCGAGGTGGATATCGTCACGGTGATTGATAATGCGGCTGAATTTGTACCGGCAGCGATGGATTTTCAAAAGGCGCTGCTGGAAAATGCCAAAGAGAAGCTCGATGAGATAAAGGCGCATTTTACCACATTAAAGGCAAATTATCATATTCTTGAAGGAGCGCCAGCCGGCGAAATCATTCGCTTTTCCAGAGAAAATCACAACGATCTTATTATGATTGGCTCCCATGCCAGACACGGATTAAATCTGTTGCTAGGGTCAACGGCGAACAGTGTTTTGCATAAGTCAGCATGTGATGTATTGACGGTTCGCGTGCATGAGCGTGGAGCCGCCAAGGTGGCTAGTTATGAACATATTCTAGTGGCGACGGATCTTGAGGATGATAGCGTTGAGGTCGCCGAGCTGGCAAAAGAGGTGGCCGTGAAGTTCAATAGCGAGGTCTCAACCATTACGGTGATTGGTGATCCGACCATTGTTACCGGTATTTATGGCATTGTGCCGGAAGTTCAGACTAAGCTTGATGAAGCCTCGAAGGAGAAATTGAGTCAATGGGCTAAAAAATATCAGTTTACAGGCAATCAGTATAATCTGTCAGGAGCCGCCGCCGATGAAATCACCTCGGCGGCTAATGAATTTGACTATGGACTGATCATCATAGGCAGTCATCAACGCGGTGCCATCGGTCGATTCTTTCTGGGTTCTACGGCAAATGCGGTGTTGCACCATGCCAAACAGGATGTTCTGGTTAAGAAATTGAAAGGTTAATTCCTAAATAAATCAACAATCAATTCTACATGACTGGTAATTTCCCAGCAGAGTGTATAGTATAATGGGTATGTCTGAGAATAGCCGTCTGCTTCCCAAAGATGATATGCTGTTTGAAACAACAAACACAATGGAGTAATTGATTGCATGAGTCGCTTTGATAATTTGAGTATTGAAAACTTATGGAATGATGATAATGAGAATTTCAGCAATGAACAATACAATCAGATGCTGATTGAACAGTATAAGGTTTACGTCGAGCTTGCCGATCGTGCCAGTTTCAGGCGTGTTTCGATCAATCTGTTTTTTCTCATTGCCAATATTGTCATCGTTGGAATTATGGCATTGGGGATCAGTCGCTCCAGCAGTGAGCTGTCCTTGGGACTGTTAGTCATTCCATTGTTGGGACTTCTGTCGATTTGTTATGCCTGGTGGCGGGTGGTTCGGTTTTATCGCCATACCGTCAACATCAAAGAGCAGGTTATCGGTGCGCTGGAGAGGCGTCTGCCCTCGAGTCCCATTTATTCCGCTGAACGACAGGCTGCCGAGAAAAAAGGGTCGTTTACACCGTTGAAGCGGATTGAGACTTTGATGCCATTTGTTTTTATTCTTTTATATCTTGGCATCTATATCTACCTGTTGTCTATCTGGAGCTGATTAAAAGACTTCTCAGCAAAGAGTGTTGATGGTAAGATTGTCATCAACACACACGACCGCTTTGAGGAGTTTGCTTTATGTCTCTAGGGCAATTAAAACAGCGTTATCAGACTTTTGTTGATAAAAAACTCAATCTTGATATGACACGAGGAAAACCTTGTGCCGCTCAGCTGGATCTATCGGATCCACTATTGACCAATCTGGTGCATCAGGATGTGCTTATTCATAACGATTGCAGGAATTATAGTCCACCACCATTGTTATCCGGGTTGCCGGAGATGAAGACACTGATGGCTGAAGTGCTTGGAATCGATGCCAAAAATATCGTCATCGGGGGTAATTCATCGCTGAATCTGATGTATGACACGCTGATCAAAGCTATGCTGTTTCCGCTTCCCGGACAAGATCGCGTCTGGTCAAGCCATGATAAGGTAAAATTCTTATGTCCGGTTCCTGGCTATGATCGCCATTTCAGCATTTGTGAATCATTGGGTATCGAGATGATCAACGTGCCGTTGACAGGGCATGGGCCAGATATGGATAGAGTGGAGCAACTGGTTGCTGAAGATGCGGCGATCAAAGGCATGTGGTGTGTGCCGAAATACAGCAATCCTACCGGTGAGATTTATTCGAATGAGGTGATCAGACGCCTGGCCACAATGAAGACAGCCGCGGCTGATTTTACGCTCTTTTGGGATAATGCCTATGCGGTGCATCATTTGGATATGTCAAAGCCGTTCGAAATCATGGATATCCTCGCCGCCTGTGAGAGTGCCGGTCATGCCAATCGGGTCTTTATGTATGCCTCTACGTCTAAGATTACTTACGCCGGCGCCGGTGTCGCTATTCTTGCTGCTAATGAGGCGAATCTGGCCTGGTATCTCAAGCACATGAAAATTCAGACCATAGGCTATGATAAGATCAATCAATTGAGACATCTGAAGCTGTTAAAGGATAAAGCGCATTTTATGGCGCATATGGGTGAGCATGCGAAAATTTTAAAGCCAAAATTCGATATTGTCGATAGCGTGTTGCGTGACGAGCTGGGGCAAAATGGTGAGTACGCCACCTGGCGGTTGCCAGATGGCGGTTATTTCATCAGTTTCAATACCAAAGCAGGACTTGCCAGAAAGGTCATCGATATGGCGGCAAAGGCAGGCGTTAAATTAACTGAAGCCGGTGCAACCTATCCATATGGGCGAGATTCCAACGATAGCAATATCCGTATAGCACCATCGCTGCCAAGTGTTGAAGAATTAAAACTGGCGACCGAGATTCTGGCTGTTGTCGTTAAAATTGCCACAAAGGAGGCCTTATGAGTGAGGTGAGTGATCTGATGATGGCGCATCGATCCATCCGGAAATTTAGCGATCAGAAAATTAGCGCCTCTGATTTTGCCACTATTATCAAGGCAAGCAAAAGTGCAGCAACTTCAAGTTTCTTGCAATGTGTCAGCATTATTCGTATCACTGATATTGCTTTGAGAGACGATATTATGGCACTTTGCGCCAACCAGAGCTATATCGCTCAAGCGGCCGAATTTCTTGTGTTTTGTATCGATTTCAATCAACATAAAACGTTGGTGCCAGACGGACATTTCGGTTATAGCGAACAGGTACTCTTAGGTGCCATTGATGCAGGACTCATGGGGCAAAATGCCTTATTAGCCGCACAATCGCTGGGGCTTGGAGGTGTTTTTATCGGTGCGATGCGAAATAATCCGGATCAGATAGCAAAGCGGCTTAAATTGCCGGATCAGGTATTTGCTCTGTTTGGTCTTTGTCTGGGCTACCCGGAGCAAGACCCGCAATTAAAACCTCGCCTGCCCGACGATATTTTGGTACATAATAATTATTATCAAGCGCTTGATATGACACAGTTAGCACAATATGACCAAGAGGTTCGCGCATATTATGCAAAACGAAGCAATGGGAAAAATAGCACCAACTGGTCTGATGACATTGCCGCTAAACTCGCTAAAGAGGCGCGCCCATTCATTCAGGACTGTTTAAAGAAACAAGGTTTTATGACGGTAAAATAAGCATGAGTAATCCAGTAATAGAGTTGAAATTTCTGCGTCCACAATTGTTAAATGAAATGCCGGAATATGGTACGACAGGGGCGGCAGCTGTGGATCTTAGAGCTTGTATAGAACATGAGATAGTGCTGGCGGTCGGAGGCTGTGAGTTGATTCCAACCGGGCTTGCTATCCATATCGCTGATCCATCTCTGGCGGCGATGATTCTGCCACGATCGGGACTTGGGCATAAAAAAGGGTTGATTCTTGGAAACAGTGTTGGGCTTATCGATTCCGACTACCAGGGAGAGCTGATGGTTTCATGCTTTAATCGCTCAAAAGAGGCGATTACGATCGAGCCTTTGATGCGTTTTGCCCAACTGATATTTGTGCCTGTGGTGCAAGTCAATTTCAAGCGAGTTGATGGGTTTTTTGATCAAAGTCAGCGATTTGTCGGCGGATTTGGTCATACTGGTACGAGTTAGGCTTGTCGTTGGCAGCGTGAAGTGCTAGTATTTCTTCTAAGTCGATTTCGCCAGCAGGCAGACAAAAAATGATATGGACAGTGCCAAACATTTTAACAATCTTTAGAGTGCTACTCATTCCGGTGTTGATACTGGTATTCTACATTCCGTTTCCCCATCATCACGGTGTCAGTGCGACTATCTTCCTTATTGCCGCCTTGACGGATTGGCTGGATGGATTCTGGGCACGCTATTTTCAGCAAACAACTCGTCTGGGTGCTTTTCTTGATCCGGTTGCCGATAAGCTTATGGTGGCAACGGCATTGGTGCTTCTGGTGGCATTATATCCTTATTCCTGGGTCGCTATTCCTGCGATTGCCATCATCTGCCGTGAGATTATCGTCTCGGCATTAAGAGAATGGATGGCAGAGCTTGGCAAACGTTCCGTGGTTAAAGTCTCATTTATCGGTAAAATTAAAACAGCAAGTCAGATGGCGGCGATATTTATTCTATTATTAAAACCTAAAAGCCTTACTGATTTATGGGTGATTCTTGGTTTTATCCTGCTGTATGTCGCCGTGATTTTAACGTTTTATTCCATGTGGCTTTATCTCTCAGCCGCCTATCGCTCGGTTAAAGAAGGTGTTAAAACCTAGTCGCAAAGTAGCGCTTTTTCTTCTATCATTGTGATTACATCAGGAAATTTTGGATTTATCCTATGAATATGTTGCAAGAAGTCGAGCATATCTATAACTCTCAGATGAGCGATGAGGAGAAACTGATCCATCTTAAATCGCGTCTGGTCGATATCAAAGGAGAGATGGAGGCGCGCGCTGAAAACATGCAGGCCGAGCAAATCAGTGGACTTTCAGATGCCTATACCCAAGTTGGTAAGTTGAAATCTTAGAAGTCAGCAACCATAAGGGCTT